>NZ_JBSICH010000013.1:0-42852 GCF_053613315.1 Streptomyces sp. JK94 | reverse complement strand
TTGAGACCCGCGGTCCGAATGAAAGATCGCATTGCCAGCGGTGTGCCCGCCGGCATGGGCCATTCGGATGGCATCCGCCACGAGCTGAGCCCTCATATGGCTGGCCATCGACCAGCCCACGACCTCACGCGTGCACAGGTCGATCACCGTCGCCAGATGAAGCCACCTCGGCGGTTGGCATGCAGGTGATGTCCCCGACGAGTTTCAGTCCCGGCATCGGCGCCGTAAAGTCACGCAGGACGAGATCCGGCGCGGGTGCAGCCGAGCGGTCCTGTCTCGTCAGGGACCGCGACTTCCGTCGCGTGATCCCGGCGATCTGTCTCTCTCGCATGACCCGCGCGACCCGTTTGCGGTTCACGACGTGTCCGCGACGGCGCAGTTCGCGGGTGATCCGCAGAGCACCGTAGGCGCCCCTGGAATCGGTATGGATCTCTCGGATGCGGTGCGCAAGCTCCTCTTCGACGCCGGCTTTCTCCTCCCGGGCCTCTTTGTTCTTGTGCCAGGTGTAGTAGCCGGACCGGTCCCAGCCCAGGACGTCGCACATCCGCTTCACGCCGTGGGCGTTCCGGTGTTCGTCGACGAAACGGAAGCGGATCACCGTGTCGTCTCCCGCGCGAAATAGGCGGCGGCTTTCCGGAGGATCTCGTTGTCCTCCTTGAGCCGGGCGTTCTCCCGCCGCAGACGCCTGAGCTCTTCCTTCTCGTCGGGAGTCATACCGGCATCACCCCCGCCGTCCGCGTCCTGGGTGCGGGCCTTGTCCTCGCGGACCCAGTTCCGCAGCGTCTCCAGATGGATGCCCAGGCTTCGTGCGATGTCGGTGAGGGTGCGGTCCTTCGAGGAACGCACCAGACCCACTGCATCCCGCTTGAACTCTTCGGGGTAGTTCTTCCGCTTTGCCACCATGGATCACTTCCCCTGGATGACGAAACATCCAGCGTCCAGGTGTCGGAATCTCGGGGGTCACTCCAGGGGTCGGTGCCGGTGGCGTTGCCGCGCGGATCGACCGCGGTGGCCTGGCGGCCGTCGCCATCGTAGGTCCAGCTCGACTTGTGGCCGAGCGGGGAGATGCGGCTGAGCAGATTGCCGTCGGCATCGTAGGCGTAGGTCGTGGTCTTGCCCAGCTGGTCGGTGCTGCTGCTGAGGCGGTTGTTCTTGTCGTAGACGGCGGTGGTCGTCTTGCCTGCGGCGTCGGTGGTCTTGGTGACGTTGTCGTTGGCGTCGTAGATGTAGCCGGTGGTGTGGCCCAGCGGGTCGGTGACCACGAGCGGCCGGTTGATCGCGTCGTAGGTCGTCTTCGTCGTCGCGCCGGTGGGACCGGTGGTCTCGGTGAGGTTGCCGGCAGCGTCGTACACGTAAGACGTGGTGTAGGCGGCCGGGTCGGCGCCGGAGACGTTCCCGCGCGGCGAGACGCTGCTGAGCAGCCGGCCTACCTTGTCGTACGTGTATGTGGTCCGGCCGCCGGCTGCGTCGGTCTCGGAGGCGAGCCGTCCGCTCGCGTCGTAGGTGCGGGTGAGGGACTTGCCCGCCTGGTCGGTGGTCCGGGTCAGGTTCCCCGCGTCGTCGTAGCCGAGCGTGGCGGCCTCGCCCGCCGGGTTGCGCACCGACGTCAACTGCTCAGCGCCGTTGTACTCGTAGGTCGTCGTACGGCCCAGGGCGTCCGTGGCCGAGCTGAGCAGACCGCGGCCGTCATAGGTGTACTTCGTGGTGTACGCGGCCGGGTCGGCGCCTGAGACGTTCCCACGCGGGTCCGTCCTGGTCAGGACGCGGCCCGCCTTGTCGTACGTAAACGTCGTCTTCTCGCCCAGCGGCGTGGTGACCGATGTCCGGTTGCCCGCGGTGTCGTACCCGTACGTGGTGCCCTTGCCGCGGGGGCTCGTCACGGTCTCCAGCGAGCCGAGCGAGGCGTACGTGTAGACGGTCTTGCCGCCTGTCGGGTCCGTCGCCGACGTCAGCCGGTTCGCGGTGTACGCGTACGTCGTCTTGTTGCCGCGGCCGTCGGTGTGGCTGGTGAGGTTGCCCGCAGTGTCGTAGCTCCAGCTTTCCTTGTAGCCGAGCGCGGCCGGCGCGGTGCGGGTGAGTATCCGCCCCGAGGTGACGAAGAAGGCGGTCGTTCTTTTCAGGATCTCGATCGTCTGCTGCTGTTCGCGGACCTCCCTGCGCAGCCGCTTGAGCTCCTCGCGCTCGGCACTGGTCAGCTCACCGGGCTCGCCCTCGCCCCGGTCCGCCTTGGCCCGGCGGTACCAGCCGCGCAGGGACTCGGAGCTGATGCCGAGTTCCCAGGCCACCGCAGTGACCGTCTTGCCCGAGGAGTCGACGAGCGCGACGGCGTCCCGCTTGACCTCCTCGGTGTACCGCTTCGTGTACTTGCTTCCCACCTGGTGCTACTGCCTCTGGAACCTCAGGTCCCAGTCTCCAGGTGTCCACGATCAAGGGGAAGGTTCACAACGATCCGGGACAGGTTCTGGGCGAAGAGGAGAGCAAGGAGCCCGGCCGCCTTGTCAGGGAGCGGGATCTCGTCGTCGTGGATAAGCCGGTTGACCAGCTGCCAGCGGACGTCCCGAACGATGAGTTGACCGCTGAAGGCCGGGGCGGCCAGTTCGACGGTCGGCTGCCGGGCGTGGCCGTCGCGGCTGGTCCAGGCGAGGAAGCCGTGTACCCGCGGGCCGCGGGCCGGGTAGTCGTCCAGCCAGGCGTCCAGAAGGTTCTGGGTGCATGTGCTGAGGGCGACGTCCTGGGTTGGAGCCAGTTGAGCAGCCGGACGACCTGGGTGACGTAGGCGCGGACGCCATGAGCTTGTGCCTGGCTGACCGGGCGGCGCCGAGAGAAACGACGGAGGCGACGCAGCAGGTGCCAGGTGACGTACGCCTGGAGCACCTTGCCGCTCTCCGGGTCACGGACTTGTGCAGTCCTTGCCGCGAGCCAGCGCTCGAGGACGGCGAGTTGCTCGTCACGCGCGGGCAGTGCGCCGCCGGCGACCAGGTGCATGCGGAGGTTGTCGACCACCTTGGCCGGCCGCAGGCCGTCCAAGGTGTCATGGGTGACCGGCCCGCTTCCGGCTGCAGGGCGCGCAGCGCGCTGCAGCCGTGCGGGGCGGCGGTTCAGCCAGTACAGCCAGGTTCCTGCCGGGCTGCCTCAACAGGGCTTTGCAGACCGGCTCGATGCCGGGGCGCATCCGTCCCTCGACGCTGAGTGTTTCTCGAAGGCGCGCGCGGGCAGCACAGTCGGGGCACAGGCCGTGGTGCTGCAGATGGGTGGCTGTGCCGCACTCGCTGCACGGCCGCTTGCGGGCCGGGTGGTAGCGCCAGCAGGTGGGGCACAGTTCGTCGCCGTTCGGCGCGATGGCCTGGATGCGCAGCGTCCGGCCGCACTGGGCGCAGGGGTGGTGTGTGGCGCCGCAGGACGAACACAGCAGCTCTCCGTCGGCCGTGCGGTAGCTGATCTGGTTGTCGCGGTGGCAGCCGACGCAGATCGCGCGGGGCGCCGCTTCCACGTGCACGAAAGGCAGATTGGGGTGTCGGTGGAGACATGCAAGCACGGACGTCGTTTCCCGCACTCGCTGCAGGCCGCGGTGGGGTATTGGTGGCAGCGCCGGCACAGCGGGCGGTCGCCTTCGCGGGCCTGGATGTAGCGGCGTTCCCCGCACTGCGCACAGATTTTTGGCGGGCGAGGCGGAGGAAGGCCTGGGCCTCGACCGGCCCGAGGACGTTACGGGCGAACCGCCGAACAGCTCAGCCACCGAACCCCGCCATGGATCTTCACGGGATGACACCCTCGCATCCGCGAACCGTCCAGCGGCGCAAACTCGCGCTTGCGCTTCGCGGGCAAATCGGCCGTGTAGCGGAACCAACGCGTCCGACCGCCCCGGCCGGTCGGACCGGCACCTCGCCCTGCACCAGGGCTTTTGTCGATCGACGGCAGTCGCCAACCTCCAGCACAGCAATCGGAATGAGCAATTCCGTCGCGCATGACGCAACGTCGGGAAATCCCTCCTACGACTCGTCGATCAATTGAAGCCAACATGGCGCGGACCACTACCCTGATCTGGGGCATGTATTTTAGATTCGGCAGAGAAGTCCGATCTAGAGGCACGGCTTCCACCAGCAACTTCGGCCGTCGAAGACGGTCACCGGGGGGACGGAATGGGACTCTTCTGTAACACCGAACGAAGCCTGGCCGACGCACTGCGGGAGGCAGTCAGAAGAGGGACCATCCGAGGAACACGGTTTCATGTCGGTCGGCGGGAGCACGTTTATAATCTCGGCCAGCCCGACGCGCACATCTATCTGGTCGAGAGCGGTCAGGTGAAAACACTGACGCACACCCGCGACGGCAAGCAGTGCCTCCTCTCCATACACGGTCCCGGTGACGTGTTCGGGGAGTCCAGCGTCCTGGCCGCCAACCGCACCGAAACCGCACAGGCCATGCAGATCACCACGTTGGTGCAGGTCCGCGTGGCGCAGATGATGACCGACCGGGAGTCGCCGCTGCGCGAGGCGCTGATCGGCCACATGGCGAACCGGCTGCAGGAGCAGCAGCAGGTGATCGCGAATCTGGTGACGATGGACAGCGAACACCGACTGGCGGCACTTTTGGTGAATCTCGGGAAAAAGTTCGGCACACCCAGGGACCAGACCGCCCTGATCCGCGACCGGATAACCCAGGAAGAGCTGGCCGAAATGGTCGGGACGACGCGCTCGCGGATCGGCTACTTCCTCAAACGGTTTTCCGTGGCCGGCGCGGTCCATCGCACCGAAGACGCGCATCTGTGCATTCACATAGCCGAACTGACGGATTATCTGGAGGACTCCTCCTTGTCCGCCGGCCCGTAGGAACCGCACACCGGCGCGGGATATCCCGGCACACTCCGCGGCGGCGCCCCACCGGCGCCGCCCGCGTCGGCTGTCTCCTCCCGGACCGCCTTCTCCATGCGGCGCACCATTTCCTCCAGCAAGCGCTGGGACGTACCGAAGTTGAGCCGGACGAACCCCTCGCCCCCGTACTCCCGTCCGTCGCTGACGGCCACCTTGCCGCGGTCGAGGAAGAACTCCGCGAGGTCGGCACGGCCCAGCCGGTCGGCCAGCCGCCGGGCGTCGAACCACGCCAGGTAGCTCGCCTCGGGCGGCACCAGCTCCAGATCGGGGCCGAGCGACTCGGCCAGCTCGACGAGCATCCGTCGGCTGCCGTGCAGGTAGTGACGCACGGTGCGCAACCAGGGGGCACCCCGGGTGAAGGCGGCCTCGCTCGCGCTCACCCCGAGGATGCCCACGCCGTCCCGTTCCCTGGGCCGCATCTCCATGAGCCGGTCGTGGTCCCGGGGCCGGCCGGCCACCGCCATCGCGCACTTCAGGCCGGACAGGTTCCAGCCCTTGCTGGCCGAGGCCGCCGTCACCGTCGTCACCCGGGCAGCCTCGGGCAGCGAAGCGAGCGGCACATGCCGGTGTCCCGGGTGGGTGAGCGGGGCGTGCACCTCGTCGGAGATCACCGCGACCCCGAACTCGGCTGCCAGTGCCAGCACTTCGCGCAGTTCGCCGACGGTCAGAACCCGGCCGGTGGGGTTGTGCGGGTTGCACAGGAAGTATGCGGTGGCTCCGTCCCGAAAGGCACGGGCCAGCCCCTCCAGGTCGAGCCGCCAGCGGCCTCCGCGCAGCCGCATCGGCCGCGGGACGACCTCGCGGCCGGCCGCGGCGATGGCCTCAAAGTAGGGCGGGTAGGCGGGGACGTCGACCACGACGCCGTCGCCCGGCTCGGTGAACTGCTCCAGCGCCACCTCCATCACCCGCATGGTGTCCGGGAACAGCACCACCGTCCGCGGCTCCACCCGCCAGTCGTGGGCCGCCCGCGCCCAGGCCGCGAAGGCCCGCTGCACGGGGGCCTCGGTGGTGTAGGCGTAGGCGTAGCCGAGGTCGCCGCCCACCGTGAGGTGCGCGCGGATGGCTGCGAGCACCGGCTCGGCGACGGGGAAGTCCATCTCGGCGATGAACGCCGGCAGGATGTCGGGCGGGTAACGCCGCCACTTCTCGCTGCGCCGGGCGGACAGCGAAAGAGCGCGCAGCCCGTCGAACCGGTGGACAAGCTCCTGCTGTGCCTCCGACAACGGCTCCTCCTCCACGGCGCCCTCCTCCACGGCGTCCTTCTCCGCGACGCGGGTCCTCACCAGGTGACGGGCAGTTCCTTGACGCCGTGGATGCCGAACAGGTGGTGCCAGAAGGGCACGTCGGCCGCGGGGACGGCGAGCCGCAGTCCGGGCAGCCGGGTGATCAGCCGGTCCAGGGTGACCTGCAGCTCGACCCGGGCCAGGGACTGTCCGGGGCACTGGTGGGGGCCGTGGCCGAAGCCCAGTTGGCCGCGGGCGGTGCGGGTGATGTCGAAGCGGTCGGGGTCGCGGAAGACCTCGGCGTCCCGGTTGGCGGTCGCCAACTGGCAGACGACGCCCTCTCCGGCGCGGACGGTGTGCTCGCCGAGGGTGACGTCCGCCGTGGCGATCCGGTTCATGCCGATTTGCATGGCCGTCTGGTGCCGCAGCAGTTCGTCCACCGCGTCCGGGATCCGCTTCGGGTCGGCGCGCAGGGCGGCCAACTGGTCCGGGTGCTCCAGCAACAGCATGGTGCCGGTGCCGATCATGGTGGCGGTGGTGTGGTGGCCGGCGGCGAGCAGCAGCCAGGCAATGACGGCGACCTCGGCGCGGTCCAGCAGTCCCGGGGCGACCTGCTCGACCAACAGCCTGCTGATCAGGTCGTCGCCGGGCCGCTTCTCCTTGGCCGCCACCACGCCTTCGAGGTGGTGCAGGATGTCGTCCTTGGCCCGCAGTGTCTCCTCGGGAGTGCTGCGGCCGTTGATCAGGATCCGGGTACGGGACTCGAAGAGCGGACTGTCCTCGGGCGGCACCCCGAGGAGTTCGCAGACGACGGTGGACGGCACCGGGTAGGCGAGCGCCTCCATGAGGTCCAGCGGGCCGCCCTGCTCCTCCATCAGGTCCAGGCGGGCGTCGACGATCTGCTCGATGCGGGGCCGCAGTTCGTCGGCCCGGCGGCCGGTGAAGTCCCGGGCCAGCATCCGGCGGTAGCGCAGGTGCTCGGCGCCGTCGAGCCGGGGGAAGGTGCCCTTGAGCACCTGGGGCACGGGCCGGGGGAACATGCGGGGGAAGTCGGGGTGGGAGCTGTCGGCACTGAAGCGGGGGTCGTCCAGCACGGCCCGGACGTCCCGGTGCCGGGTGACCACCCGCGCCCGCTGTCCGCTGGGCAGGGTGACCTCGGCGAACGGGTCCTCGGCCTGGAACCGGCGGTATCCGGGCGGCGGGTCGAAGGGGCAGCCCGGCGCCTTCTCCTGCGGGAACGCGGGCGGTGCGGCCCCGGGGTCCCGCAGCGGTCCGGCGGCGTCGGTCGTGTCCGTCATAGGAAACCTTCCCTTGCTGTCACCTTGGGCCCGCTCCCGGCACGGAAGCCGACCCTACGGTCCGGCGGCGCCCGGAATCTGTTCACTTCTGCGCATCGGCGGGCCTCTCCAACCCGGCTCAGGCGTCCGGGTGGGCCAGGACGACCGCCGTGTTGATGCCGCCGAACCCGAAGCCGTTCGACAGCACGAACCCGGCGAACGCCCGACGCGGTTCGTCGCGCACGAAGCGCAGGCCGGCGTCGACCGGCTCGCGCAGGCCGGGCCCGGGGTGCACGAACCCGCCCCGCAGTTGCAGCACGGCGGCCACCGCCTCAACCACCCCCGCCGCGCTCAGGCAGTGCCCGGAGAGGGCCTTGGTCGCGTTGATCCAAGGGCCCGCACCGAAGACCTGACGCAGCGCCTCGGCCTCGGTCCGGTCGCCCAGCGGTGACCCCGTACCGTGGGCGCTGACCCAGCCGATGTCGGCCGGGCCCACGCCCGCCTGCGCGAGCGCTCCCCGCATGGCCCGCACCTCGCCGGCCGCCGACGGATCGGCCAGGTGGTTGCCGTCCAGGACGACGGCACCACCCGCGAACCCGGCCAGGACCGGGGCGCCGCGCCCCCGGGCGGAGGCGGCAGTCTCCAGCACCATGCAGGCCGCCGCCTCCCCGGGGTGGAAGCCGCGGTGGCCGGTGTCGAACGGCGCCGGAGGGCTCGGCGGCGCGCCGGCCGCCGGGGCCATCGCGCCGAGGGTGAGGAAGCCGCGGGTCTGGAGCCGCGACAGCCGGGTCATGGCACCCACGACGAGGCACACGTCGGCGGCCCCGGCGGCCAGCATCCGGGCGCCGTGGACGAGGGCGAGGTTGCCGCTGGCCGAGGCCCCGCCGACCGTGCCGCCCTCACCTCGTACACCCAGGACGCGGCTGAGCGTGGCGACGTGGTCGGTGTCCTGGTGCTGGAGGGCGTACCGGGCGGGCAGGTAGGCCGGGTTGCGCTCGGCGCGAGCCCGGCCGTCCTCGGTGACCCGCTCCGTCAGGTTGTTGCCGGCCACCACGATGCCGATGCGTTCCGGCGGTGGCGCCGTACGGTCGAGTCCGGCCCGTAGCCACGCCTGGAGCGCGGCGACGACGCCCGCCCGCACCGGCACCGGTGCCCGCAGCGCGGTCCGCCGGGCCAGGCCATGCAGGGACTCCGGCAGGCCGGGCAGCGCGTCCAGGGCCCGGTCGGGGACGTCGTCCGCCGCCAGCTCGGCCGTGCCCGCGGGCCAGGAGACGCCCGGCCGGTCCGCGTCGGCGGGTGGCACCGGCGCGGTGAGGGCGCACCGTCCCGAGCGCAGCGCGCCGGTCAGGTCCTCCGGGTCGGCCGCGACGGCGCCGAGGACGCCGAGTCCGGTCACCACCACCGCCCGCCCGCCGGGGCCGGGTCCGCTCACAGGTGCTTCCGCATGAGGGCGGCCAGGGTGGCGATGTCCATCCCCTGGTGGAACTCGTGCACGGGCACCGCGATGTCCAGTTCCTCCATCGCCAGGGTGACGATCTCGGCCCGGTCGATGCTGTTGCAGCCCAGGTCGGACAGGGTCCGGTCAGGGGTGAACGCGGCCGGTTCGACCTCCGGCACGATCTCCAGGGTGGTGCGGCGCAGCACCGCCAGCACCCGCTCCTCGGTGCCGTTCGCGCCGGGGGTGCTCTCGGTCGTTCCGTTCACTGGCAGTGCCTCCGTTTGGTCAGATCCAGGCGTACTGGCGGTGGTGGTCGCGCACGCCGGTCAGGGCGAGCAGCTCGGGGCGGTCCGCGGCCCGGCGCAGCAGGGCGGCGTAGCGGCCGGGGTCGACGTCACGGTGCGGGGCGGGGCGCAGGCAGGCGGCGTTTTCCGCGAGCAGCGCGGTGTACTCGGCGAAGTCGAGGTCGGCGCGGGCCCGCAGCCGGGGCCCGATGCGGGCCTCGGCGACGGCGGCGGTCGACTCGGGGCCGACCACGCCGCTGAAGAACTCCGAGGAACAGCCGGAGCCGTAGGAGAACAGCCCGACGCGGGCCGGGCCGTCGAGCCGGGTGTGGTCCAGCGCGCTGGCCAGGGCCAGGTAGAGCGAGCCGGAGAACAGGTTGCCGGTCTGGCCGGGGTGGACGAGGGACGGGGCGACGCGGCGTTCGAAGTCCTCGGCCACGGCGTCGGCGGGGCTGCGGTACAGCTCGCGCAGCAGCCTGCGGTGCGCGGCCCGGACCATGCCGGAGAACGGGGTGTGCAGGGCGAGCAGGTCGAAGGTGGTCGCGAAGTCGGCGTCCGCCACGCGGGAGCGGTAGTCGGCGAAGCTGCGCGAGAAGCACTCCAGGTAGGCCATGAGCGACCGGTCGGCGTCGGCGATGTCGAGGTCGGGCCCCGGCCGGGCGGAGTCCAGGGTCTCGAAGCTGTGCACGCCGAACGCGCCCAGGTCGGCGGTGAGGACCCGGGGCCGGTCGCCGACGAGCAGCGCCACGGCCCCGGTGCCGGTGACCGGCTCGGCGTACTGGGCGCGCTCGTCGGCGAGGGACATGTCGGTGGCGACGATGAGCACCTTCGCGCCGGGTGAGAGACCGGCGGCCAGGTAGCCGACGGCGAGTTGCAGCGCGGCGGTCGCCGCGTAGCAGGCCTGCTTCATTTCCAGCAGGCGGCAGGTCGGCGGCAGAGCGAGGTGTTCGTGCACGTAGGAGGCAATGGACTTGCTGTAGTCGAGCCCGGACTCGCTGGTGGTGACGAGGAGTTCGATCCGGTCGCGGTCGGCCGGCGCCAGCCGGGCCAGCAGGGGGCGGGCGGCGTTGACGGCGTGGGTGACGGGGTCCTCGAAGGGCAGAGCCACGGAGCGCCGGTCGGCGGCGACGTTGTCGAAGCGGCGCGGGTCGAGGCCGCGCCCGTCGAACACGGCGCGGGCGCTGACGGCGGCGCTGCCCGCGTACACGTCCAGGGCCTCGATGCCGTACCCGGTCATCACGCCTCCCCCGCTGCGGCCAGGAAGGCGGCCAGGGCGGCGGTCACCCCGTCGGGGTCGGTGACGGTCGGGAAGTGCCCGGCCAGCGGCAGTTCGAGGTAGCGGGCGTCGGGGATGGCTCCGTGCATCAGGTGCGAGGTCTTGCGCGGTACGACGGCGTCGACGCCGCCGGCCACGACGAGGGTGGGCACGGCGATGTCGGCGAGCCGCCCCAGCAGGTCGGGCTGCTGGGCGAAGACGTCCAGGTAGCGCAGTCCGATGTGCGGGGCCATGCTCTCGCAGCGCAGCAGCCGTGCCGTGTACGCGTCGCGGTGCCGCGCCACGTCCTCTCCCCCGGCGGCGGCGATCCGGTCCAGGTCCTCGGCGACCAGGTCCGCCAACAGGTTCATTTCGCCCACCCGGTTGGCGTACCGGTAGGAGCTGCACACCAGCGTCAGCGACCGGGCGCGGCCGGGGTGGGCGAGGACGAAGCTCTGCGCGAGGAGGCCGCCGAAGGAGGTGCCCACCACGTGCACCGGGCCGGTCACGCCGAGCCGGTCCAGGACGTCGCGGTACAGGTCGGCGATGCCGGGCAGCGAGATGTCGTCCGCGCTGGTGGTGGCGCCGACGCCAGGGTGGTGCACGACGAGTGTCCGGTGCCGGTCCGCCAGGCCGGCCACCTGGTCGGCGAAGACCCCGCCACCGATGTTGAACGGCGGCAGCATGAGCACGGCCGGGCCGCTGCCGCAGTCGAACACCTCCACCGTGCCGCCCGGCATCGGCAGCAGGTGCCGCCGCGTCCCGGGAGCCCGCTCCGTGAGCACGGCGTGGTTCTCGGACGCCGGGGCGGCGGGCGCGGAGCCCGTCTCGAAGGCCTCGCGGATGTCGGCGGGCAGCGCGTCCGTCGGGTGGTAGGAGCGCAGCGCGGCGGGTCCCTGGGTACCGGGGACCTCCGTGAGGTCCGGCACCGGCGCCGGGTCGGCGACGAACGCCGCGAGCCGGTCGGCGGCCCGCTCCAGCGTATCCCGGTCCATGCCCAGCGGGACGGCGAGCCGGATCAGGTGCCGCTCGGGGAGCGTGGAGCCGTCGGTGAGACGGGTGGCGGGGGTGAGGTGCGGGCCGCCGCGCACGCCGGTGGCCACGTAGCCGCCGGCCAGGTAAGAGGCGACGGGGTGGCGGAGCGTGCCGCCGGCCGCCCGGTCGACGTCGATCAGCACGCAGTGCGCGGAGGGCCCGGGCACCAGGGGCACCCCGCCCAGCTCCAGGCGCTGCCGGAACGCCGCCACGTTCGCCACCCGCTCGGTCACCAGCCGTGTGGTGGACTCCTGGTCCAGCAGGGCGGCGGAGAGCAGCCGCCGCGCGGACAGGCCCGGTTCCCGGCCGCGTTCCAGGGTCCGCTCGGTGAGCCGCTCGGCCAGCCGCTCGTCGCTGGTGGCGATCAGGCCGCCGCCGTCGACACCGAAGTCCTTGGAGAGGCTGAACGTCACCGCCCGGGCAAGGCCCAGCATCTCCCGGGCCACCTCCCACGGGTCCCGGGCCGGGCCGCCCGGGCCGGCGGCGGCGACCAGCAGCGCGTTCTCCAGCAGTCGGGTGGCGTCCAGCAGCAGCGGCACACCCCTGGCCCGCGTGCGCTCCGCGACGCCGCGCAGGTTCTCCAGGGAGAGCGGGGCGCCGCCGTGGGCGTTGGTGGCGGCCTCCACCAGGACGAAGGACACGTCGTTGGCATACCGGTCCAGTGCCTCCTCCAGCGCGGTGAGCCGGAGATCCGCCGGGAAGGGGCCCTCGCCGACGACGGGCAGCGCGAGCGAGGGGTCGAACCCGTGCTCCGCCAGCGCCCCGAGCCAGGTCGGGAAGGCCGAGGCGTGCAGGACCCGGCCGCGCGGCCCCGGCCAGGCCCGGCACAGCCGTTCCTCGGCGGAGCGGCCGGACGCCGCGAGGAACCGGTGGGTGAACGGCAGCCAGGGCGGGGCCGGCGGCTCCTCCCCCGTGATCCCGGCCGCGTCGGCCAGTTCGGTCAGGGCCCGGGTCCGCTCCCGCTGCCAGGGGTCGGCGCGGTCGGCCCAGGAGTCCGTGATCAGGTCCAGCTCGACCGTCAGGTGCGGCAGCCGGACGGGGTTGTGGCCGTGCGCGGCGAGCTGGGCCAGGCGGGGCGCGCGGTCGGGGGCGGGCTCGTTCGGGGCGGGCTCCTGCGGATCGGACTGCTTCGGTGCGGGGGTGTTGATGGTCGTGGGGGTATCGACGGTCGTGGGGGCGTCGGCGGTCGTAGGTGTCGCCGGGTCCGCGATCATCAGGATGACGTCGTTGACCTCGCTGGCCTGCTCCCCCTCTGGTTGCACCAGGTACAGCGTCCGGTTCTCGGGCCGGAACTTGTTCTTGAACTGGTAGTTGCCGCCGCCGAAGACCCCGGCGTCGCGCAACTCGGCCAGGGCACGTACGGCGGTGTCGGACGCATTGGGCGAGGTGCCCATCTCGCCGCCGAAGCTGGCGCCGAAGCTGAAGACCTCGCAGCCCTCCTCGCGCAGCCGCTCCAGGATCCGCACGAGCGCGAACTCCAGCCCGCCGAGCGGCATGCCGTCGGGGTAGAACTCGACGTCGAGGAGGTAACCGTTCTCGGACGGGATCCGGGTGACCACGACGGCGTTCACCAGGGTGTCGTCCAGGTACGTCAGGAACAGCCGGTGCCGCTCGTCGAGCTTGCCGCTGGCCAGTTCCCCCCGCACCCGCCGCACATAGGGGTTGACCATTTGCTTGGTCGCCGCCCAGCCGTCCACGAGTGCCGCCAGCTCCGCGTCCACGGCCGGGTCGTCGCCGCTGCGGTACTCGGCCGTACGGCAGGCGCCGGCCTTCTCGAACCGCTTGACCATGTACCGCAGCCGGCTCATCCGGCCGCCGGACAGCTTGAAGGAACCGAGGTCCTCGATGCGCTGAAGCGCCCCGAGCGGGGTCGCGGTGACGGGATCCCCGCCCACTTCCGCCAGCCGCACCAAGGAGAGCAGGTTGGGCCGCAGGCCGGTGTGCCGGGCGTAGTCGAAGAACTCGGCGGCCAGTTCGGTGAAGTGGTCCTCGGGGCCGGTGTAGTTCCACACCAGCATGGCCCCGTCCCGCTGCGACAAGGCGAAGAAGCCGCGGCGGTCGGCGCCGACGAAGAGGTGCGGGGCGATGTCCCGGCCGCCGAGCCCGCTCTCCTTGCCGTGCCGCCGCTCCAACTCGGCCAGAACTGCGCCGAGTTCGAGGTCGGTGGCGGCCTCGGTCCGGGTGAGCAGTCTGGCCCGGGTGGCGGGGGCGGGAGCCGGGGTGTGCTGCTGCGCCGGGGGCCGGACCCGTGCGACGGTCCGCTCCCCGTGGGTCTCGCAGAGGAAGTCCGTGAGCTGGTCCAATGTGGGCCGTTCGAAGAGCAGGGCCTTGGGCAGGGCGCCGAGGCCGGTCTCCAGGGCGCTGACACCGCGGAGCATGTCGAAGGAGGTGAAGCCGTTGTCCTCGAAGGTGACCGCCGGCTCGAAGGAGCGGCCGAGGACGTGTTCCAGCACCTGGCGCAGGGCAGCACGGGCGTCGTCGCGGACGTCGTCGCGGTCGGTCGGTGCGGGCGACGGCGGGAGCTCGCGCGGGGCCGGCCGGGCCGTGCCCGTCCTGAGGGCTGTCTGTACGTGGTCCGCGAGCGCGGCGATGGTGTCGTGCTCATACAGCTCGGCGCCCTGGAGGTCGAGGCCGTGCTTGTCGTTCAGGGCGCGGGCCACGTCCATCCGGAAGATGGAGTCCAGGCCGAGGTCGGCGAAGGGCGTGTCGTCGGCGAAGTCGGCGGCGGGCAGGCCCAGCACGTCGGCGATCAGGGTGCGTACGGTGGCGCGGATGCCGGTCGCGGAGGGGCTGGTCTCTTCGGCCGGGGGCGCGGGCGTCGGGGATGTCGCCGCCGGAGGTGCGGTGTCCGGCTTCGCCGCGGCGCGGGCGGGAGCGGCCCCGCTCGGCGTGGCTGCTGCGGGGGCGTCGAGGGGTTGCAGCCGGACCTGCGGACGTGTGGTGGGTGCGGGGGTCATGTCTGTGACCGTGGGTGCCTGGTCGGGGTGTGGCACGGGGGGCTCCGTCTTCGCTGGCCGGGGTGCGGTCGGGGCGGTGAACCAGTGGCGGCGCGGCTGGAACTCAGCCCTCGGCACGGCGCGGACGTCCGGCCGGGTTGCGTCCTCGGGCGGCGTCCAGGCCTCCAGTACGACATGGGCGTTCGTGCCGCCGAAGCCGAACGAGCTGATCCCGGCCCGCCAGCGGGGACGGCCGTGCTCGTCCTTGGCGCCCTCCCACGGCGTGGTCGTGGTGCCGATGCGGAACGGGGTGCCAGCCAGCCGGAGGTAGGGGTTCGCCTCGCGCATGTGCAGATGGGCGGGCAGGGTGCGGTGCCGCAGGGCCAGCAGCACCTTGAGCAGTCCGGCGATCCCGGCCGCCGCCTCCAGGTGGCCGATGTTCGTCTTCACCGAGCCGAGGGTGACGTGCGGCTCGGCGGGCACGGGGTCTCCCGTGTCGTCGTACCGGCGGGCGAAGGCGTCCTTGAGGCCCTCGGCCTCGATCGGGTCGCCGAGCCGGGTGCCGGTGCCGTGGGTCTCTACGTAGGTGACGGTGGCCGGGGAGACGTCGGCGACGCGGTGGGCGCGGACCACGACGTCGGCCTGGGCACGCGGGTTGGGGGCGGTCAGCGAGGGCGACCGGCCGCAGTGGTTGACGGCGCTGCCCCGGACGACGGCGAGGATCCGGTCGCCGTCGGCCTCGGCCCGCTCCAGCGGCTTCAGCAGGACCGCGCCGACCCCCTCACCCCGTACGTACCCGTCGGCCTCCTTGTCGAAGGTGCGGCAGCGTCCGGTGGGACTGAGCATGCCGGACTGGTCGAACACCCGGAACAGGCCCGGGCTCAGCGCCAGACTGACGCCGCCCACGATCGCCTCGTCGCACTCGCCGTCGGCCACGGCGCCGACCGCGCGGTGCAGGGCGACCAGGGAGCTGGAGCAGGCCGTGTCGACGGTCTCGCTGGGTCCACGCAGGTCGAGCAGGTGGGAGACGCGGTTGGCGACCAGCGAGCGGGCGACTCCGGTGGCCATGTGGGCCTCGGTGTCCGCGCCGGACCGGGTGATCAGCTCGCCGTAGTCCGAGGTGGCCATGCCCACGAAGACACCGGTCGAGGTGCCCGCGCGGTCCTCCGGCCGGTACCCGGCGTCCTCGAAGGTGCGCCAGACCGTCTCCAGGAACAGCCGGTGCTGCGGGTCCATCAGCCGGGCCTCGGCCGGGGAGATCCGGAAGAACGCGGCGTCGAAGTCGGCCACGTCCGCGAGGAACCCCCCGCGCAGGTCCGCCGTGACGGGGTCGGCCAGCAGGTCGGCACGGTCCGGGGGCACGGGGCCGACCAAGTCGTCACCGGCACTGAGATGCCGCCAGAAGGCGTCCAGGTCCGGGGAGCCGGGAAGCCGCCCCGCCATGCCGATCACGGCCACGTCCTGGCGACGGGGGGCGGGATCCGACGGCGGGGCGACGGGCTCAGGAGCGACGACCTCCGGGGCGCGCACGACCGCCGCGTCCCGAGGTGCCGTCGATGCCGTAGGCGCCGTGTGCACCGCACCCGTCGCCGCCGGATGCTCGCCGCTCAGGTACCCGGCCACGGCGTCCAGCGTCGGGTGCTCGAAGAGGACGGTCGGCAACAGTTCCAGTCCGTAGTGGTCGTTGACGCGGACGGTCAGCTCGCTCAGCGAGATCGAGTCGAAGCCGAGGTCCATCAGCTCGGTGGCGGTATCCACCTCGTCCGGGTCGACCATCAGGAACTCCGCGGTGAAGACGCGCAGTCGGTGCCGCACTGCCGCGCTCAGGGCATCGGTGTCCGTGTCCGAGTGCTCGACCGGAGCCGTCGTGGGTGTGGGTGTGGGTGTGGCAGTTGCCGGAGTCCGTTCCACCGGCAGCCAGCGCGGCTCGGTGCCGGTCAGGGCGGCGCGGAAGACCGTGAGTCCGGTCTCGGTGCGCAGCGGTGCCATCGACCAGAGCTGGGCGAAGAGTCTGCGGGTGGCCTCGTCGACGGCCATGCCGCCGTCCTCCCACAGGGGCCAGCCGATCGCCACGGTGTGTCCCGGGCGCTCGCCGCGGGCGCGCAGCCGCTCCCGGGCCTCGGCGAAGTCGAGCTGGAAGGCGTTGGCGTAGGCGTAGTCGGTCTGCCCGAGGTTGCCGGTCTCCCCCACCAGGGAGGCGCACAGGACGAAGAAGTCGAGGTCGTCGTCGCGGGTGGCGTGGTCCAGCAGGACCGTGCCGGTGACCTTGGGGCCGAGCACCTCGGCCGCCTCGGCGGCGGTCTTGAGTACGGCGCGGGCGTCGCGGTGCACCCCGGCCGCGTGCACGATGCCGTTCAGCGTGCCGTAGCGGGAGCGGATGTCGGCGATCAGGGTGGTGACGTCCGCAGCCGAGGCGAGGTCGGTCGGCCGGTACCAGACGGTGCTGCCGCCGCGCCACAGTTCCGCCGTGCGCCGCTCGACGTCGCCGTCGAGCGGTGAGCGTCCGGCGAGCACCAGGTTGACCGGCTGGGCGTCGGCGAGGAACCCGCCGAGGATCCGGCCGATGGCGCCCGCACCGCCGGTGACGAGGTAGGTGCCGCCGGCGCGGACGGGCAGAGGTGTGTCCGGGGTACCGGGCGGTACGGACCGCTCGGTGAGCCGACGGTGATGGCGTCGTCCGTCGCGGTCGTGGACGGTCTCGGTGACGCCGGGGCCGGAGCGTGCCAGTTCGTCGGCGACGGCTCCGGCGATCCGGGCCGCCGTGGCGGAGTCGGCCGCCGCGTCGTCGTACGCCTCGAAGGCGAGGGTGACCGCGGTGCTGCCGCTGTGCTCCAGCGCGAGCGACTTGAGCAGGGCGCCGGTCGCGGAGAACTGCGGCTGCCGGCCGGTGGGCCCGTGCGCCACGGCCGTGCGCAGCCGGACCCGCCGGTCGCGGGCGAGCAGGGCCGCCGCCGTCCAGAGGAGCAGGTGCGGTCCGGCGTCGAGGTCGTCGGCGACGGTGTCCGGCCCGGGCGGTCCGGCCGCCGGCGGGCACGCCAGCACGAGCGCGTCGGGCAGCGGTGCTCGGTCGGCGAGCCCGGCCACGAACCGGCGCAGGCCGTCGGGGGTGACCGGCACGGCGTCGGCCGCGCTCACCGCCTGGCACTCGACGCCCCTGCGGGCGAACTCCTCGGCCAGCGCGCGGCGCACCAGAGAGTCCGGCCCGAGCAGCAGCACCCGGCGGGGCGGATCGGCCGGGCCGGACGTGTCCAGGGGGCACGCTTCCAGGGTGGGGGCGAGGCGGTGCAGGCTGCCCTCCGCGGTCATGGGCTCGGGCGCATTCACCACTTCCTCCTGAACGGCCGGCAGCCACGCGGCGGGGCCGCCCAGCGTCGGGTCCTCCACCCCCGTCTCCAGCCAGTGCCGCGTCCGGTCGAAGGGATACGTCGGATACGGCACCCGCCCGGCCGCGTGCCCCTCCCACAGCACGGCCCAGTCGACGTCGTCGCCGCTGACCCAGCGCCTGCCGAGCTGGGCGAGGGCTGGTGCCGGATCGATGGAGCGGGCGTCGCGCAGCAGGGCGGAGCCGGGACCGTGCCGCCGCTCGCCCCGGCCGGGGGCGGCCCTGCCGACGACGAGGCCGGGGGCCTCGGCGCGGCCGGTGTCGGCGTAGGAGCGCAGCAGGACGGCGAGCCGGTCGGTGTCGGCGCAGACCACCGCCAGCCGGTCCGGGAAGTGGCGGCGGCCGGTCTGGCTGGTCCGGGCGAGCGCGGCGAGGGCGGTCCCGGCACCGTCCGGGGCCGCGAGGTGGTCGGCCACGCGGCGGGCGTAGACCCGGAGGCGCTCGGCGGACCGCGCTGACAGCAGGAAGACCTGCGGTCCGGGATCCTCCGGGACGGTCCCGTCCGGCTGGACGTACTCCTCCAGCACCAGGTGTGTGTTGGCGCCGCCCGCGCCGAAGGAGCTGACGCCGGCCCGGCGAGGAGTGCCGTCGGGCGCGGCGGGCCAGTCGGTGAGCGTTCGGACCGGCTCCAGGGCCGCCGCTTCGAAGTCGATTCTGGGGTTGAGGGTGGTGAGGCCGGCGGCGGGCGCGAGCCGGCGGTGCCGCAACTGGAGCAGCAGCTTGGTCAGTCCGGCGATGCCCGCCGCGCCTTCGAGGTGCCCGATGTTGGACTTGACCGAGCCCACCGCGCAGGGGGCCGCGCGGCCCGCCCCGCCGAGCGCCTTGCCGAGCGCCGCGATCTCGATCGGGTCGCCGAGGGCGGTGCCGGTGCCGTGGCACTCGACGTACGACACGGTCTCGGGCGGCACGCCGGTGCCCTCCAGGACGCGGCGAACCAGGGCGGCCTGCGCGTTGGGGTTGGGCACGGTGTAACCGCCGGTCTTGCCGCCGGCGTTCATCGCCCCGCCCTTGATCACCGCCCAGATCCGGTCGCCGTCGGCGACGGCGCGGTCGAGCGGCTTGAGCAGGACGGCGCCGACGCCCTCGCCGGGCACGAACCCGTCGGCGCCGGCGTCGAACACCTTGCACCGGTCGTCGGCGGACAGCATGTTGAGGGCGCTCAGCGACACATGGTGGGCCGGGTGCAGGATCAGGCTCACCCCGCCCGCCACGGCGGTACGGCACTCACCGCGCCGCAGGCTCTCGCAGGCCAGGTGGACGGCGGTGAGCGAGGACGAGCAGGCGCTGTCCACGGCGAGGCTGGGACCCTGGAAGTCGAAGAAGTACGACACCCGGTTGGCGACCGACCAGTGCGCCGAGTGCGCGCCCGACAGCCGGCCCTGGGGCCAGCCGGTGGCCGCGAGCTGCCCGTAGGTGCCGTACATGACCCCGACGAAGACGCCGGTGTTCGGCTCGTGGGTGTCCGGACCGAGGTGGCCGCTCTCCTCCAGCAGGTTCCAGGCCGTCTCCAGGAACAGCCGTTCCTGCGGGTCGATGTGTGCGGCGTCGCGGCCCAGGATGCCGAAGAAGGCGGGGTCGAACCGGTCGATGCCGTCCAGGAAGGCACCCCAGCGGCTGTAGGTGCGCTGCGGTGTGCCGCGCCGGACGTCAAACGTGGGCCGCCAGTCCCACCGTTCGGTCGGCACCTCGGTGAAGGAGGCGGTGCCCGAGGCGAGGTTGTGCCAGAACGTGTCCAGGTCGGGCGCGCCCGGGTAGCGTCCACTGACCCCGATTACGGCGATGTCGCAGGACGAGGCCGGTGCGGAGGACGGCAGCTCGGGGAGCGGGGTTCTGGTGGTCGCCGCCTCGGGGGTGAGCGGCTCGGAGGCCAGCAGCTCGGCGACGGTCGTCCCGTGTTCGTCCATGAAGTGATCGGCGAGTCGCGCGATCGTCAGCCTCTCGAAGAGGAGGGTCGCGGGGAGGTCCCCGAAGTCCTCCTCGAAGCGGCTGATGATGCGCAGGCTGACCAGTGAGTCGACTCCGTAGTTCTCGAAGGTGACGTCGTCCGCGAACGCGCCGGGGTCGAACTTCAGCACCTCGGCGAAGACGCCGCGCACATAGGAGCGGACATGGGCACGGACATGGGCGTCGTCGGGTGCGGCGGTCTCGGGCGCCGCTCCGGCCACGAACACGCACTGGTCCAGGTGTTCGACGGAGGTGCCCGGCACGCCCAGGGTCCGGACCGGTCCGAAGCCGGTCGCGGTCAGCGCCCGGTGCCACTGGTCCGGTCCCAGCAGGGGCGAGTGCGGGAGCCTGTGCTCCGTGTCCCGGAACGCCCACCAGCCGGGAGTCAGCCCGAAGGTGAGGGTGAGGAAGTCGGAGGTCCGCGTGACCTCGTTCACCAGCAGGGTGCCGCCGGGTGCCAGCAGCTCCCGGACGTGTGCCAGGGTCCGTCCGATGTCGGCCGTGGCGTGCAGCACGTTGGTGGCGAGGACCAGGTCGTAGCCGTGCGGGGGGACGTCCTGAGCCGCGGGCGGACGCTCGATGTCGAGGGTCCGGAAGGACAGGTAGGGGCGGCCGGGCCCGAACTGCCGCTCGCCGTGCGCGAGGAAGGCGGGCGAGACGTCCGTGTAGGTGTACGTCACCGGCGGGGCGCCGTCCGGGTCGCGCAGGGCCTCGTCGAAGGCATCGAGGGCGTCGAGGACGAAGGCCGTCCCCGCCCCCGTGCCCGCACCGACCTCCAGGATCCGCAGCGGACGGGAAGTGCCGTCGGCCGGCCGGTGGCGCCTCAGCGCGGCGACGGTCTCCGCCGCCATGAGCCGGTGGTGGTGGTCGGAGAGCGGCTGGCCCCGGTAGACGGCTTCGACCAGGTCCACGGAGCCGCCCGGGAAGAGTACGTCCGTGGGGGCCCGGGTGCCGTCGAGCACCTCGGGCAGGGCTTCGACACAGCGTTGCAGCAGGGTGACGTGCGGGCGCATGGCCGGCTGGCGGGCGACCAGTTCCGCCGCCGGGAGGCTGTCGGCTCCGGGTCGCTGCAGCAGGTCCGCCACGGCCCCGAGCAGCCGCGCACCGGCGCTGCCCCCGGGGTGCCGGCCGGTCCACCGTGCCAGGGCGGTGCCGGGGTCCCCGTCCGTTCCGGTCAGCCGGGCCCTCAGCAGGGTCGCCGCGACCCGCTCCAGCCCGGCGAACCCGGCCCGGGCCCGGGTCAGGGGGTCCGCGGTGTCGTCCGGCCCGGTCCCGGGGTCCGTGAGGACGTCCGGTCCGTAGCTGAGGTCGACGGCGTCGTCCGGTCCGGTGCCCAGGAGGGCGAGTCCGCGGGGGGTGCCCTTCACGACGACGGCCTGGACGAGCCCCGTCCCGAGAACGTGTGTGAGCGCGTCGATGCCCTCGGCGGGCTCCAGGGAGCCGATGCCCAACCCGGCGAACCGCTCGACGCGCCGCTCCTGCGCGACCACGCCGACACTGCCCCAGAAGCCCCAGTTGACCACGGAGGCGGGGAAGGACCGCTCCCGCAGGTATCCGGCGAAGGCGTCCTCGAAGGTGCTGGCCGCCGCGTAGTTGGCCTGTCCCGGGGCGTCGGCGAAGGAGATCGCCGAGGAGAAGCAGACCAGGAAACCGGGCGGCTCGTCCGCGAGCGCGTCCGCCAGCGCCGTCAGGCCGCTCGTCTTCGCGGCCAGGGTGTCCAGGAAGGTGGCCTCGTCCATCGCGCCCAGCGTGCGGTCGCGCAGCACCAGCGCGCTGTGGAAGACGCCGTCGACACGGCCCGCCCGGTCCCGCGCCTCGGCGACGATCCGCCGCACATCGGCCGGATCGGCCACGTCGCCGCGCACGTACGCCGCCGACCCGCCCAGTGCATCGAGTTCGGCGAGCACCGCCCGCACGGAGTCGTCCTGCGGACGACGGCCGACCAGCACCAGACGGGCACGGTGGGCCCGGGCCAGGTGGCGGGCCAGCGCCGTGCCGATGCCGCCCGTGCCGCCGATCAGGATGTACGTACCGCCCTCGCGGAACGCCTCCCCCCCGTCGGCCGCCTGCGGTGCCGGTGCCGGGACCAGGCCGCGCACCAACCGGCGGGCGCCACGCAGGACGATGAGGGGTTCCGCGCAGGGCTCGGCCGACAGGAGGTCCGCCCACTCGGCCGGCGCGGACCCGTGCGGAGGCAGGTCGACGCAGCCCGCACGCCACTTGGGGTACTCGGCGGCGGCCGACCGCGTCAGACCGATCAGACCGGCGCTGTGCGGCTGGACGGGGCCCCGTTCCTCGTCGGCGACGGCACCGGACAGCGCCACCTTCAGGGTGAGCCGCCGACTGCCGGCCCCTCGGGCGAGCAGGATCTTCAGCAGGCGGAACAGGCCCAGGGTCGCCGGGTCCGGGCCCGGCCCGGGAGCGGGTCCGGCGGGATCGTGCAGGGCGAGCCAGTAGACCGTGTCGGGCACGCCGTCGGGCACCTCGAGGGACGCGGTGGCGTCGGCGGCCGGGAGGGCGACCGCGGTCATCTGCCGCCCCGCGCCCGCGAGGGCCTCGGCCAGGGACCGGGCGGCGGGCGTGTGGAACAGCCAGGTCGGCCCCCCGTCCGGGGGCGTCGCCCGGTCCAGGGGACCGGCCTCGCGCAGCCGCGGGACGAGGACGACGGTCTGGGACCGTTCGGACGCCTGGCCGGGCCCGTCCTCCGCCGCGACCGGCAGCGGCCGGAGCGCCACGCCCTCGAAGGTGGCGCGGACGCGGCCCTCGGGGTCCGTCACACGCACCGTGAACGCGGCGCCGTCCCGGGTCGCGTGCACGTGGCCGTGCCGCGGCAGCGGGCCCCGCACCTCCAGCGCCCGCAGCGCGAAGGGGACGAGGGGGGCGTCGCCGGGATCGCGGGCCAGCACGGTGAGTGTCTGCAGGGCCGAGTCCAGCACGGCCGGACCGAGCGGCCAGGACGCCTCCTCACCCACCGGCGCGTCCGGGACGCGCAGCACCCCGAGCGCCTCGTCGGCGCCCGCCCAGACGCCCTCCAACGCCTGGTAGGCGGGCCCGTAGGCGAGGCCTCCGGCGGCGAAGGCGGCGTACAGGTCCTGCCCCGGGTGCCAGGTGGGGCAGCGGTCGCGCACCGCTTCGACGGAGAGCGGGTCGTCAGCGCCGTCCTCGCCGGTGAGCGGCTGTATGCGGCCCCGGGCGCAGGTCGTATCCTGTCCGCCGTCGCCGTCGGCCGTCAGCTCGAAGGTCAGCCCGCCCGCCGGGTACTCCCGCGTCGTGACCCGGACGTCACGGGCGGCGTCCACCGCCACCGGGCGCAGCCACTGCACCTGGGAGACGCGGACGGCACCGGTGATCCCGTGCCGGGCGGCGGAGCGCACGGCGAGCGAGAGGCCGGCGACCCCGGGCAGCACGGCGCGCCCGCCGAGCCGGTGGTCGGCCACGACGCGGTCGCGCGGGTCGAGGGACTGGGTCAGCGTGCCGGGGGCCTCCTCGGAGCGGCGGGATGTGCCGCTCTCCGGCCGGGCGCCGGACACACAGTACCGGTCCCGGGCGAAGGGGTAGGTGGGCAACGGCACCCGGTGTGCGCCGTCGTCCGGGTGCAGAGCCGCCCAGTCGACGGTCCCGCCGTGCGCGTACGTCTCGGCGAGGCGCCGGAGCGCGGGCTCGCCGGTCGCCGGAGCGTGCACGTACGGCGCCTCGCGGCGTGCGGCGGCGGTGCGCAGCGCGCGGACGAGTTCGGCCCGGTCCCGTACGACGAAGGCGGCGCGCACCGGGAAGTGGGTGCGGCCGGTGCCAAGGGTGCGGGCGACGTCGGCGAGGGCGGGTGCGTCCGCGGTGTCGAGGGCGTCGGCGAGCCGGGTGAGGCTCCGGGACAGCGCGTCTCCGTCGCGTGCCGAGACCGGGACCAACCGGGAGCGGGCGGGCTCGGGGGCGGGGGCGGCCCGGCGGGGTGGTGCCTCGGCGATGACGGCGTGCGCGTTGGTACCGCTGAACCCGAAGCTGCTGAGCGTGGCGATGCGGGTGCCACGGGGGCCCGGGTGCCAGGTGTCGGCACTGGTGAGCACGCGGAAGGGGCCCCGTGAGAGGTCGATCTCGGGGTTGGCCTCGCTGAAGCGCGGCGTGGGCGGGATACGGCGGTGCCGCAGCGCCAGCAGGACCTTGAGCAGGCCCGCGATGCCGGCGGCCATGGTGGTGTGCCCGATGTTGGCCTTCACCGAGCCGAGCACGGTGGGCGCGGCGAGGGTGGCGGGGATGGCGGAAGTGCCGGCGTCGGTGTCTGCGGTGTCGTCTGTGCGGAACGCGTCCTGGAGGGCCTTCACCTCGATCGGGTCGCCGAGTGAGGTGCCGGTGCCGTGGGCCTCGACGTAGCCGACGTCCGCACCGGTGACGCCGGCGGCGCGGTGGACGCGGCGCAGCAGTTCGGTCTGGGCGGCGGCGCTGGGCGCGGTCATGCCGTTGGTCCGGCCGTCGCCGTTGACACCGGTGGCCTTGATGACGCCGTGGATGTGGTCGCCGTCCGCCACCGCCCGGGCCAGCGGCTTCAGGACGACCACGCCGACGCCCTCGCCGAGCACGATGCCGTCGGCCCGCGCGTCGAAGGGGGCACTGGTGCCGGTCGGCGACAGCATCCCGGCATTGCTGCACCGGATGTGCAGGCGCGGGGTGAGCATCAGGGCGACGCCGCCCGCGAGGGCGGTACGGCACTCGCCGCGGCGCAGGCTCTCGCAGGCCAGGTGGACGGCGGTGAGGGAGGAGGAACAGGCGGTGTCGACGGCCAGGGTGGGGCCGGTCAGATCGAGGAAGTAGGAGATGCGGGCGGCCAGCACGGACGGCGAGGAGCCGAGGAAGGCGTGCCCGGTGTCGGCCTGCCCGGCTGCCGTCAGGAGGTCCGTGTAGTCCCCGGCGCCGCAGCCCACGAACACGCCGCAGTCGCGGGTGCCGCGTTCCGTCGGCCGGTCGGTGCCGCCGGCGCCGTGCCCGGCGTCCTCCAGTGCCTTCCAGGCCTCCTGGAGGAAGAGGCGCTGCTGCGGGTCCATCGCCTCCGCCTCCAGCGGCGAGAGCCGGAAGAACGCCGGATCGAACTCGTCCGCCCCGCTGACCAGCGCGGCCCACTTGCTGTCGGTGCGGTCGGTGACGGACCGGTCCGGGTCGTACCAGCGGGCCGTGTCCCAGCGCTCCGGGGGCACTTCGGTGATCTCGACGCGCCCGGCCTCCAGGTTCTCCCAGAAGGCGTCGAGATCATCGGCGCCGGGGAAGCGACCGGACATGCCGATCACCGCGATGTCGGCGGCGTCGACGGACGGTGCCTCCGGCGGGTCGACCGGGTCGGGGTCGGCAGGGCCGGGGTCAGGGTCGGCCGGGTCGGAGTCCTGGTTCTGCTCCTGCTCGCCGGGCGCGGCCTTGGTCGCGGCGGCCGGGGCGCGGCGGGGCACCGGGCGCAGGGTCACGAGGCCGGGCGGGGCGGGGGGTGGGGTGGGTTCAGGTGCGGGAGCGGTCATAGGGGTGAGCGTGGGAGTCGGCTCGGGGGTGGGAGCGGGCTCGGGGGCGGTGCGCGGGGTGTCAGTGGCCGTTGTCTTCGCGGCAACGGTCTTCCGGTCGTCGGTCCCGGCCGGTGCCGTCGTTTCGAGGGCCGCGCGGTGCAGGGCCGCCGTCCGGTGGTGAGCCGTCAGCAGGGCTGCCGTCATCGCGGGCACGGTCGGGTGGTCGTAGACCGCGACGGCCTCCAGCCCGGCGCCGTGCCGTTCGTTGAGGTCGCGGACGACCTCGACAGCGCCGATCGAGTCGAGACCCATCTCGGCGAAGGTCCGCTCGTCGTCGATCTCCTCCGGCCGCAGGTAGAGCACTTGGGCGAGGGAGGCGACGACCCCCGCCCGCACCTCCGCCTCGGACGGCCCGGCTACGGCCTCCGGTGCCGGTGCCTGTGCCGGTGCCGGTATCGGCTCGGGAACGGGCTCGGCCCGAATCCGGGACGCGGCCCGAACCTCTGACACGGGCTCGGCTCGCACCTCGAGCTCGGGCCGGACCGCGGACTCCGCCCGAATCTCGGGCTCGTCCCGGACCTCAGGCTCGGGCTCACGTCGCAGCGCGGGCTCGGAAGCCGTCGTTGTGCCGCTCCCGGTCCCGGTCTCCCGGAACGCCTCCACCCGCGCGAAGTGGCCCCTGACCCGGTCGCGGGCCTCGGTGCCGAGCACCTCCTCGTGCATCCGGACCTCACGTCCGACCACGTCATCCAGCCGGGCCAGGACCCGGTCGGCCAGTTCCCGCTTGAGGCGGCGTACGGCGCCCTCCGGCCGGGCGGCGAGCGCGCGGGCGCGGTTCAGCGCCGCCGGGAGCACCTCACGTGACGGCAGGACCGTCACCATCGCACCGTGCCGGTGCAGTTCGGCGCCGGTCAGGGGCCTGCCCGTGAGCATCATCTCGTCCGCGAGGGCCGACCCGAACCGGCGCTCCAGGACATAGGTGGCCCCCATGCCGGGGGTGAAGCCGTACGCGACGAAGTTGGCGCTGTAGACGCTCTCCTCCGCCAGCAGCACCACGTCGGCGTAGAGCCCGAAGGCCAGACCGCCGCCGGAGGCGTGCCCGTCGATCGCGGCGACGACGGGCCGGTCGCAGTGCAGCAGCCCCTCGTACACGAAAGCCTGGTCGGTGAAGCGCCCCTCACCGTCGGCCAGGGTCTCCAGTGCCTCGGCGGTGCCGCCCATGCTGAACACACCGCCGGAGCCCGTGACGACGACGGCCTTGACGTCCGCGCGCGCGGCGACCGCGTCGAAGGCCTCGCGCAGGTCGTGCAGCAACCGATCGGTGAACATGGGCGAGTGCATGCGGATCAGGCCGATCCCCCCGTCCAGGACGACGAGTTCGGCGCCGTCGTCACGGGAGGAGACCGTCGGAGTAGGTGCGGCGGGGGCCGGCACCGCGCGGGGTGCGGCCTCCCCGTCCGTGGCCGTCCGTCCCGTCCACCCGCCCGGCCAGCACCTCTCCTCGCGGAACGGGTAGCCGGGCAGAGGCACCCGGCGGGCACGCGCACCGTCCGGCTCGGGCCCGTCGGCGGCGTCGGAGTCGCCCCTGACCCAGCGGCGTGCCCGCTCCTCCAGGGTGAGCCCGGTGCCGGGCGTCGTGTGTGCGGGTGCAGGGGTGTCGGAAGACGCGGTCCCCCGGTAGGTGCGGGGTCCTGGTTCGGCGCCCTCGACCAGGCGTTCCAGGGCCGCGCGCAGCTCGGGGAGGCCGTCGGCGACGACCGCGAACCGGACCGGCATCGCGGTACGGCCCACCCGGAGTGTGTGGGCGAGGTCGTCCGGCCGGGGCAGGCCGTCCTCGTCCGCGCGGGCCGCCCCGGTCAGGTCGGCCCAGGTCTCGGCGGCCTCGTCGAGCGTGGTCCCGGCGTGCACCGCCGCCGCGAACTCCTCGGCGGCGGCCGGGAGGGCCTGTTCGGTGGCGGTGTGCGCGACCAGGTCGTGGGCCAGGGCCAGGCGGCCCGCGGGGTCGAGACCGAGGTCCTCGAAGGTCTCGCCGCCGCCGAGGGAGGTCTCGGGCACCGCGAGACGCCTGGCGACGAGGAACCGTACCGGCGCGGGCTCGCTCCGCACGACGTCCTGGCTCCGTTCGGCGGCCTCGCTCCGCACGGCAACCCCGCTCTCCACGTGCCCCTCACTCCCTACGGCCTCCTCCGACCGTTCCGCGGCCGGGGTGAGGTGGGTGAGCAGGGCGGACGCGCGCTCCCGTAGCGCCGCCTCGTCCTTGGCGGACAGAAGGAACAGCCGGGGGCCGCGTGGTGCGGGCCGGACCGGGGTCTCCGGGGCCTCCTCCAGTACGAGGTGGGCGTTGGAGCCGCCCGCGCCGAAAGCGCTGATCCCGGCCAGTCGCCGGCCGCCGGACGGGCGCGGCCAGGGGGCGGCACCGCGCTGCACGGCCACCCGGCCGTCCCCGAAGTCGAGGTGCGGGTTGAGCGTGTCGGCGTGCAGCGAGGGTGCCAGGGCGCCGTGCCGGAACTGGAGCAGCACCTTGGTGAGTCCGGCGATGCCGGCCGCGCTCTCCAGGTGGCCGATGTTGGTCTTCACCGACCCGATGGCCACGTGGTCCGGCCCGGGTGTGAAGGCGGCCAGCGCGGTGCGCAGGCCCTGCAGTTCGATCGGGTCGCCGAGCGAGGTGCCGGTGCCGTGGGCCTCGACGTAGCCGAGGGCGCGCACGTCGGCGCCTGACTCGCGGACCGCCTCGGCGATGAGGGCGGCCTGCGCGGTCGGGCTGGGCACGGTGAAGCCACCGGTGCGGCCGCTGTGGTTGATGCGGGCGGCGCGGATGACGGCGCGGACGTGGTCGCCGTCGGCGAGGGCCTGGTCCAGGGGCTTGAGCAGGACCGCGCCGACGCCCTCGCCGGGCACGTAACCGGTGCCGCCCTCGCCGAAGGCGCGGCACCTGCCGTCCCGGGACAGCCAGCGTCCGCGGGCGAGCTGGAGGTACTTCTGCGGGTGCGGCATGAGGTTGACGCCGCCGGCGAGGGCGAGGGAGCTCTCACCCCGGCGCAGGCTCTCCACCGCGAGCTGCACCGCCGTCAGCGACGAGGAGCAGGCGGTGTCGACGGCGATGCTGGGGCCGCGGAAGTCGAAGGTGTAGGAGACGCGGTTGGCGACGGAGGAGTGCAGGGCCACCGGGGCGGTCTCGTCGTCGGGATCCGTCACGAACTGGAAGTGGTTCCACATGACGCCGGCGAAGACGCCGACCTGCTCCTCGGCGAGGGAGTCCGGCGAGTGGCCGGCGTCCTCCAGGGTCTGCCAGGCGATGGTCAGGAACAGCCGTTCCTGGGGGTCCATCCGCTCGGCCTCGCGGCGGGAGATGCCGAAGAACAGCGGGTCGAAGCGGTCCATGCCGGCCAGGAAGCCGCCCCAGCGGCCGTAGGTGCGGCCGGGCCGGCCGGGCTCGGGGTCGTAGAGGGCGTCGTGGTCCCAGCGGTCGGCCGGTACCTCGGTGACGCAGTCCCGGCCGGCGGCCAGGTTGGCCCAGAAGGCGTTCAGGTCGGCGGCGCCGGGGTAGCGTCCGGCGACGCCGATGACGGCGATGGGCTCGGGCGCCGTGCGAGCACCACGTGCGCGGGCGGAGGCGTACGTGGACGCGGGCTCGGCCACGAGGGCCTGCGTCGGCGCGAGGGAGTGGGTGGGCGCGGGCGCAGTGGCCGGCACGTCCGTGCCCGCCCGGTGCGGCACCGGGGCGAAGAGGCCGGCCGTCAGCGGTCCGGTCGCGTTCCCGTCGGTGTGCACGGCCACCAGCCGGGCCGGGGTGCCGGGCCGGGCCGCCGCCGCCAGACAGCGGTCCAGCAGGTCGAGCGCGGTCCGGGTGGGCAGGGGCCGCATGCCGGACGCGGCGGAGCGGGCGAGTGCGGCGGCGTCGGCGCGCATGCCGCCCTCGGCCCAGTAGGGCCAGGCCAGGGACAGGGTGCGGCCGGTGCGAGCGGAGTCGGCCGCCCGGTGGCCGGCGAAGGCGTCGAGGAAGGCGTTGGCGTAGCCGTAGGCGCACTGGCCGGTGTTGGGCAGGACCGCGGACAGTGAGGAGAACAGGACGAACAGGGCTGGGTCGGCGGCGGCGGTGGCCCGGTCCAGGTGCAGGGTGCCGGCCAGCTTCGGGGCGAGCACGGCACGGGTCCCGTCCGGGTCCCGGCGGAAGTGCAGGGCGTCGTCGGTGCGGCCGGCACAGTGGAAGACCGCGTCGATCCGGCCGTACAGCTCGTGGCAGCGGGCGGCGACGGCCTCGGCGTCCTCGGGGCGGGAGACGTCGGCCCGCACGTAGTGCGCCTCACCGCCCCGGGCGGCGCAGCGGTCCAGCAGGGCGGTGACCGTGGCGTCGGCCTCCCGGGTCCCGCACAGCACCAGGCGGGCCCCGCGGGTGTCGGCCAGGTGCTCGGCGAGGAGCGAGCCGATGCCGCCCGCTCCCCCGGTGACCAGGCAGACGGCTTCCCGGGGCAGGGCGGGCGCGTCCGGTCCGTCGAGGAGGTGCGGGACGAGGCGGCGCACGTGGCGCTCACCGTCCCGGTGCCTGCTCTCCCTGTCCTCCCCGGCGTCGGCCGCCTCCGCCAGGAGGATGTCCGCGAGGTCCGCCGCGTCCGGCCGACCGACGACGAGCGTGCTGCGGCAGCGCAGGGCCGGGTTCTCCGCGGTGATGCCGCGGGCCAGGGCGCCGACGGCGCTGTGCTGCGGAACCGCGTCCTCGTGCTCGGCGCGGTACAGGAAGCGCAGGTCGCGGGGGATGTCGGCGGGCCGGGCGGCCAGCGCGCCGGCGAGCGCCCAGACGGTGTCGTAACCGTCGGCGGTGTCGGCGGCGGGGCCGGGCGCGGGCGCGGGGCACACGGCCAGGACCGCAGGGGTGGCGTCCTCGGCGGCGAGTTCGCCCAGCAGCCGGCCGAAGCCGTCGCGGCTGCCGGTGGGCACGCGCCAGGTGTCGGGGCCGGTGCGCTCGTAGGCGGGGGCGGGCAGCACGTGCACCGTGCGCCGCCCGGGGGCGGCACGGCGGCGCACCGCGTCGGCCAGCGCGGGGTCGGCGGTGACGACGAGCAACACGCCGGACGGCCGCGGGGCGGGGGTGGCAGCGAGAGGGACCCAGTGGGAGCGGTGGAAGCTGGAGTGGGAGCCGGACGCCGATGTCACGGCCGGTGCGGCGGCCGGTCCCGCAGGTGCCGTCGGCCGCAGCGGCGTTCCCGCCCCGGCCGCGTCCGAGACCTCGGCCGCCCTGACCTCGTCCGCCCCAGCAACCCGGTCCCCGTCCGGCAACGTGACGGTGTACTGCTGTGCCAAGTGGTGGGCGACGGAGGCGGCGTCCGAGTGCTCGAAGAGCAGTGTCGGGTAGAGGCGGCCGTCGACGGCCTTCTCCAGTTCGGCGCTGAGCGTGAGCAGCGCGACCGAGTCCAGGCCCAGTTCGTAGAAGCCCCGCCGGGGGTCCACGGCGTCCGGGGCGCGGCCCAGCAGACCGCCGATCAGGGTGCGCAGGTGCGTAACGAGCCGCTGCTCGGGACCGCCGCCCGGCGCGGTGCCGGCGGCGGGCCGGGACGGCTGCTCGGGCGGTGCGGCCGGGGCGTCCAGCAGCCGGGTGATGAGTCCGGCGTGCCGCACCCGCTTGCAGCTCAGCTTGGTGAACTGGGCAACGAAGCGGCCCTGTTCGTCATAGATCAGGCAGTCGTTGTGCATCACGTCACCGGACGGGGCGAGGGTCTCGGCCGTCGGCACGTGCACCCAGCAGGGCCCGGTCACCGCGCGCGGGGCGCGGAAGGCCGCGATGTGGACGGGGATGAACGGGTCGGGTCCGGGCGGCGGTCGGTGACCGAAGGTGACGAGGGTGGCGGCGTCGAGCTTCGCCGGGTGCAGGTGGAAGGCGCTCTCCTGGTCCCGGGAACCGGGATCCAGTTCGAGGCGGGCCAGCAGGCCGCCGGAGTCCAGGAAGTGGAGTTCGCCGAAACCCGTCATGGGCGGCCCGTGCTGGATGTCCTCGGCCCGGGCCTGCCGGTACAGCTCGGCCATGTCCCGGCTCCGCCCGGCCCGGGTGAGCAGGGCGCGCGGGTCGATCGGCGGGGGCGGGCGCTCGTCGGTGAACTCCAGGCGGGCCGAGAAGTGCGGCCGCCACGGCAGGCCGGCGGAGGCTGCCGCCGCCGGGCCCGTGCCCGGAGCCGGGACCGCGCCGGCCGCCGCCACGGGGCGGGCGCCGGTGGCGTCCGGGGCGCCGATGGTGACGCGGACGGCGAGGTCGCGGCCCGGGGCGGTGGCGATGGGCTCGGCGAAGAGCACGTCCCGCAGCACCGCGCGCCCGGTGTCCAGACCCTGTGCGCGCAGAACCCGGTACACGATGTCGAGGAAGGTCGCGCCCGGCATCACCGACACCTGGTGGATGCGGTGGTTCTGCATGATGAAGTCGTCGTGTGGCAGCGCGAGGTAACACTCGATCGGGTCGTTCACGGTGTGGCTTCCCCCTCGTGTCCCAGCCGGCGGACGGCGTCCTCGCGCAGCCGGGTCCGGTCCGTCTTCCCATGGGCGTTCAGCGGTACGTCGGCCAGCCACCACAGGTGGCGGGGCAGCATGTAGGACGGCAGGCGGTCGGCGAGCCGTTCGGCCAGGTCCGCGGTGTCGGGTTCGGCGTCGCCGAGCAGGTAGGCGACGAGCCGGGTGCCGTCGGACCCGTCAAGCGCGAACGCGACGGCGTCGGTGCCGGCGGTGTCGCGCAGCGCCGCCTCCACCTCGCCGACCTCCACCCGGTACCCTTTGACCTTCACCTGGGCGTCCTTGCGGCCGAGGTGGACGTAGCCGTGTACGGTGCCGCGCACCTGGTCGCCGGTGCGGTACCAGCGCCGGCCACCGTGCTCCAGGAACCGGTCCGTGTCCTGGGCCGGGTCGAGGTAGCCACGGAACATCTGGGGCCCGGTCATGACGAGTTCGCCGGTGTCCCCGGCGGGCGAGCCGTCCGGCGCCAGGAGCATCGCTGCCATCCCGGCGTTCGGAGCGCCGATGGGCACGGTGGCGCCGTACGCCGGGTCGGACAGATCCTGGTCGGGGTACCAGCGGAACGCGGTGCAGGCGATGGTCAGTTCGGTGGGACCGTAGACGTTGTCGATGACGCCGCCGGGCGCGGCGCGCTGCCAGTAGCGCGCGGTGTCGACGAGCAGGGGCTCGCCGGCGAACACCGACTGGCGCAGGCCGGCGAGGCTGCCGGGGGCGAGCCGGTCGGTGCGCTGCAGGCCGCGGGCGAGGCTGGGGGTGCTGTGCCAGACGGTCAGGCCGTACCGGCGCACCCAGCGGGCCGGGTCGAGGGCCTGCAGCCGGGACAGGACGCACACGCACGCGCCGCCGGCCCAGGCCGGGAAGATGTCGCACATCGCCAGGTCGAAGGTGGTCTCGTGGATCTGGCTGAACCGGTCCTCGGGGCGCACGCCGTACCGGGGCAGCGAGGCGGCGAGGAACGCGGAGACGTTGCCGTGGCTGACGGGCACACCCTTGGGGGTGCCGGTCGAACCGGAGGTGAAGAGCAGGTAGGCGATGTCGTCGGGGGATCCGGCGGGCGGCCGCCATCCGCCCCCGGCGCCGGGGGCGGCCAGCTCGTCCGCCGTCAGGACGCGGGCGCCGCCGACCGCGCTGGGCAGCTTCGCGGGCAGGGCAGCGCGGTCCGTGCCCGGGGCCAGGACGATGTGGACGGGCGCGGACTCCAGCAGCCGGGCCACCTGTCCCGCCGTGTCCGGGGCGGCGATCACGGCACCGCAGCCCGCGGCGCGCAGCACGGCGGCGTTGCGGGCCACCGGGTTCTCCGGGTTGAGCGGCACGGCCGGGGCGCCGGCGTAGAGCGCGGCGAGCAGGCCGATGTACGCCTCGGGGGTCTTGGAGGCGAGCACGGCGACGGGTGTACCGGCGGCACCGGCCCCGGCGACGGCGTCGGCCCAGGCGCGGGCGAGCGCGTCGACCTCGGTGTAGGTCCAGTCGCGGTCGAGGATGCGCAAGGCGGGGCCGTCGGGGTTCTGGGCGAGGCCGTCGGCGAACCAGTCGTGCAGCATCCTTGCGGCCCCCGGCCGGGTGTCCGGCCTGCCGGGCGTCACCGGTCCGCCAGACAGCCGTCGACCACGCGCCAGAGGTCGGCGGGGGTGGCGAAGCTGGCCGGGACGAGGGCGCCGTCGGGGAACTCGATGCCGTAGGCGTCCTCCAGTCGAGCGGAGAGGCCGACCATGCCGAGGGAGTCCAGGCCGTGTGCGGGCAACGGGAGGTCGGCGCGCAGCGGAGCGGTCGGGGGGTAATCGGTGAGTGCGGCCCTGACCAGCTTCTCGTAGGTCTCGTCCCAGTTCGTCGCCACGGTACGCCTCGTCCTTCGTCGTCGCCGGGGTGGTGCCGGTGTGCCGGGAAAGGGCGTGCGGGCCCGGTCGGAGAATTCCGGCGCGGGGATGCTAGCGATTTATTTTCCGCCACCGCAAGGGCGTCCGGGTAATTTTTCGGCGTGCGCAATGTTGAGCAGAATTGCGGCCCGTAAAGAGTGGACCATGCGGGGTCTTTATTTTTTTCCAGGCCCCGGGATTCGAGCGTTCGGCGGCGCCCGCCGGCACAGGAGGACGGTACGCATGCCGCAGCGTGTGCTGATCGCCGGTACGTCACCGCTCCTCGCGGCCCGGCTGGCCGCGCGCTGCCTGGTGGCCACGGACGCCGCCGGCCCCGAGGTGGTCCTGCTGTCCGCCGTCCGGTCCGGCCCCGGGGCGCCGGCACCGGGGCGGCGGGAGCTGGCCGAGTACGTGACGCGGTGCGACACCGGGGACGGGGTGCCGGACGCCCGCGGCGCGGGGCGGCTGACCGTGGTCTGCGCCGAACCGGACGCCGTGGCCGCCGAGCTGACGGCCTGGACCGCGGAGCGGGTGTGGTGCGTGGTGCCGGGCTGGGACCGGTCGCCGGCCCGCGGGGCCCGCGCGGACGCCGCGCTGACCGGCTCGCTGCTCGCCGCGCTGCCCGCCCTCGGGGCCCGCGGCTATGTGCACGTGGGCCCGGACACGACGCCGGACGACGGCTCGGCGCACGCGTCGTACCGGGACCTGGAACGGCTGGCGGTGGAGGCGTGTCTGAACGCCGGGGTCTCCTGGCGGGTGCTGCGCACGGCGCCGGTGGTGGATGCCGGGGCGCCGGGGCTGGGCGAGTGCCCGCCGGGTGCGCACCGGCTGCTGTGGGCGCTGCACTCGGTGCGGGCCGAGGTCGAGGACCGGGTGCCGGACTGGTTCGAGCGGCATCCGCTGCGGGTGGCCGATACGGCGGGCCTCGGCCTGCCCCTGCTCACCGCCGGGCAGGCCGCCGACGGACTCTGGCGGGCCGGCGGCGCCGGCGACCTGCCCGACGGCTTCGCGACGGTGCCCCGGCCCGCCCCGGTCCCGCTGGCCGACGTGCTCGCCCGGGCCGGCGCGGTGTACGGCGTCGACGTCCGCCGGGTACCGGACCGCGACACCTTTGACGCCGCCGACCGCCTCCTGGACCTGCGCCTGACCGACGTACGCCACCAGGCGGTACGCCTGCGGGCCGCGGACGCCGCCACGACGCCCGCGGCCCCGCGCGAGTCGCAGCCGGGCGGGGCGGGGGCCGGCTCGGCGGCGAGTGCCCCGGCCGCCCTTTCCCCCGCCGGGCAGTGGGAGGTGTTCGGGGCGGTGCGGGCCTCTCAGGCGTCCTCGGACGAAGTGCGGGACACGGGGCTGCGGCGGCGGGACGTGGAGGTGGCCGGGCGGCCGCTCACGCTGTTCGAGGGCGGGTCCGGCGATGGGCCGCCCCTGCTGGTGCTGAACGCGCTCGGGCAGGGCCCGGGCTTCCTGACCCGGCTCTGCGCGCACCTGACCCCGCACCACCGCGTCGTCACCTGGCAGGTCCGCGGCACCGAGCGGACGGACCCGGCCTGGGGAACCCGGCACCAGCTCGACGACATCGACGCGGTGCTGGGGGCCGTCGGGGCCGGGCACGCCCATCTGCTCGGCTGGTGCACCGGCGCCAAGATCGCCACGGCCTTCCAGCAGCACCGCCCCGACGCCGTCACCTCCCTGGTGTTCCTGAACGCCACGTTCCGGCAGGACGGCCGCTGGGACGGCATGGACACCAAGTACGAGGCCGACCTCGCGGCGGTCTGCCGCGCGCTGGACCGCAGGCCCGACCGGGCGGCCCGGATGCTGGACCTGCTGGCTCCGGGCGTGGCGGGCGGCAAGGGCGGCCCCGGCGCCCGGGACGCGGGGGTGCTCGGGGTGCTGAGCGGGGCGCTCGCCGACGAGGTGCGGCGGCCCTTCCGGGACGCCGAGGTGCTCGTGCGCTACGCCCGGCAGCTCGTCGACCTCTGGCGGCTGGACTCGGCGGCGCAGGCGCACCGGGTGACCGTGCCGGCGCTGTTCGTCTGCTCCGAGTTCGACGGCATCTCCTCACCCGCCCGGGCTCGCGAGGCCGCCCGGTGCTTCCCGCACGCGCAGTACGCGGAGCTGGCCGTCGCCGGCCACTACGCGCCGCACGACCGCCCCGCCCTGGTGGCGGAGCTGATCACGGAGTTCGTCCGCGCGCCGCACGAGGTCGCCGATCTCGTGCGGCACGCGGAGATCACCTGGCACATCGACACGGAAGGAACTGCGCGGTGAGCGAGGCCAAGGCCTTCGACCGGGTCGCGGACGACTACGACCGGATGCGGGGCGGAATGGAACGCGGCAGGCAGGCCGCGGCACAACTGGCGGAGGACCTGGCCCCGGGCCCGGTGCTGGAGGTGGGCGTCGGTACGGGCGTCGTGGCGGCCGGGCTGGCCGAGCTGGGCCACGAGGTGCACGGCGTCGACGTCTCGCCGGCGATGCTGGCGCGGGCCGCCGAACGGCTCCCGGGGCGGGTCTCCGTCGGGGACGCCCGGGCGCTGCCGTTCCCCGCCGGCAGTTTCGACAACGTGGTGTTCACGCACGTCCTGCATCTCGTCGGGGACATGCCCCAGGCGTTGCGCGAGACGGCGCGGGTGCTGCGTCCCGGCGGGCGGCTGCTCGCGGTGCACGGGGATCCCGCCGCCGACCCGGACGAGCTGGTCGCCGTACTGGACCGGCTGGCGGTGCTCCAGCCGCCGCGCCCCGACACGCCCGAGCGGCTCGACGCGGCGGCGCGGGCGGTGGGGCTGGAGCGGCTGCGGCACGAGTTCGCCCCGGACTACGAGCGCGCCACGTCCCCCCGGCAGCTCCTGGAGAGCCTGGAGCGCCGGATGCCGCCGTACCTGTGGGACGTCGACGACGCGACCTGGGCGCGGGTGGTGGAGCCGGCGCTGGCGGACCTGCGCGCTCTGCCCGACCCGGACCGCCCCCGCGTACAGCAGTGGCGCGTGCACCGCAGTGTGTACGTCAGGAGCTGAGGGGCCGCGTCCGGGTCTGGTCCCCGGCCGGACCGCCGGGGCCACCACCCGCCTCGCACACGGGCCGGGAGGACGGGGCGACTGGGCCCGTCGTCCCGGCCCGTGCCGTTCGGCTCGGCGCGGCGGCGGCCCAGCGCGGTGAACCCGGTGTGCGTCAGCGCCGCGGGCCTCGGCGCCGCGGGCCTCGGCGCCGCGGGCCTCAGCGCGATATGAGTTCGAACGCGATCGCCGGGCGGCCGCCGAACCGCGCCCCCATCGCCTGGGCCAGGCCCAGCAACGGGCCGCGGACGTCGGTGACGGGCGGCCGCATGGCCGCCAGGTAGCTGGCGTGGGCCTCCAGCGAGGCCACCGCCTGGTCGATGTGGTCGGTGACGTCCACGGCGTGTGTCGGCCGGGGCGAGTTGGAGATCGCCACGTACCGGACGCCCTGCCAGGGGCCGGGACCCACCTCGGGGAAGATCCAGCGGTTGGCCGCGTCACCGACCGCGTCGAGCAGCGCACGGCCCGTGTTGCGGTGGTCCGGCGAGTTCCAGCGGCCCGTCGAGGTGTGGTCGTGGTGGCAGAAGCCGATGACCAGCTCGGGGCGGTGCCGGCGGATCGCGGCGGCGAACTCGCGGCGCAGCTCGGCGGAGTACTCGATACGACCGTCGGGATGGTCGAGGAACTCCACCCCGGCCGCCCCCACCACGGTCGCGCTGGCCCGCTGCTCCGCCTCGCGGACCTCGACGGCCTTCTCCGGTGCCATCGAGTCGATGCCGGCCTCGCCCCGGCTGGCCACCAGATAGGTGACCGACTTCCCGGCCGCGGTCCAGCGCGCCACGGCGCCCGCGGCACCGAATTCCATGTCGTCGGGGTGCGCTACCACAGCAAGGGCACGGGTCCAGTCCTCGGGCATTTCCTGGAATTCATCGCTCATGACCCGAAGATAACAGCGCTCTTTCTCATCCCGGTACCCCGAAATCCTTTTCTCCGGTCCGCTCAATAGTGAGCAGAGCCGACGGCGCCGAAGAGCGAGAATTCGGCTGACCCCCGTCGGCAGTCCGGCCACCGGTTCGCCGAGGTACCGCGAGCGAGAGGACAGCACATGCAGTCGACCAGCACCTTGACCTGGGATCCGTGGCAGCCGGCTCCCTACGAGCAGACGGAGGGCGCTCCGCTGCTGCTGCGCGGCGAGGTGGCCAACCACTACCGGGGGACCGTCGAGGGCGAGGGCGTCCAGCAGGTCCTCATCGCCCTGTCCCCCGGCGGCTCCAGTGTGTTCACGGCGCTGGAGCGGGTGACGGGCCGGGTCGGCGACCGCAGCGGCAGCTTCGTCCTCCAGGTCACCGGCACCACCGGCGGCGGCACCGCCAAGGCCACCCTGGAGGTGCTGGAGGGCTCCGGAACGGACGGTCTGACCGGACTACGCGGTACCGGGACCTACTTCTGCGACAACCCGGGCCCGGACGGTCATGCGACGATCGAGTTGGATCACTCCTTCGAGTAGTCCCGGCGATCCGCGTGCACCCGGACCGATGAGTGCCTAGGCTCGCGAACTTCGGAGGTGCACGTGGAAGTCGCACGCCGAGATGCTCATCGTCCCGAGAGAGGAAATTTTTCATCATGTCCCCCATTGGGCAACTGGCAGCAGTCACCCTCGACGCGCCGGACCCGAAGGCCCTGGCCGAGTTCTACAGCGCCGTCACCGGCTGGCAGACGCTCTTCGCCAGCGAGGACTTCGCCTACATCGGCACGCCGGACGGTTCCAGCCGCATCGGTTTCCAGCGGGTGGAGAGCCTGAAGAAGCCCTCCTGGCCCGGTGACGACAAGCAGATGCACCTCGACTTCAGCGTCGGTGACCTGAACGAGTCGGTGGAGCGGCTGACCGCACTGGGCGCCACCAAGCCGGACCACCAGCCGGGCGGCGAGAAGTGGGTCGTCCTGATCGACCCGGCCGGTCACCCGTTCTGCGTGACCAACATGGCCTGACCCCGGCCCCGCCGGACACGGCGCGAGGAGGCCGCGACACTCGTCCGGGTGCCGCGGCCTCCTCGTTCCCGTTCCCCGCTCCGATCCTCAGTCCCCCCAGTACTGCGGTGTCAGGCAGCCGTCGTGTCCACTGCCCTCCAGCATCAGGCTGTCCCAGCGGCCACCGCCCTGCTCCTTGGACACCCAGTCCTGCATGTACGTGGCACGCGGCGCCGAGGGGTCGGTGCGGGCGTCAATGCCCATCAGCTTGTACATCGTGCCCAGCGATTTCATGTGGATGAGGAAATGCATCCGCTCCATCGTGCCGAACAGCTCCTCGAAGACCAGCGCGGTGGCGTCCCCGCCGGCGTTGAGGTTGGTGTTCTCCGCGACGGTGCGGGCGAACAGGCGCGCCTCGGCCCGGTATTTGTAGCTGAAGTCGACCACCCGGTGCATGATGACGCCGGCGGTGGCCGTGTTGAGGAGCCGCTCGGCGGGGACGGAGGTCTGGTGGTGCGCCGGCCGCACCTCGAACCAGGGCTCGTCCCGGCCGGCGGCCAGCGGGCTCATCGACGGGTCCTGGGCCATCGTCTGGGTGGCGGTGCCGAAGATGCCCCAGCGGTGCGGGAGCATCATGGTCTCGCGCACGCTGCCGGGCACGAACGCGGCCTGCCACGCGTCCGCCTGGTGGTGGGAGACGTGGCCGCCGAGCACCCCGTCCCGGATGTCGCCGGAGCCGCCTATGCGCACCAGCCGCTCGTAGTCCTCCAGGGAACGGAAGTGGATCAGCCAGTGCAGCCGGTCCTTGACGCCGAAGGTCTCCTCGTAGACGAAGACGGTGGCGAGGTCCGGGTGCTTGGTGTTGACGAACTCGGCCGCCTCACGGGCCAGCCGGCGCGCGCTGTCACCCTGCCCGGCGGCGATCTGCGCTACCCGCTCCACGACGACGCCGGCGTTGGCCGAGTGCAGGATCCGGTCCAGGGGCTGCGTGGTCTGGTGCCGGGCGGGCGGGACGAGGGGCGTGCCGCTGTCCGGGGTCATGGGCTCTCCTCAGGTGGGTCAGGGGTGGGTCGGAAGTGGGTCAGGGGTGGGCCGGGGGTGCGGCACGGGCCCGGCATAGGCGGCCAGGCGCTCATCGAGCACCCGCGCCGCCCCGGTCATCAGCAGCTCGGCGATGCGTTCGACGTGCCGTTCCCGCCAGGGCTCCAGGGCGGTACCAGCGACGCAGCGGTTGAAGGCGCCGGCCGCGGGCCCGCAGTGCACCTGGTAGTTGGCGCGCTCGGCGGGGTCGCCGTCCTGGGCGGCCCGGTTGGTGCGGGCGAAGTAGGACTTGAACAGCAGCGCCATCAGGTGCCGGGGGTCACGCTCGGCCCGCTCGACCTCGTGGGCGCGTCCGGTGTCCCGGTAGTGGGCGCGGGTCCGCTGCCACACCTGGTCCAGCGGGGCGCGCAGGCAGTCGCGTTCCAGCCAGGTGCGGGTGGCCGCGTCCAGGTCGTCCAGGCCGGAGTGGCCGCGGTAGAGCTGGTACAGCTTATTGGCGCGGGCCGCGAAGAGGGTGCCCTTGCGGACCACCTGGACACGGGAGCCGAGTTCGAAGAGGTCTCCGGCGGGCGCGTACGCGGTGTCCTGGACGTCCAGGGCGGCCAGCAGGTCCTTCACGGCGTCCGAGGTGCCCGCCTGCGGTGAGCACTGGTTGACCGAGCCGGTGACCACGAAGTCGGCACCGAGTACGAAGGCCGCCGCAACCGCCTCGGGGGTGCCCAGCCCGCCGCAGGCCCCCACCCGCAGGCGGCGGGCGTAGCCGTGCGCCGCCGTCTGCCGCTCGGCGAGCGCGGCCGTCGTCGGCACCAGGGCCAGGCTGACCCCGCCGTCGGTGTGACCGGCCGAGTCTCCCTCGACGCAGATGTCCTGCGCTACCGGCAGCCCGCGTGCCGCGTCGGCCTCGGCCGGGGTCAGCGCGTGCTCGGCAACCAGGCGCCGCAGCAGCTCCTCGGCGGGCGGTGCCATGAAGTGGGCGGCCACCTCGGGGCGCGAGCACTTCGCGACCAGGGTGCGCACGGCGACGGGGGTGCCGTCGGAAGTGCGGTGGGCGCCGGTGAACCGGAAGCGGACGAGGGCCGGGGTGACGGCGGTGAAGGCGGCGGCCTCGACGTGCCGGACGTCGTGTCGCAGCAGCAGGTCGGTCAGGGCGTCCTCGGCGCCGGGGTGGGTCAGGTCGTGCAGGAGGTTCACGCCGTAGCGGCCGTCGAGGCCGGGGGTGCGGGCGAGTTCGGTGAGGGCCTTCTCGACGGTGGCGAGGCCGAGTCCGCCGGCGCCGAAGTAACCGCGCAGACCCGCCCGGCCGAGCCGGGCCACCAGCTCCACGGAGGACACGCCCCGGAACATGCTGCCGGCAAGGTAGGCGTAGTGCACCCCGTGGTCCCGCCGGAACTCCACACTGCCGAGCCGCGCGGCGGCCGGGTCCCCTACGGTCTCCGGCTCGGGGGCGGAAGCGTTCCGCCGTCCGACCGCCGGCCCACGAACAGGCACGGCTTCCGGCACACCAAGGGACACAGTCCCCGCCCCTGTCCCAGTCCCTGCATGTGCCTCCGCCTCCGCCCGCACCGAGTCCCACATCGGCCGCAGCATGGATCGCGGACCGAACTCCCTGACCTCGGTCACGCCCCGCCGCACCAGCTCCCGCAGGGTCTCGTGCCAGCGCACCGGGGCCGCGATCTGCCGGGCCAGCAGGCCGGCCACGCCGTCGGCCGGGTAGGGCCGGCCGGTGACGTTGGCGATCACCGGGATGCGCGGCGGCCGGACGTCGACGGTGGCGAGGAACGCGGCGAAGCGCTCCTGGGCGGGGCGCATGTGCCGGGAGTGGAAGGCGCCGCTGGTGGCCAGCGGGACACAGCGGGCACCCGGGGTCTCCCGTACGGCGGCGCGGACCGCCTTCACGGACGCGGCCGGACCCGACACCACCACCTGGGTGGCGGTGTTGAGGTTGGCCAGGTCGACGTCGGCGAGCCCGCCGCGGTCGAGCAGGGCGCGCACGGCGTCCGGCGCGAGGCCGACGACGGCCAGCATCGCACCGCCGTCCGCCTCGCCCATCAGTTCCCCGCGCCGGCACACGATCCGCAGGCCGGTCTCGAAGTCGAAACAGCCCGCGGCGAGCAGCGCGTTGTACTCACCGAGGCTGTGTCCCGCCAGGACGTCGGGGGCCGGGCCCTCCGCCAGCGCCGCCGCGCAGGCGAGCGCGTTGACGACGTACAGCGCGGGCTGGGTCCACCGGGTGCGGTTCAGCCGGCCGTCGGGGTCGTCCAGGCACAGCGCGCGCACCGACTCGCCGAGGATGCGGTCGGCGGCCGTCTCGTACGCGGGGAAGCGGTCGAAGAGCGCCTCCCCCATGCCGGCGCGCTGCGCCCCCTGGCCGGCGAAGAGCCAGGCCTTCACGCGCCCGTGCGGAGCTGGTACGGCAGCAGCAGGGTGTCCTCGATGGTGCCGGGCACGTAGGACCGGCCCCAGGTGCCGCCGCCCTTGCGCTCGGCAATGAACTGCCGCTCACCCAGCTCCCGGAAGTCGGCGTCCGTGCGCTCCAGTTCGAGCAGTTCCTGGTAGGCGTCGAAGTCTTTGAGGTGGATGAGCCAGTGCAGCCGGTCCATCACGCCGAAGGTCTCCTCGTAGAGGTAGGAGGTGGCGCGGCCGGGCAGCTTGCGGTTGACCTCGTTCTGCCAGGCGAACGCGTACAGCCGGGCCTCCTTGCGGAACTCGTGCGAGGCCTGGCCGGTGCGGTGCAGGGTGAGCAGCGCGTTGGCGGAGTGCAGCAGCTCGGTGTCGGGCTGCCCGGTCTGCAGGCTGGCCGGGTCCACCCAGAGGTCGCCGCTGTCGTGGTCGTCCTCCTCGTGCACAAGCCCGTGCTGCGGGACGAGGATGCGTTCGCTGACGGAGCCCTCGACGACCGCCCGGCCCCAGACGCCGGCGCCGGCGTCGTCGGGCACGTGGTCGCTCTCCAGCATGTCGATCATCTTCTCGTCGTGATCGACCATGTCCAGGCTGATGGCGTAGTCGTTCGGGGTCTTCCAGTGGATCAGCCAGTGCACCCGGTCCTGCTTGCCGAACGCCTCCTCGTAGAAGTAGAAGGAGGCGCCGTTGAGGTCGGACTGGTTCATGTAGGCGATCACGTCGGCGAAGAGCTTGCGGCCCTCGGCGCGGTGCTCATACTTGAGCTGGGCGCTGCGGGCGATGGTGAAGCCCGAGTTGCCGGAGTGCAGCAGCTTGTCGGCGGGCATGGGGCTCTGGGCCGAGGCGGGGCTGATACCGGCCGTGCTCCGGGCTGTCCGCTGGTCCATGAATGGCCGTCCTTCCAGTGCGCGGAGTGCGTGGCTCGGGGGGGGGGGGGGGGAACCCACCAGAAACCACCCAAAAGGGGAACCACCCGGGGTGCGCAA
>NZ_JBSICH010000012.1:0-248333 GCF_053613315.1 Streptomyces sp. JK94 | reverse complement strand
TGTAGGGGGGGGGGGGGGTGGGTCGGGAGGGGCAGGGAAGGCCCCCGCAGAGCCACGCTAAAGGGGGCCCCTGCCGGGGGCTGCACAACTTTGAGCAGGCGGGAGACGGTCCCCGCCAGCCCCGGGCCGATCAGCCTGCCGCAGGTTCCTCGTGGGCCGGCTGACGGGCCGCCGGGTCGCTCTCGCGGGGCATCTCCTTGAGGAACAGGGACACCACGAGGGCGACCCCGACGAGCAGGACACAGACCAGGAACATGTCACCCATCGCGTGCGCGTAGCCGTCCAGGGCGTCCCCGCGGGTTGGTTCGGGCAGCCGGTGCAGGGCCGTGACGCCCTGACCGGCGGCGCGCGCCGCGTCCTGGCCGACGTCGGCCAGCCGGTCGGCCACCCGGCTGGCCAGGACGGTGCCCAGGACCGCGACCCCGATCGCGGACCCCATGCGCTGGAAGAAGTTGACGGAGCTGGTGGCCGCGCCGATGTCCTGCGGCGGCACGGAGTTCTGCACGGCGGTGATGACGGGCTGCATCACCAGGCCCACGCCGGCGCCGAACAAGAAGGCGTACACGCCGATCTGCCAGTAAGGGGTGCCGGCGTCGAGCCGGGACAGCAGCAGCATGGTGACGACCAGCAGAGCCGAGCCGGAGACGGGGAACACCTTGTACCGGCCGCTCTTGCTGATCAGCTGCCCGGAGGCGACGGAGGTGACGGTCAGCCCGAACATCGCGGGCAGCATGGCGAGCCCGGAGCGGGTGGACGACATGCCCATCACGGTCTGGAAGTACAGCGGCAGGTAGACGATGCCGGCGAACATGGCGGCACCGGCGAGCAGCCCGAACAGGGCCCCGATGCCGAAGACGGGGTTGCTGAACAGGTGCATCGGGATGACGGGTTCGGCCGCCCGGCGCTCCGCCCACACGAACAGCGCGCCCAGCACGACGGCGCCGACGGCCAGCAGCAGCGCGCCGGGGGCGGCCCAGCCGTAGGCGTCACCGGCCCAGTTGAGGTACAGCAGGGCGCAGACGACGGCGCCCGCCACCAGTGCCGCGCCCACGAAGTCGATCGTGTGCGGGCGCTGGGGGCTGCGGACGCGCAGGCCGACGGCGGTGGCCACCAGGGCGAGCACGCCGACCGGCACATTGATCAGGAAGATCCAGCGCCAGCCCGGACCGTCCGTGAGCCAACCGCCGACCAGCGGCCCGACCACGCTGGAGAGGCCGAAAACGGCCCCGAACATGCCCTGGTAGCGGCCCCGGCGCTCCGGTGGCACGACATCGGCGATGACCGCGAGCGCCAGCACGAACAGCCCTCCCGCGCCGAGGCCCTGGACGCCTCGGAAGACGATGAGCTGCCAGATGCTCTGGGCGACGCCGCACAGGACGGACCCCACGACGAAGACGCCGATGGCGCACTGCACCACGGTGCGGCGTCCGTAGAGGTCGGACACCTTGCCCCACAGCGGGGTGACCGCCATCGAGGTGACCAGGTAGACCGTGACCACCCACGGCAGCCGTTCGAGGCCGCCCAGTTCGCCGACGATGCTGGGCAGGGCGACGCTGACGACGGTCTGGTCCAGGGCCGAGAGCAGCATTCCCGCCATCACACCGGCGAGGGCCAGGGCGGCCTGGCGAGGGGTGGGCAGGGCCGGTGCCGCGTCCGCGGTCCCGGGGGCCGCCTCTGCGGAGTTGTCCATCTCGGGGGTTTCCTTCCGTGGGGGTGACGGTGGCGGAGCGGGTTCACGGCACCCGTGCCGCCGGGGTGGGTCCGGGGGTACCGTCCGTCGCCTGGCGGGTGACGAAGTGCAGGTCCAAGATGGCGGCGCGGGCGGGTTGGGGCCGCGGTTCAGACTGCCCATCCGGTCGCGGTTCCGACTGCGGCTCGGAGGCGGGCCAGGGGTCGGGGGCGGGCCGGGCGTCGGCCGAAACGGGGGCGGCGTCCGGGGTGCGCTCCAGCCACAGCCGGCGTCGCGCGTAGGCGGGCGCGGGCAGCGGCTCGCGCACCGGCACCCCCGCCGGCCGCTCGGCCGGGTCGAGGGCGGAGGCGACGAGGTGGGCGTTGGTGCCGCCCAGCCCGAAGGAGCTGATGCCGGCCACCCGCCGCGCGGGCGGTGCCGTCCACCGCTCGGCTGCGGTCACCGGCCGGAACGGCGAGTGCGCGAAGTCGAAGCGCGGGTTGGGCGTCTCGCAGAACAGGGTGGGCGGCACCACGCCGTGCTCCAGGCTCAGCGCGATCTTTATCAGTCCCGCTACACCGGCCGCGCTCAGCAGGTGTCCGACGTTGGCCTTCAGGCTGCCGATGCCGCAGCGGCCGTACGGCTCCTCGGCGCCCGCGAACGCGTCGGTGAGCGCCTTGAGCTCCATCGGGTCGCCGATCCTGGTGGCCGTCCCGTGCGCCTCCACCAGTCCGATCTCGTCGGCCCGACGTCCGGCCGCGGCGAGGGCCTTGCGGACGACGTCGGTCTGGGCGGCCGGATTCGGCGTGGTGGTGCCCATGGTGTGGCCGTCGTTGTTGACGGCGACCGCCTCGATCACCGCGTGCACACGGTCGCCGTCGCGCAGGGCGGCGGCCAGCGGCTTCAGCAGGACGGCGGCGCAGGCCTCGCCCGGCACGATGCCGTCCGCCCGCTCGTCGAAGGGCCGGCAGCGGCCGGTGGGCGACAGCACCCGGGCGGCGCTGAACTCCAGGTAGGGCCGCTCGTCGAGCAGGATCTCCACCCCGCCGGCCAGGGCCACCTCCGCCTCCCCGGACAGCACGCTGCGGCACGCCAGCTGCACGCTCACCAGGGAGGAGGAACAGGCGCTGTCCACCACGAGGCCCGGGCCCCGGAAGTCGAAGCGGTGGGCCACCTGGGCGGCCAGGAAGTTCTGGTCGGACTGGAGCACGTCGGGGCGCAGCGGCGCGCGCAGCGGATAGGAGGAGATCCGCCCGCCGACGAAGACGCCGACGTCCCGGCCGCGCAGTTCCTCGCGCCGGTAGCCGGCGTCGGCGAGGCAGTCGCAGGTGGCCTCCAGGAACAGTCTGATCCCCGGGTCCAGCACGGTGGCCTCGTCGTCCGTGAGCTGGAACGGCTCCGGGTCGAAGCGGTCGAGACCGTCCAGGAACCCGCCCCATTTCCCGGTGCTGCGCCCCAGTTCGTACTCCGGGCGGTAGTGGGCCGCGGTGTCCCAGCGGTTGGCCGGCACCTCGGTGACGGCGCAGTGGCCGTCGAGCAGGTTGCGCCAGAAGGTGGCGACGTCCGGGGCGCCGGGGAAGCGTCCGGCCATGCCGATGACGGCAACCTTGCCGTCGGTACGGCGGTCGGCGGGGGGTGCGGTGACCGGTGCCGGAGCCTGTACCTGTGCCGGGGCGGGCGGCGGAGGGACGGGAGCCGCTTGGGCCGCCGCCGGTTCGGTGCGCGGGGCGAGGCCGACGGACGTCAGGTGGTCGTGGAGCTGCTGCACCGAGGGGTGCTCCAGCAGCAGCGAGGGCGGCAGCCGCTCGCCGACGGCCTCCTCGACCCGTTCCAGCAGTTCGCCCAGCATCACGGACTCCACGCCGAGGTCGCTGAAGTCGGCGGTGGCGTCGAGGTCGGTCTCCGGGGTGCCGAGCACCGCGCACACGAGCGGAACCAGCCAGGCGGGGCCGCTGCCGGCGCGCGGGGGTTCTGGCGCCGGTTCCGGTGGCGCGGCCGGTGCCGTCCCACCCGTCCGGGTGTCCAGCAGTGTGCCGACATCGAAGCCGGCGTCCAGGGGCAGGGCCGGCAAGACCGTGCCGCCCCAGGGCATGGCGATCACCTGTTCCAGGATGCGCAGCCCCGTGGCGTCGTCGACGGTGTCCAGGCTGGCCGGAGCGCAGACGTTCTCCTTGCCGCGTGCCGCGCCGGTCTCGGTCCACATCGGCCAGGCCACGGAGCGGAAATGGCCGCCGCCGGTGCGGACCCGGTGGCCGAGCAGCAGGTCCGCCGCCGCGTTGGCCGCCGCGTAGTCGGTGACGCCGGCGGCGAGGCGCGGAACCAGGGCGCAGGCCGAGGAGAACGCCACGAAGAAATCGAGCCGGTCGTTCTCACAGAGGGCAGCGAGCGTCTCCAGGCCGTCGGCCTTGGGCGCGAAGGTGACGCGGATGGTGGCGGTGTCCTTGCCGACAAAGGCGGGCCGGCCGCCGCCGAGGCCGCCGGCGCAGTGCACCACGCCGCCGAGGGGCCCGAGTTCGGACCGCACCCGGTCCAGGAAGGCGCCGACGGCGGGCCGGTCGGTGAGCGGGCCGGTGTGCACCAGGACACGTGCGCCGAGCCGTTCCAGTCGCCGTACGCCCGCGACGGCCTCCGCCTCGGCGGCACCGAGCGCCCCGGACGTGTCCCAGCGCTCGCGGGGTGGCAGCGGCCGGCCGCCGAGCACCGCGACGGCCCGCGCCCCTCGCCCGACGAGGTGGGCGGCGACCCGGGCACCGATGCCGCGGGTGCCGCCGGTGACGACGTAGGCGCGGCCGGGGTCCGGAACGAGCGGGGTGTGCCGGGCCAGGGTGGGGCGCAGGACGGGTTCGTAGCGCAGTCCGTGCCGGTGGCAGATCTCGGCGCGCCCGCCCGGCCGGTGCCACTCGCCCCAGAGCGCGGCGGCCAGCCGTTCTGGCTCGGCGGTGGGCAGGTCGGTGTCGAGGACGGTGGTGTCCAGCCGCTGGTACTCGGCACCGAGGCAGCGCAGGAACCCCGCCATGCGGGCGCCGGACGGACAGGACTCGGGCCCGTCGAGGTCCTGCAGCCCCCGTACCGCCTGGAGGCCGCGCAGCCGGGCGCCGGGGCAGGCGCCGATGAGCCGGCGGACCAGCAGCAGGCGGGCGGTCCAGGGGCCGGCGTCGGCGGGGTCGGGCCGGTCGAGGTCGGTGAGGTCCATCCAGCCGGCGATCACCGGGTGCCGGGCGAGCAGGCCGTCGGTGACGGCGCCGGCCTGCCCGTCGTCGCCGAACTCCGCCGGACCGCCGGGGGAATGCCCGTCGTCGCGGACGAGAACGGGGACGAGGGTCCCGGCCGGCGCCATGCGGGCGAGCGCGTCGGCCACGCCCCGGGTCGCGGCGCCGTACAGACACACCACAACGCCCTCGCCGGGCCCGTTCCCGTCGGCGGCTTCGCCGGTGGGCAGCCACTCGCGGCGCAACAGCACGGCGTCCTCGGCGGCGGGGTCGGGTCCGGGCTCCAGGGCGGGCTCGGGCTCCGGGGCGACGGTGGGTACGGTGCCGTGGTCCCCCTCCTTGATCCAGCAGCGCATCCCAGCGAACGGGTACGACGGGAGGGAGATGACGCGCGGGACGGCGCCGGTGTACAGGCGGGTCCAGTCGACGGGACCGCCGGCCACCCAGTGCCGGGCGAGTGCGGCGAGGTCGGGGTCCGGGCCGTCCGGCAGCAGGCGTCCCTGGGGCCGACCGCCGTGGGGTGCCCGGCCGCGTACGACGCCGTCGGCGTCCGTGTCCCGGCCGGCCGCGAACCCCGCCAGGTCGGCGGCGGCGTCCGCCGCGTCGGTGGCGACGAGCGCGAGGCGTTCGCGCAGCGGCTCACGGCCGGCCTGGAGGGTCCAGGCGACGTCGGCGAGCGGCGCCGCGTCCGGCAGGCGCAGCCGGGCGGCGAGACGGGACGCGCTCTCCCGTAGGCGCTGTTCGTCGTGGGCGGAGAGCACCAGCAGCCGGGGGACCGGGACGGTGACCGGGTCCCGGCGGGCGGGGAGGGGGCACTCCTCCAGCACCACGTGGGCGATGGTGCCGCCGGCGCCGAAGGAGCTGATGCCCGCGCGGCGGGGGCGCGGTGCGCCGTCCGGTCCGGTGGGCCGCGGCCAGGCGGCGGCCGTGTGCTGGGGTCGGAAGGGCACGGCGTCCCAGTCTACGTTCGGGTTGAGCCGGTCCACGTGCAGGGTCGGGGCCAGGGTGCCGTGCTCCAGTTGCAGGAGGCACTTGGTGAGCGCGGCCAGGCCGGCGGCGGCCTCGGCGTGCCCGATGACCGACTTCACCGAGCCGATGGGCAGCGAGCCCGGCGGGCGTTCGTCGCCGCCGAAGACCCGGGTGAGTCCGTCGATCTCGACGGGGTCGCCGAGCGCGGTGCCGGCCCCGTGAGCCTCGACGTAGTCGATGTCGGCGGGCCGCAGCCCGGCGTCGGCGAGGGCGTCCCGGACGACCTCGGCCTGCGCGGCGGGGGACGGCACGATGTAGCCGTTGGTGCGGCCCGCGTGCACCACGGCGGTGCCCCGGATCACCGCGCGCACCCGGTCGCCGTCGGCCAGGGCTCGGGCCAGCGGTTTCAGCACCAGCACACCCACCGCCTCGGCCGGCACGAACCCATCGCCGCCCGCGCCGAAGCTGCGGCAGCGCCGGGAGCTCGAGGTGAGGGACATCAGCCGTTGCTGCACGAACTTGTTGGGGTGCAGGGAGAGGTTGACGGCGCCGGCGAGGGCGACCTCGCAGTCCCCGGCACGCAGGGCCCGCACGGCGAGGTGCAGGGCGGCCAGCGACGAGGAGCACATGGTGTCCACGGCGAGGCTGGGGCCGTGCAGGTCGAGAAGGTACGAGACCCGGTTGGCGATGTTGCCGAGCGCGCCGCCGCTGTAGGCCGGGCGGCCGCGCAGGGTCTCCTCGACGCCGAAGAAGGCGTAGTCGGCGTACATGGCGCCCGCGTAGACGCCGACGCGCGACCGGTGCCGTTCACGCAGTCGCTGCCGGGGGTGGGCGGCGTCCTCCAGGGCGGCCCACGCCGACTCCAGGAAGAGGCGCTCGTGCGGGTCCATGAGGGCGGCGTCGCGCGGGGTGATGCCGAACAGCAGCGGGTCGAAGCGGTCGACGCCGTCGAGGAAGCCGCCGGTCATCTCGTCCACGGGCCAGCCGGGCCGGTGCCGGTCGGCGGGCAGGCCGGTGACACAGTCGTGTCCGGACTCCAGGTTGGCCCAGAACGTTTCCAGGTCCGGGGCCTGTGGGTAACGGCCCGCGACACCGATGACGGCGATCGCTCCGTCGGTCCCCGCGCCCGGGTCCGTCCCCGGTCCCGGGTCCGCGGCGGCGGGCGGTGCGGGAGCCGGCCGGGCCGTGGCGGGCGGGCGGCCGGTGTCCGGTGCGCGGCGCGGGGCGGCTCCGCAGCGGCGCACGGCGTCCTCGGCGACGTGGGCCATGTCGCCGTGTTCGAAGAACAGGGTCCGGGTGCCGACGCCCCAGTCCTCCGCGAGCAGCCGGTTGAGTTCGCCCATCTGGAGCGAGGTGAGCCCGTACTCCACGAAGGGTGTGTGGGCGTCGAGTTCGTCCCGGGGTATGCCGGACACCTCCGCGTACCGGTCCAGGAGGGCGGTCTCCAGGTCCGCCGTGTGCGGGCCGGTCCCCGGGTCCGAGGTGGTGGTGTCGGCCGGTGGCGGCGCGGGCGCGTCGGTGGCGGCGAAAGGATACACCGGCAGGGCGACGCGGGTGCGCGGGGTGTGCCAGTAGGCCTCCCAGGGCAGGTCGGCACCCTCGGCCCACCGCCGGGCCGCCTCGGCGGCAGTACCGGGCGTACCGGCGGGTACGCGGCCGGCCCGTCCGGTGTGGACGGCCGGGTCGGGGCGGCCGGTGAGGAAGGCGTCGAGCGCGGCGACGACACCGGCGAGGTCGGGGTGGGCGACGGCGAGCCGGTGCCGCATGGGCACCCGCCCGGTCTGAGTGGTCCAGGCGATGTCGGCGGTGGCGGGCGCCCGGTCCTGGCGCAGCAGGAGGGCGAGCCGGTCGCGCAGGTCGCGGGCGGCGCGGGCGAGCCGGCCGGGGTCGCCCGCCGAGACGAGCACGACGCACGGGTCGGCCGGACCGGTCCCGGGAGCGGCGGGCGTGCCGCCGTCGGGCCGGGTGTCGTTGTCGGTGCGCTCCACAGGGTTCATGCCGTCTCACTCCACAGGGGTCGGCCTCGGGTCGGTCCGGACATGCCACAGACCCGCGGGGTCCCGCGGGCGGAACGCCACTGCTCGTCGCGGACCGGGACAGCGACGGCCGGGTGCGTCCGGCGGCTCACGAGCACGTACCGGGCAGAACACCGCTGCCCGGCACCGGCCAAGGCCGCGACGCCTCGATGTGTCAGACGGCTCACGAGGGTGCACCGGTCCGTTCCGGGGCCCTTGCGGTGAGCAATTCCGCGGCGTTCGTCAGGAGGTGTGCGGCCACCGCGGCCGGAGTGCGGGTGGGCCACGCGGCCAGTGCGGTCCCGGCGGCGGCGCGGTTGAAGTGGGTCAGGTCCGGGTCGCACGGCACCTGGTGGTCCAGGGGCCGCACGGGGTCGCCGACGGGGGTGCGGCGGGCGGTCTCCCGCGCGTACCAGCGGAACACGTCGGCCGTGCGGAGGCGCCCGTCGGCCCGGCCGTCCACCGGCTCCCACGTGCCCAGCAGGTGTTCCTCGATGTGCCGGCGCCGGGGCGCGGGGACGTCGGCGAAGTAGCGGTGTGCGCGCAGGAGCCGGTGGAGCAGCCCCGCCCGGGCGGGGTACAGGGTGCCCCGGCGGAGGACCCGCCCGGGGACGCCGAGGGCGGCGTGCCGTTCGGTGGGGGCCCAGGTGACGTCGTCGTCGCCGGCCCGCGCGAGGGTGTCCTTGAGGGGACCGGCCAGGCGGGCGGCGGGTGCGCAGGCGCTCAGCGAGGTGGCGACGAGAAAGGCGGCGCCGAGCGCGAAGGCGGTGGCCGCCTGTTCCGGGGTGCCGACGACGCCGCACAGGCCCACGTGCACGGGTTCGGGGCCGGGGATCCGGGCGGCGAGCGCGGCCACGGAGGGCAGCAGGTGGTAGGCGTCGGCGCCGTCGTCGTGCCAGCCGCCCGGCGCCTGGACGGCCAGGTCGGAGGCGACGGGCAGCTCACCGGCGACGGCGGCCTCGCGTACCGACAGGCCGCCGGTGCGGACGAGTTCGGCGAGCAGGGCCGGGGCGGGCGGGCGCAGGAAGGCGGTGGCCTGGCCGAGCCCGGTGACGCGGGCGAGGACGTGCCGCACGGCGACCGGGGCGCCGCCTGGGCCGCGGTGGGCGCCGGTGAAGCGGAAACGGACGAGGGCCGCGTCGGGGCCGTGCGGGTGGCCGGCCTCGACGTGCCGCACCTCGTGCGCGAGGAGCGTGGTGACCTGGTCGTCGGCGTCCGTGCCGGGGCGCAGCCCGATCCCCCAGCCGTGCCGGCCCGCCCCGTCCAGGGACGCCCGGTCCGGGGCGCCGGGGGCCGGATCGGTGAAGGCGGCCAGCCCCGCCGCCCGGGCGGCCCGGCAGACCTCCTCGCCCACGGCGCCGTCGCCGGTCCCAGACACCACCCAGGCCAACTCGGTCCCGTACCGCTCCCGGAACCGCGCCGAGCCGAGCCGCTCCGGGGCCGTCGGGAGACGATGCCGCCCCGTCCCGCCCGCCGTCGCCGTCGCCGTCGCCGTCGGGGCGACCGCTGCCTCCGCCTCCGGGGTCTCCCTCCTCGGCGTGAGTTCCGTCCGGGCCGTCGCCCACAGCTTGGTCAGCACGCTTCCGGGGCCCAGCTCGACCAGCTCGGTGACGCCCTGGTCGATGAGGTGGGCCAGGCTGTCCCACCAGCGCACTCCCCGGCACATGTGCTCGCGCAGCCGCAGGGCGATCTCCTCGGCCCGGTGGGGACGGGCGGTGACGTTGGAGATGACGGGGACGCGGGGCTCACGGAAGGTGACGGTGTCGAGGACCGCGCCGAGTTCGTCGGCGGCCCGGGCCATGTAGCGGGAGTGGGCGGCGACGCTGATGTGCAGCAGCACGCACTTGCCCGCGCCCTCCCGGCGCAGCACCGGGGCGAGGGCGCGGACGGAGTCCTCGGGGCCGGAGAGCACCGTCTGCACGGGCGAGTTGTGGTTGGCGACGTCGATGTCGTCCGCGCTCTCCCGGCGCATGACCGCCCGCAGCCGCTCGACGTCGAGCCCGACGACGGCGAGCATGCCGCCGCCGCGCTCCCGGCCCATGATCTCGGCGCGGGCCACGACGAGGCGCAGCCCGGTCTCGAAGTCGAGGGCGCCGGCCGCGTACAGGGCGGTGTACTCGCCGAGGCTGTGGCCGATCATGCAGTCGGGCTGTGGTTCGCGGGCGGCGCGGTCGAGGTAGGCCAGCGCGCCGATGGTGTAGAGGACGGGCTGCAGAACGCGGGTGTCGCGCAGCGCGGTCCGGTCCGCGGCCAGGTCGCGGACCGGACGGCCGAGCACGGCGTCCGCGCGGGCGACCACCTCGGAGTGGCGGTCGAAGAGGCCGGCGCCCATGTCCTCGCGCTGGGAGCCCTGCCCGGGGAACGCCCATACGGTGCTCATCGGCGGCCCTCCCCCGACGCCGCCCCCGCGGGCCGGGCGCTCACCGCTCCCACGGGTAGCGTCCTTCGGCGGCGAACCGGGCCATGCCCTCGCGGACGCCGGGCACCGCGGCGAGCCGGGCGAACTCCGTGACCGCGCGCCGCTCGTCTTCGGCGGTGACGGGACGCAGTGCGGACAGGTACTGCTTGGCCTCTCCGAGCATCCGGGCGTCGGTCTTGGTCAGCCGGGAGAGCAGCCGATGCGTCAAGGGCCTGGGGTCCGGCGAGAGTTCGTCGGCGAGCCCCCGGTCCAGCGCCTCCCGCGCGGTGAGCGGCAGGGTGGTGAGGGTCATGGTGGAGGCGGTGCGGAGGCCGGTGCGGCGGGCCAGGAACGGGAGCACGCTGCACGGCAGCAGCCCCCACAGCGCCTCCGGGAGGCTGAACACGCCGCGTTCGGTGGTGTGGACGAGGTCGCAGGCCGCAGCGAGGCCCACGCCGCCGCCCGCCGCCCGTCCGTCCACACAGGCGAGGGTGAGCCGCGGCAGCTCGGTGAGCCGCCGCAGCAGCCCGAAGAACGCGGACCCGCTGTCCTCCCCGCGGCCCGGGTCCCCGGTGTCGTGGGCGGGCTCCGTCCCGCTGTCTCCCGCCGCCACCTCGCCCATGTCCATCCCGTTGCAGAACACCTGCCCCGGCGCGTCCAACACCACCAGTCGGCAGGTGCCGGACTCCTCGGCGCCGTCCAGGGCTGCGTGCAGGTCGGCGATCAGGGCGGCGTCGACGGTGTTGCCGCGCTCGGGCCGGTCCAGGGTGATGCGCAGGACCGCGGGGTCCTGGTGCCGGACGCGGACGGTGCCGTGGCTCATCGGTCGGTCAGCTCCAGGAGTAGAGGCGGTGGAAGTTCTCGATGCGGTGGAGCACCAGCAGCCCGGCGCCGTCGGCCAGGTCGCCGTAGAGCTCCGCGTAAGGCTTGGTGTCGACCTCCAGGTCCCGTACGCCGAAGGCGCGGTCGCCGCCGAGTTCGGTGAGGGTGTCGTACTCCTCCATGGTCAGCGCCCGCCGCGCGTCGAGGGCGGCGCCGATCCGCATCCGGCCGGCGGTGGCCACGGCCTCCTCGCCGAGGATGCCGCTGAAGAACTCCGAGCCGCACCCGGAGCCGTAGGAGAACATACCGATGCGGCAGGGGGTCTTGGGGCCGCCGCGGTCCAGGAGGGAGCACAGGGCGAGATACAGCGAGGCGGAGAACAGGTTCCCGACCCGGGAGCCGTAGTGGAGGGTGGGGGCGATCCGGCGGGTGAAGTCCTCGGCCGCCTCGCGCGGGCCCAGCCCCTTGTGGGTGCGAAGCAGTTTGCGGTGCGCGCCCTTGACCATGCCGGCGAACGGGGTGTGCAGCACCAGGTGCTCGAAGCTGTCGACGACATCGGCGCCGGCCACCCGCTCGCGGTAGGCGGCGAAGCTGCGCTCCAGGCAGGTCAGGTACGACAGCAGGGACACGTCGGAGTCGACGTAGTCCAGGTCCGGGCGGGGACGCAGGGTGTCCATCACCTCGAAGGTGTGCAGGCCGCTGGCCCCGGGATCCAGCTCCAGGACGCGCGGGTCGCGGCCGACGAGGAGCGCGACGGCGCCGGCGCCCTCCGAGGGTTCCCAGTAGGTGCCGCGGGCCGCGGCGCTCGGCGCGTCGGCGGCGATCACCAGGGCCTTGGCGGTGCCGACGGGTGAGGCGCCGATGATGCCGGCGGCGGTCTGCAGTGCGGCCGTGCCGCCGTAGCAGGCGTGCTTGACCTCGAAGGAGCGGCAGCGGGAGCTGAGCCCGAGGTGGTGGTGGATGTACGTGGAGATGGGCTTGCCCAGGTCGAGCCCCGACTCGGTGCCGACGACGAGCAGTTCGATGCCGTCGCGTTCCTCGGCGGTGAGCCGGTCCAGGAGGGGTTTCGCCGCGTTGACGGCGTTGGTGACGGCGTCCTCGCAGGGCAGGTTGACCGACTTCTGACGCATCATGAGGTTGTCGAACCGGGTCATGTCCAGGCCCCGGCCGCGGAAGAGGTCCGCCACGTCGAGACAGGCGCGTGCCACATAGGCGTTGATCGCCTCGATGCCGACGGCCATGGTCGCTCCCGCGGTCGGGGGCCGCCACCGGGCCCCGGCTCTCCCGGTTGTATTCGGCACGGACGTCGCGTGTCTGCTCACTTTTGCACGGCGGGGCCATTCGGGTACGACGCAGGCTCGGTGCACGCCGCGGAGAGCCCGCCGGCTGTGCGCCCGCACCGGCACCGGGAGGCCGCCGTGTCCCAGGGGACCCCGCCGCCGTCCCGCGTCGCCCTGCATCACGCGGTCACCGGCGCTCCCCTCGCGCACGTGTGGGCAGCCGCCCCGGACACCTACGGCGACACCGCCCTGCTGTCGGCGGCGGAACGTCGCCGCGCCGAGGGCTTCCGCCGGGACCCGGACCGCCGCCTGTACGTCGCGGCCCGCACGCTGCTGCGGACCGCGCTCAGCCGGTGCGTGCCCGACGTGCCGCCCGCCGACTGGCGGTTCACGGCGGGACCGCACGGCCGTCCCGAGCCCGCCGGGCCGCCCACCGTGCCCCGGCTGCGCTTCAGCGTCTCCCACGCCCCGGGCCTCGCCGTCTGCCTGGTCTGTCCTGAATGGGACTGCGGCGTCGACGTGGAGGTCACCGACCGTACGGTGGACCCGGTGCGGGTGGCGCGCACGATGTTCCACCCTCGGGAGACCGCGCGGGTGCTCGCGGCGCCGCCCGCCGAGCGCGGCGGCGTGTTCCTGCGGCACTGGACGCTGAAGGAGGCGTACGGCAAGGCACGCGGCCTGGGCTTCCTGCTGCCGCCGGACTCCTACACCGTCACCCCGGACGCGCCCGGCGGGCCCCGGCTGGCCGCGGCCGACGACGACGGCCCGCGGTGGCAGCTGGCCCAGTGGCCCCGGGGCGAGCGCCACCTCCTCGCGGTGGCACTGCGGCGGGGCCACGGCCCGGACGCGACGGTGATACGGCACCCCGGTCCGCCGTGACCCGGGTCAGGGCACCGTCTGCCGGATGTCCTCGCGCAGGTCCCGGCGCAGGTCGGAACGGAGCGGCTCGGGCAGCCCGGCGAGGTAGAAGTGGTCGCCCCGGTAGACCCGCATCCGGAACGGGCCGTCGCTGACGGTCTCCCACAGCCGCAGCTCCAGCGGCGTGACCTCCGGGTCCCGGTCGCCGGTGAACCCGGACACCGGACAGCGCAGCCGGGGGCCGGGCAGCGGCCGGTAGCTCTCGTTGAGGTGGAAGTCGGCGCGCAGCGCGGGCAGGAACATCCGCATCAGGTCGCGCTGGCGCAGCACCTCCGGCGGGGTGCCGCCCAGTTCGGCGACGACTCGCAGGAAGTCGTCGTCGGCGAGGTCCGCGAACGGCGGCCGGCGTGCCGCCAGGTGCGGGGCGCGCCGCCCTGAGACCAGCAGCCGGCGCGGCGCCCGCACCGGGTCGTCCTGGAAGCGGCGGGCGACCTCGTAGGCGACGGCCGCGCCGGTGCTGTGGCCGAACAGCGCGTACGGCCGGTCCAGGTGAGGCGCGAGCCCCGCGCAGAGCGGGCCGACGAGGTCCTCCATGCTGCGGAAGGCGGGCTCGGCGACGCGGGTCTCACGGCCGGGGAGGATTACCGGGCACACCTCGATCTCCGGCAGCAGCAGCTCGCGCCACGGCCGGAAGAAGCCGCCGCCGCCACCGGCGTGCGCGAAGCAGAACAGGCGCAGCGGCGCGTCCGTGGTGGCGTCGCCGCTCTTCAGCCAGGTACCGGTCACCGCGGTCCCTCCGTGGAGCCGATGCCGTCGGCGGACCGGAGCACGGCGTGGCCGTAGGCGCCGGTCGCCGAGACTGCGTTGACGAGCGCCCGCAGCGGTGCGTCCGGGGTGACGGGCGTCCAGGGCCGGGCGGTGTCTGCGACCGTGAGCCGGGCCCAGTCGGGCAGGTCGGTGCGCCGAGATGCCAGGGCAGTCGGGGCAAGGGTGCGCTCGCGCAGTTGCAGCAGGACCTTGGTGAGCTGGGACAGCCCGGAGGCCGCCTCCAGGTGGCCGATGTGCGGTTTCACGGTGCCGACGACCAGGTCCCCGGCGGTCCCGGGCGGGCGCAACGCGGTGAGCAGGGCCTCCAGTTCGGCGGCGTCGGCCAGCAGGGCGCCGGAGGCGGCGCACTCGGCGTACCCGATGTCTGCCCCGGCGAGGCCGTGCCTGCTCAGCATGCGGGCGAGGGAACGGGCGAGCGGGCCGGCGGCGGGCATCCCGAACGGGCCCGGGCGACCGGCCGCACCGGCGCCGGTCGCCTCGACGACCGCGTGCAGAACGTCGCGGCGCTCCACGGCGTCCCGCAGCGGGCGCAGCAGCAGGGCACCCGCGCCCTCGCCGGGCGGCCAGCCGCTGTCCTCGGCGCCGAAAGCACCGGCCGACGGCCGCCGGGCCGCCAGGCCGAGGTCGCGCAGCAGCGCCAGGTGGTAGGGGTGGGCGACGACGTTGACGCCGGTCACCACCGCCGCGTCACACTCCCCCTGGCGCAGGCTGGTCACGGCCAGGTGCAGGGCGGTCAGCGCGGAGGAGCAGGCGGTGTCCACCGCGACGGCCGGGCCCTCGAGGCCGAAGCAGTGCGCGATCCGGGCCGGAAGGTCCGAGGCCGCGCCCGCCAGCCGGGCCGGTCCGCCCTCCCGCCAGCGGGCCTCGCCCGCCTGCCGGTGGTCGTGCCACATGGTCGCCGTGAACACCCCGACCCGCTCGCCGTCCGAGGTGAGGCCGGCGGGCGTGTGGCCGGCGTCCTCCAGGCACTGCCACACCACCGGCAGCAGCAGCCGCAGCTGCGGGTCCAGGTCCTCGGCCTCCTGGGGCGAGACGCGGAACAGCCGGCCGTCGAAGCCGTCGTCGCCGCGCAGGTAACCGCCGTGGGGCCAGGCCCCGGCCGGGTCCGGCGAGGTGCCGGTGGCGGCGAACGCGGCCGCCCGGTCGGCGGGCAGCGGGCCGACCGCGCGGTGCCCGGAGCGCAGGTTGTCCCAGAACTCCGCCAGGCCATCGGCGCCGGGATAGCGCCCGGCGACGCCGATGACGGCCATGTCCGCCGGGGCCGGCCGGGCGGCGGGCTCCTCCCTGGTGGCGGCCTGCCGTTCCCGGGCGGGCCGGACGCGCGCCGGGGGTTCCTCGTCCCCCGGCAGCGGTCCGGCGAGGAAGGCGTGCAGCAGCCGCTGGCCGGGATGGAGCCGCAGGGCGTCGCGGACGCGGTCGAAGGCGAGACTGCCGACGGCGCACAGGCCGACGCCGCTCTCCCGTTGTCCGCTCATCAGCAGCTGCCCCAGGTAGCCGGCCTCGACTGCCAGGTACTGCGCCGACTCCACGCCGTACAGCGGCTCGATGCCGCGCGGCTCGGACACCAGGTACACCTCGAAGGCCGCGCGGTCGAAGACGGGCCGGTTGTAGGCGAAGTGGACGGTGCGGTCGATCCCGGGGTCGGCGGTGACGCGCTGCAGGGCGTGGTCGTCCGGCCGGTGGTAGTACAGGCCACCCGGGACGCCCTCGACGGCGTCCGGCTTGACGTGCAGGTAGGTCTGTACGGCGTAGGTGTCGCCGGCGGACGCGTACAGGCGGCGCGGTCCGTCGCCGGCCGGGCGGGCGCGCAGGGCGGCCAGGAAGCGCAGGAAGGCGTCGTGCGCGAGCGGCCCGGCGGCGAATTCCCGGCGCGTGGCGCGCTCCTGGTACCGCTCGGCGGGTGGCAGCGTTCCGCCGAGCACGAGCAGCGGTTCGTCGACGGACCGCGGCCGCAGGTGCCAGGCCGCCGACTTGAAGCGGTGGCGGTCTTCGGCGGAGAAGAACTCCACGGCTTCCGCGACCGAAGGGGGGTCCTCGGACGGACGGTTCGCAGAGGGAGGGCCCTCAGAGGGACGGTTCGCAGAGGGACGGCCCTCCGGCAGAGGGTGCTCGGACGGACGGCCCTCCGGGGTCCGTTCCTCGCCCGCCGCCCCCGCCCCTGCAGACCCCGCCACCGGCTCGGCGCCCGCCAAATGGTCCGCCATCCCCGCCACGGTCGGCTTCGCCAGCAGTGCCGACACCGGGATGCGGCGGCCGTAGCGGGACCGCAGGGCCGTCGAGAGCTGGGCCAGGGTGAAGGAGGTGGCTCCCTGGTCCCACAGGTCGAGCGTCGGGTCCAGCTCGGGCACGCCGATCAGGCCGGCCAGCAACGTGCCGATCTCCTCGCCGAGTTCGGCGGCGGGCGGGAACACGGTGCCCGACCCTGTGGCGGGCCGCCGTGCGGGCGCCGGGGCCTGGGGCTCGCTCGGCGCGGGCAGGGGCCACGGCAGGGCGTCCCGGTCCAGCTTGCCGTTGCCCGTCGCCGGGAAGGCCGGCAGGAACGCCACGAAGTTCGGGACCATGTAGTCGGGCAGCGCCCGGGCGGCGTGCGCGCGCAGCTCGGACACGGAGGGCCGGTCGGCGCCCGGCTCGGCGAGCAGGTAGGCGACCAGGCGCCGGTCCCCGCTGCCGTCGGGCCGGGCCACCACCACCGCGTCGTGCACGGCGGGGTGGGCCCGCAGCCGGTGCTCGATCTCGTTGAGCTCCACCCGGAAGCCCCGGATCTTCACCTGGTGGTCGCGGCGTCCGAGGAAGACCAGGACACCGTCGTCGCGGTAGGCCGCCCGGTCCCCGGTGGCGTACATGCGGGCGTCCGGCCCGCCGGCGAACGGCTCGGGGACGAACCGCTCCCGGGTCAGTTCCGGCTGCCCGTGGTAGCCGAGGCTCAGACAGTCACCGGCGATGTAGAGGTCGCCCTCCTCGCCGATCGGGCAGGGCTCCAGGCTGCCGTCCAGCACGTAGTACCGGGCGTTGTCGATGGGCCTGCCGTACGGGATGCTGCGCCACTGGGGGTCGACGGTGCCGACGGGGTACCAGTTGGACCAGACGGTGGCCTCGGTGGCGCCGCCGAGACTGATCACCTGGGCCGCGCCGAACACCTCGCGCACGTCGTCGGGCAGGGACAGCGGAATCCAGTCGCCGCTGAGGAAGACCAGGCGCAGGTCGCCGGTGCCAGGGGCTCCGCGGTGCTCCCGCAGGTGCGGCACGAGCCGGGCCAGGGTGGTGGGCGCGGAGTTCCAGAAGGTGACCGGCGCGCGCAGCAGGGCTTCGACGAGCAGGTCGGGGTCGCGCTGCTCGGCCTCGTCTGCGAGGTAGAGGCCGCCGCCGTACCCGAGGAGTCCGAGAAGGTCGAAGACGGACAGGTCGAAGCCGAGGGAGGTGACGCAGAGCCCGGTGTCGCCCGGGCCGAGGCCGAAGGTGCGCCGGCCCCAGTCGAAGAGGTTGTGCAGGGAGCGGTGCGCCACCACCACGCACTTGGGCCGCCCGGTGCTGCCGGAGGTGAACAGCCGGTAGGCGACCGAGTCCGGGCCGGTGACGGGCGCGGGGTCGCCCGGGTCGGGCAGGTCCGCGCCGGTGTTCGCGGGCGCGTCCAGGTCGAGGACGTCCATGCCGTCCGGCATCGGCCAGTCGGGACCGCCCGCCGTGACCAGCAGGTGCCCGGTGTGCGTGTCCTGGAGCATGCCGTGGGCGCGGTCGCGGGGCAGCGCGGGGTCCACGGGGACGTAGGCGCCGCCCGCCTTCAGGACGGCGAACACGGACACGGCCATCGCCGGGCCGCGCCGCACGGAGATGCCCACGGAGGTGCCGTCCCCGACACCGGCCCGCCGCAGCCGGTGGGCGACCAGGTTGGCCCGGCGGTTGAGTTCGCCGTACGTCATGGTGCCCTCGCGCCAGCGCAGCGCGACCGCGTCGGGGCGGCTGCGCACCTGCTCCTCGAAGAGCAGGTGGACGGGGCCCTCGGCCGGGTAGGGACGGGCGGTGTCATTGAACCCGTACAGGGTGCGGTGACGCTCGGCGTCGGCCGGGTCGCCGTCCTCCGCGTCCGGGGCGGTCTCCTCCGCCAGCGCGGTGAGCAGGTCGGCGTAGTGCGCGAACGCCCGGTCCAGCACTCCGTCCGCGAACCGTTCGTCCAGCGCGTCCCAGGCCAGGTGCAGCACCGTTCCGTCGTCGACCGTCACGCAGTCGAGGGCGACGTCGGTGGTGGCCGTGCCCGCGGGGCCGGGCCGCACACCGGCCGGCAGGGGACGGGCGGAGACGTCGAGCACGGTCGTGAAGACCACGGGGTACGCGGACTCCGCGTCCCTGCGGCGCCGCACGACGAGCGCGCGCATCTCGGCGAGACCGGCGCCGTCGCCCCGTTCCAGGTCCTCGGTCAGCTGCCGGTGGTAGGCGCGGGCGAGGGCCGGCAGGCCGGTGGCGGCCGCCGGTGAGCGGACCCAGGTGAGTTCGGTGAACTCGGCGGGGCGCTGCGCGTCCGGACCGGTGAAGCAGACCACGGGCAGCGCGAACGGCTCGTCGTGCAGGGCGCCCAGCGCGGTGCAGCAGGCGGCCAGCAGGGTGGCGTCGAGGCTGACTCCGTGGCGGTCGGCCCAGGTCGCGAGGGCCGTGCGGTGGGTGAGGAGGCGTTCGCGGCGCCGGGGGCGCGCGGGTCCTTCCGCGTCTTTCAGCGGCGGCCCGGCCGGCAGGTCGGCGAGCCGGTCCCGCCAGTGGGCGCGGGCCGCCTCGGTCACCGGCCGGGGTGCACGGGGCAGCCGGGTCGGGGTCGGCGGGGCAGCGGCGGGGTCGGCGTACCGGCGCAGCAGGTCGCGGGCGAGCAGCACGATGCTGCGGGCGTCCCCGACGAGCAGGTCGACGGCCAGGTGCACGGTGGCGGGCCGCCCGGGCGCCCGGACCACCCGGAGGTCGGTGTGCGCGCCCCGGCCGAGGCCGAAGGGCCAGTGCGTCAGGTCGGCGCGGACGGCGCGGTCGACGGCGTCGGCGTCCGCGCCCTCGGGTACGTCCAACACCAGGACCGGCGCGTGAACCGGGGCCGTGGCCAGGACTCCGAGCGTGCCGTCGGCGCCGGTGCGCAGGCGCAGCGCCTCGTGGGCGGCGACGAGTCCGTGCCAGGCGTCGCGCAGCCGTGGGAGGTCCAGGTCGTCGACGTGGAAACTCTGGTGGTACTGGCAGCCGCGGTCGGTGCGGCCGTCGAGCCGGGCCACCAGGTAAGCCTGCTGGAGGTCCCGGGCGGGCAGGGCGGTGTCGGGTGCCGGTTCGCACAGTCCGTGCAGCAGCCGGTGGAAGCGGCCGAACAGGACGTCGGGCGCACCCGGCGGGAAGAGGGCGTCGGCGGTGTCCCAGCGGAAGTCCAGACCGCCTTCACGCTCCCGCATCTGGTGGTCGAGGGCGATGCCGGAGGTCTGGCCGACGGCGTACCGCTCGTGGTCGCGCAGGCTCCCCCGTCCGGCACCGTCGAAGGCCAGGTCGAGCAGGCTGGTGAAGACGACGGGCAGGGCGGGCGCCCGGGTGCCCTGGGCGCGCAGTTCGCGCAGCACCTCGACGCTGCCGACGCCCGCGTGGGACAGTGCCTCCCACACCCGCTGGTGCAGGGCGCGGGCGGTGTCGTCCGGGTCAGCGGCGGAGGTCCACGGGTCGACGACGAGCAGGCATCCGGAGGTGTAGGGGCCGACGAGTCCCTCGGCCGCGAGCGGTAGCCGGGGCCGGTCCGTGGTGGTCAGGACGAGGGTGAACGGGTCGTCCTGACCGGCCGGTGCCAGTGCCTCGGTGAAGGCGGTCAGCACCAGCGAGGTGGGTGAGACGCGCAGCGCGGCGGCCCGGGCGCGCAGGCCCGCCCACTGGTCCGGGGTGAGCCGCCCTCGGCGCGGGACGCGCAGGTGGCCGTCGCGGCCGGGCGGCGGCTGGGGTGGTTCGGCGAGCAGGACGGGTGGGCCGCCGGGCAGGCCCTTGTGCCGTTCGGCGGCCCGGGACAGGGCGGTCCGGTGGGCGGTGGACGCACGGTGGCGGGCGAGCGCGACCAGGGTGTCGCGGAGGCTGAACGGCACCTCGGGCAGCGGGTGCGCGTCGTCCGCGTACGCCTGCCACCAGTGGTGCAGCAGTAGGTCGGTGCCGTGAGCGTCGGAGACCGTGCCGTCGAGACTGAGGTGGACGACGGCGCGTCCAGCGGGCTCCCGGCAGATCTCGACCCGGAACGGCGGCCAGTGGCCCGGAGGGTAGCGGTGGTGGGACAGCCGGCGGCGGACGGAGTCCGCCCCGGTCTCCAGCGCGTCCGCGTCCGCCACCTCGTGCACGACGGGCTCCGGCACCCGCACGCTCTCCTGGACGTGCTGGCCGCGGCCGACGCCGGTGAGCCGGAGGGCGTCGAAGTGGGTCACCAGCCGCCGCCAAGCGCGGGCCAGCCGGCCGGCGTCCAGCCCGTCGAGGGCGAACTCGTGGTAGTGGTGGCAGCCGTAGGCGTCCGGGTCCAGCTCAGGGTACCTGCCGACGACGTACGCCTCCTGCATGGGGGTCGCCGGGGCGGGGGCATGGCGGGAGGCGGGCTCGGCCACCACGTCCACGGGTCCGGCGACGGCGCCGCCGCCGTCCGCGCCGTCGGCCCGGTCGATCCGGTCAGCGAGGTCGCGCGGGGTGCGGCACTCCCGGAGCAAGAGGAGCGGCACCTCGGTGCCGAACTCGGTCTCGATCTCCAGCATCAGCCGCACGGCGGCGAGCGAGGAGAGTCCGGCGTCGGCCAGGTCGGTGTCCGGGTCCAGCGGCCCGGACCGGGTGACCAGGGGCGCCAGGATGCTGAGCAGACGCTCACCGGTGGTGGCTGCGGTCACCTCGGCGGATGACACGGGGACGGGCTCCGCGGGCTTCAACGCTCCCCCTCGTCTCGGTGGTCGGTCCCAGCGGTGCCGTTCACCACTGCCAGCGGCCCAGCACCGGGTACGGCGGCTGGAGCATGGGGTGGTCGTCCTCCTGGGAGGCCTTGGTGGTGAAGCCGGCGGCCTTCTCGACGTTGCGGGTGAACGCCTCGCGGAAGCGCTCGTCGTCGGGCAGTCCCACCTCGTCGGCGGCGCCCAGCAGCAGGGTGACGAACCGGTCGCTCTGCTCGGGGGTGATGCGCATCCCGGCATGGGCCCGCAAGAGCGCGATGAAGCCGCCGAGTTCGCCGGTGTAGCGGGCGGGGCCGCCGAGCATCTCGGCGAGGAACGCGGTGAGGTGGTCGGCGTGGTACGGCGATCCGGCACGGAACAGGTCGCCCAGCAGCGGGTCCGCCAGCACCAGGTGGTGGAAGTGCTCCGCCAGCCGGCGCAGTGCCTCTTCCCCGCCGACGTGCTCGTACATCGTCGTCATGCGTCCGCCCTCCGGTGTGCCGCTCGACCAGCGAGGACGGTACGCCGGGGCGGTCCGGGCCGGCTGCTCAACTTTGTGCACGGCCGGACGGGCCGCCGTCGGGCCCCGGTCGGCCGGTCGTTGACCCGTTCCCGGACGTGGGCTTTCATGGCGACCATGTCTGAGGGAACGCGTAAATCGCCAGATCCGGTCCTGTCCTTCGCCACACAGCAGGAATGGGAGGAGTGGCTCGATGAGCACCACGAGGACACGCCGGGGGTCTGGTTCCGGATCCCGAAGAACGGCTCCGGGGAGGAGGGCGTCGACTACGCCCACGCGCTGGAGTCCGCCCTGTGTTACGGCTGGATCGACGGGCAGAAGAAAAAGCAGGACGAGCAGCACTGGCTGCAGCGCTTCACGCCCCGGCGGTCCGGCAGCAAGTGGTCGAAGGTGAACCGGGAGAAGGCCACCGAACTGATCGAGGCCGGCCGGATGCGGCCCGCCGGGCAGCGCGAGGTGGACAAGGCGAAGAAGGACGGCCGCTGGGAGGCGGCGTACGCGGCGCAGAGCAAGGCGACGGTGCCTGCCGACTTCCAGGCCGCCCTGGACGCGGCGCCCGCGGCCCGTGATTTCTTCGCCACCCTGGACAGCCGCAACCGCTACGCGATCCTGCACCGGGTCGAGGACGCCAAGAAGCCGGAGACTCGCGCGGCCCGCATCGAGAAGTTCGTCGCCATGCTGGCGGAGGGGAAGAAGCTGTACTGACCGGCGCCACGCACGGGTCCGGCCGGCAAGGGCCCTGGCCTCGCGCTTTCGCCAGGTGGGGTGTCCGAAGTTTGATCAAATAAGCGGAAAGCGCTCCTGACCTGCAACGATGGGACTTGTCGAGGGTCCTGTTGGCTGCATGGGAAGAAGCACTCTCCAGGTGAAGCGCTACCGCGTCGTGTTCGACCTGCCACCGGAACCGCTGGAGACGATCCCGCGGCAGCTCTCGTTCGAGGGCCTCGTCGAACCAACCTCGTGGGACGACACAGCCAGAGGCAGTCAGAGGGCCCGCTTCGACTCCAGCCGTCCCAGCGGATGGGCGTCACCGGCGAGAGCGGCCCGCGCCGTTTCCCAGTCGGTGTCGTCGACGCCGGTGACGTGGCGCAGGTAGGTAAGGGTGACCTGCTGGACGAGGGCGACGCGCGCGGGGTTCTCGTCGGTGGTCTCCGCCGCCTCGTAGCCGGCGATGCCGCCGAGGGAGTGCTGCCCGCCGTAGACCGTCAGCAGGCTCTTGTCGCCGCCGGCGAGGGTGTAGGGGTCGGTCGTCCAGGACGGCCCCCGGGTGGAGAGGGGGAGTTCGTCCTTGTCGCCGGCGACGACGAGTCCGGGCGCGGTGATGTGGGAGAAGTCCTGCTCGCGCAGCCAGGGGGCGTTCTCCAGGGCGAAGGGCGTCAGATCGTCGCCGCCCTTGCCGGCCGTGGCCAGCTGGACGCCGGCCATGACCCGGGGGTCGGACAGGTCCTCCCAGTGTCCGGTCCGGGGGTCCTTGACGCGCAGCCCCAGGAGGACCCCCGCAGTCTGGCCGCCGAAGGAGTGTCCGGCCGCGACGACGCGGCTGCGGTCCACGCGGCCGGCCAGGCCGGGCACGGACGACTCCAGGATGTCCAGTGCGTCGAGGATCGTCTTCATGTCCTGCACGCGGTGGTGCCACAGATGAGGCCTGCGGGGGTCGTCCGCGGCGAGGCCGAGGCGCCTGGAGTCGAGGTGGGTCGCCTGGAGCACCACGAAACCGTGGGAGGCCCAGTGGTCGGTCAAGGGCGCGTAGCCGTCCAGGTGCGAGCCGAAACCGTGCGCGAACAGCACGATCGGCAGCTCGGTACCGGTGACCGGTGCGGAGACGCGGACGTGCAGGTCCTCGCCGCGTCCGGGGGCGGGCAGCACGACCGGTCGGACGGACACGGAGGGGGTGGGCTCGGGGCCGGTGAGGCCGGTCGCCGGGTATGTGGTCATCACATGGCTTCTTCCTTGGAGAGAACCCCCGGCGAGGCGTACGCCGGGACGACCCGGTTACGCTAAAACCTGACGTTGACGTCAGAGGCAAGTCGTGGAACGGCTGCCGCACAGGAGGGGTTGTGCGCATCGGAGAGCTCGCCGCCCGGACCGGCGTCAGCGTCCGGGCCCTGCGGTACTACGAGGAGCAGAACCTGCTCGGCGCCGAACGCAGCCCCAGCGGCCAGCGCCACTACCTTGAGAGCGCGGTCGACCGGGTCAGGCTGATCCAGCAGCTCTACGCCGCCGGGCTGTCCAGTGGGACCATCGCCGAGCTGCTGCCGTGCGTCGTGGACGGCCGCGCCACTTCCGGCCTGGTCGAACGGCTGGCGGCGGAGCGCGAGCAGGTCGACCGGCGCATCACCGACCTCCTGCACACCCGGGACCGGCTCGACTCGGTCGTCACCGCCGCCACCGCCAACCTGCACACCGGTGCCTCCTGCCGCCGGGAAACCGCCCGCAGGGCCGCTGAGGCCGGCCCCGGCCGGTGAGCCGGGTACGGGCCCGGTAGCCGTACGGCAGCCCCTGGCCAGGCCATTTCGTGCGGATCAGCAGGTCGCCGGTGCGGGTGTGCCGTCGGCTGATGTGCAGTGGGCGCGGATCGAGCCGTTGCTCCCGGACCGGACGCTGCTGGTACTCAGCGGCTCAGTCGTCGCGCGAGGGGGCCGGGACGCGTGGTGGTGGTCGTCAGGTCAGTCAGGCTCACCGGGGATGGTCACGGCGCCGCGGAAGCCGTCCGGCGCGTGGGCGGACATCGTGTCGAGCGTGGTGTCCGGGACGGGCAGCAGGTGGGCGTCGAGCCAGGTGTCCCCCGTCGCCGTGTTGGCCCATGGATCGTCGATCACGAGGGCGCCCGGCACGGCGCCGTGACAGAGCACCCAGTGTGGTACGTCGAACCCCAGCATCGTGTCGAGCGAGATGAGGAGCAGTACGTGTGCCCGGCGTTCGACCGCGGCACGGATCGCGGTCATGGGCAGGTGGTCCGGGTCGACCGGGAGACCGGTCCGTTGCGCCTCCGTGCGCGAGGCCCGCTGGAGGATCGCGCGCCACTCCCGTTCGTGTTCCGGCAGGTGGCCGAGGAGGACGGGCCGGTCGGTGTCGAGGTGGACCGTGACGGGGGACGACGGCCGGGCCCGGCGTACGGCGACGCCCAGTCCGACGGGTTCGCAGGAGGGGAAGTTGGTCGCGTCGCGCCACAACGACAGCTCCGCGCGGCGGTCGAGTGCCTCCCGGGACACCTTGCGCGCAGGACGGCGTCGGCGAGGAGGACGAGCAGCGCGCCGACCAGTCCGGCCGCCGGAACCGCGTACAGGTGCCGGCGCAGTGCCCGGAGCCGGTTCGCGATCAGGCGGACCAGGACGGGGGCGCCGAGACCGACGAAGGAGATGGGGCCAGCGAGCGTCACCGCCGTACTGGTGAGCAGGACCGCGCAGAGGACGGCGGTGACGCGCGTGGTGCGGATCGGCACGCCGAGGGTGGACGCGGTGTCGTCACCGAGGTTCATCACGTCCAGCCGCCGGGACAGGGCCAGGGCGAGGCACAGCACTCCGGCCACCAGCGGCCACGCGCGTACCGACGCGTCGATGTTCAGCTGTGCGAGCGAACCGCTGCCCCAGGCGAAGAGGCCGGTCGTGTTCTGGTTGAACAGGATGAGGAGCGTGCCCGTCGCCGCGTCCAGCGCCATCGCCATCGCCGATCCGGCGAGGATCAGCCGGGTGCCGGAGGTGCCCGCGGCGCGGCCCGCGAGGAGCAGGACCAGTGCCGCCGCGAGCAGGCCGCCGGCGAAGGCGACGGCCCCCGACGCCCACAACGGGACGGTCAGGCCGAAGGCCGTGACGAGGGTGAGGGTGAAGTAGGCGCCGGCCGTGACCGCGAGGGTGTCGGGTGAGGCGAGGGCGTTGTGCGTGACGGACTGGAGCAGTGTTCCGGCGGTGCCGAGGGCGAAGCCGACCGGGCAACGGGACGGTACCGGCGCTGACGCCGGTGCGCCACAGGAGCGTGCGCACGGCCAACCAGGCGGTGCGCCTGCCGCCGTCGGGCCGGGGAGCGCCACCAGCACCGCACCCACGAGCCACCAGGCCGGGTCATCGGGGAGGAACGCGATGCTCGCCGCCACCGCCCTCACCGACGCCCCCGTGGCCGATCTCCATGTCAGGCCCTGGGGAGCCGTCGCCTCGGGGGATTGTCGGGTGCCATCGGGAGGCTGCGTGGCGTCAGTGCAGTCGGCGGGGGCAGCGGTTCGTTGGCCGGGGCGGTGCGGAACGACTGGAGCAGATGGGCCACCAGACGGCGCGCGCACGCCCGACGGCCGGCGCTCGGTGTCGGTGGTCGCACTCGCCTTCGTCATCGGGCAGCGCCGCCGGCACGGGTGAGGGCACCCGCCGACGAGCAGCAGGTGCGTCCCGCCCGCCCCTCGCCCGCCCCCGCCGCACGCGTCCGGTGGAGGAGGTCGCCGGCCGTCCCCCCTTGCGTTCGGCCGGCGACGTACGGTCCCCCGGGTCAGGCGGCGTCGGGCGGCGTGATGCCGAACCTCTCGGCGGCCTGCGCGAGTTCGCTCCACACCTTCGGCGCCACCGGCACCCCGTTCGCGCCGCGTTCCGCCGCGACGGCGGCGCTGCGCTCGCCGGGGTAGTACACGCCGGAGGCGCCCTCCGCCACCGGCAGGCCCTTCAGCGTGTCCAGTGTGGTGTCGACGGCGCCGGTGAAGTCCTCGGCGCTGCCGCCGAAGGCCGCCGGGTCGACGGCGATCAGCAGGGCGTTCTGGCGGTGCTTGCGGCCGGCCGGGTCGTCCGAGTGGAAGGCGGAGAAGATCGGCGCGCCCACCAGGACGCTGGTGAGCAGCTCGAAGGCGAGGGACATGCCCGACCCCTTGGCGCCGCCCAGCGGCAGCGGCATGGTCGCCAGCGCGGGGTCGGTGGTGGGAGTGCCGTCCTCGGCGGCGGCGGCGTTCTCGGGCAGCGGCGTGCCGTTCGCCTTGGCCTGGCGGATCTTGCCCAGGGCGATGGTGGCCGTCGCCATGTCGAGGAGGAGCGGGGCGTGGCCGGCGGCGGGGACGGCGATGGCGAGGGGGCTGGTGGCGACCGCCGCACCCTTGACGCCCGTGTAGCCCATGTTGGGCATGCCGGCCACGAAGCCGAGGCCGACCAGGCCCTGTTCGGCGATCCGGGAGACGTAGTAGCCGATGGCGCCGGTGTGCACGGTGCGGCGTACGCCGACGGAGGCGATGCCGTAGGTGCGGGCCCGCTCGACCGCTTCGTCGGCGGCGGCGCTCAGCGCGACGGGGCCGGGGGCGCGGTCGGCGTCGATCACGGCGGCGGCCTGGGTGGTCGACTCGACCTTGAGTTCGGGGTGCGCGTTGGCCACGCCCTTGGCGAGGAGGTCGAGGTAGGCGGGCACGCGGGCCACGCCGTGCGACTCGACGCCGCGCTGCGCCGCCCAGACGAACACGTCGGCGGTGGTGCGGGCGTGCTCGGCGCTCAGGCCTCCCTTCTCCAGGAGGGCGGCGGCGAAGGTGCGCAGCTCGTCGGCGGGGACGCGGACCTTGCCCGGCTTCGGGGCCGGGATCGGAGTGTCGGTCATGGTGCGTAGGTCTCCTGGGTCAGCGGGTGACGAGGACGTCGACGACGGCGGTGGTGCCCTCCGCCACGGCCTTCAGCGCGCGCTCCAGGGCGGGCGCGAGGGCGTCGGTGGTGTCGACGGTCTCGGTGTGCATGCCGAAGGGTTCGGCGAAGGCCGCGAGGCGGGGCAGGCGGTGCAGGTCGGTGCCGAGCCACTCGCCGGTCTCGGCCGCCGCGCCGTCGGGGTAGAAGCGCCGGTGGTTGAGGTTCATCGACTTGTAGACGCGGTTGTTGAAGACCACGATCAGCACGGGCAGGCCGTAGGTGTTGGCCGCGTCGTACGACTGGATCACCGGGTTGTAGGTGAACGCGCCGTCGCCGACGGTGAGGACAACCGGGCGTTCCCCGGCCGCCAGTTTGACGCCGAGCGCGACCGCGATGCCCTGGCCGAGGCCGCCCTGGACGTAGAAGTACGAGTCCGGGGCGTCGGTCCGCAGGTGCCGCTTGACGGCCTTGCTGTGGGTGATGGTCTCGTCGACGACGATGCCGTCCCGGCCGGCCAGCAGCTTACGGAGGGTGGCGGCGACCAGCACCGGGTCCACCCCTTCGGACTGCTCGGCCCTCGCCTCGGCGGCGGTGGCGGCCGCGCGTTCGGCGGTGTGGCGTTCCTCCTGGGCGGCGCGGCGCGCGGTGACCGCGGCCTCGTCCAGATCCCTCGCCCGCTTGGCGAGCTGGCGCAGGGTGTTGGCGACGTTGCCCTCCAGGTAGACGTCCGCGAAGAGCACCTGGTAGACGATGTGCGGACGTTGCGGCACCTGGTCGATGACGACGATCTTCGCCTTGGACGGCTTCCGGCTCGGCGGGTAGAACGGGGCCCGGCAGTTGACCAGGAGGATCAGGTCCGCCTCGTCCATCCAGGGCCCGATGTCGCTGCCGGCGTGGAGGGGGTGGGTGCGGGGGAAGTTCGCGCACACCGCCGAGTCCGGCTCGACGACGGGGATGTTCCACGCCTCGGCGAAGGCGACCAGGGACTCGAAGCCGCCCGCTTCGCGGCCGGCCGTCTCGGTGACGACGACCGGGTTCTTCGCCTCGCGGAGCATCTGCGCGACCGGCTCGACCTCCTCGGGCGAGGAGTGCATGGAGCCCGGCTTGACGACGGGCTTGGCCTCGCGGCCGTCCCAGTCCTCCAGCAGGATCTCCAGCGGGATGTTGAGGTAGGCGGGGCCCGCCGGGGCCCGCCAGGCCAGCTCCGCCGCCCGGGTGATCATCGTGGGCAGGGTGCTGATGTGCGCGGCCTCGTTGGCCCACTTGGTGAACGGCTGGGCCACGTGGTGCGGGCCGCCCACGATGGACAGGTTGCGGTACCACTGGCCGCCCGGGTCCTGGCCGGGGCCGTCGCCGTACGTGGTCGACTCCGAGGAGGTGACCACCATGGGGACGCCGGCCAGCAGCGCCCCGTGCACGGCCATGGAACCCTGGAGCAGGCCGGGGGCGGCGTGCAGCAGCACACCCTGGGGGCGGCGCTCGACCAGCCCGTAGCCGGTGGCCATGCCGACCGCCACCGTCTCGTGGGTCAGGTCCAGGTACGTCGGCGCCGGTTCGCCGTCGCGGTGCCGGCGGGCCAGCGACTCCCACACCGGGGCCCACTCGGACCCCGATGAGCAGAAGATGTAGTCGGCGCCGACGGCGTTGAAGGCGGAGACGACGGCGTCACCGCCGTCGGCGCCCGGCCTGTTCTTGCTGTCCGTCATCTCGTGTGGTTCCTCAGCCCTCGTACGGCCAGTTCAGGACCTCGGAGATACCGCGGCCCATCATCCATTCAAGCTCCTCGGGCGTGAAGTCCCAGTGCTTGGTGAACTGCTCGATCGTGTCGGTGTAGGTGATGCCGTGACCCAGCAGGCGGGTGATGTCGGTGCCGTAGAAGCAGCGCTGCGGGCCCATCTTGTCGACCATCTCGCGCACGTACTTCTGGATGTTCATGTTGGGGAACGGCTGCGTGGAGTAGCCCGGCAGCGCCGAGACCTTCACGTAGATGTTCGGGTGCGGGGCGAGGTCGGCGGTCTCCTGGACCCAGTAGCCGATGGCGTCGTCGACGCAGCGGGCCATGATGCCCATGTGATCGATGATGATCTTCAGCTCGGGGTGCTTGGCGGCGATCTCGCCCAGCTCCCGCTTCCAGATGGGCGCGTGGACCATCGTGGGGATGCGCAGTTCCTCCGCGATCGGCCAGTACCAGTCGTTGGTGCCGTCGATCATCCAGTTGCGGTCCTGCGGGCGGTGGAAGGTGAGACGGGTGCCCTTGACGTGCGGGTTCTGGGCGAAGTCCTTGAGCATCGCGGTGCCCTCGGCCTCGTTGTCCTGCGGGACGCGGGCCATGATGCCGAAGCGGTCCGGGTGGGCCTCGCACGCCTCCAGGGCGTAGTCGATGCGGTTGCCCTCCCAGGACGGCGGGAGGATCAGCGCGCGGTTGACGCCGGCCTCGTCCATCAGCTCCAGGGCCTCCTCGTACGAGAAGGGGTCCTCACGGTGGCCGTTGAGGCGGATGCGCTCGCGGGCGCCCGGGACCCAGGGGCGGTCCGGGGTCTCTTCCTTCCAGATGTGGATCTGGGTGTCGACGACGAACATGTCGTGGGCTCTCTTTCTCGTAGGGGGGGTGGTGCGGTGTCGCGGAAGGAACGCTAGGCGGGTACCGGGGCCTTGCAGAGAGCCCGGGATGCAAGCTGTTGTTGCGCGGAAGTACGCCGCACGCAGGGGGTTCTCAGATTGCGCGGCAGGTCGTGCGGCACGCTGTCACGCGCCTGCGAAGACGGCGTCGGCGATGTGCTCGGCGATCGCCATGGAGGCGGTGGCGGCCGGCGAGGGGGCGTTGCGCACGGCGGTGATCCGGCCCACCTGGTGGATGCGGAAGTCGTCCACGAGGGCGCCGTCCCGGTCCAGCGCCTGGGCGCGGACGCCCGCTCCGCCGCGTACCACGTCCTTCGCGCCGACACCGGGGACGTAGCGTCCCGCGTCGCGCATGAAGGCCGTGGCGGACAGCGAGCCGCGGTACTCCTTGACGCCGGTACGCCAGTGCTGGGCCGCCATCCTCCAGGTGCCGGGGTAGGCCGCCAGGCCGAGCAGGTCCTTCGGGGAGATCCTGGCGAGTGTGTACCCCTCCCTGGCCAGGGCCAGCACGGCGTTGGGGCCGACCTCGACGGTGCCGTCGACCCGCGGGGTGAAGTGCACGCCGAGGAAGGGGTAGCGCGGGTCGGGCACCGGGTAGATCAGGCCGCGCACCAGGTGGGCGCGGTCGGGTTTGAGCAGCATGTACTCACCCCGGAACGGGATGATCCTCGGTTCGTGCTTGTCCTGCGCGAGTCTGGCCACCGAGTCGGACTGGAGGCCGGCGCACAGGATCAGCCGGTCGGCCTTGACGCGCTGCTGTCCGGAGGCGACCTCGATGCCGCCGGGAACGCTGGTGATGCCGGTGACGGGGAAGCCGAGCTTCACCTCGCCGCCGGAGCCGGTGATGTCCTTGGCGAACTCCCGGGCGATCGCCGGGTAGTCGGTGATCGCGGTGCGCGGCGAGTGCAGGGCGGCGATGCCGCCGGCGTGGGGCTCCAGTTCCCTGATCTCGTCCTGGGAGACCCTGCGCAGGTCGGGCACGTGGTTGTTCCTCGCCCGCTGGTAGAGGTTCTCCATGCGGCCCAGCTCGTCCCGGCGGACCGCCATGACCAGCTTGCCGATCTCCCGGTAGGGCAGCTCGCGTTCCTGGCAGTACTCGCGCAGCAGCGCCACGCCGCGGACGGTCAGGTCCGCCTTCAGGCTGCCGGGCGTGTAGTAGATGCCGGCGTGCACGACGCCCGAGTTGTGGCCGGTCTGGTGGAGCGAGACCTCCCGCTCCTTTTCGAACACCACGACCCGGGTGCCGGGGCGCCTCAGCGCGATCTCACGGCCCAGGGCCAGACCCACGATGCCGGCGCCGACGATGCCGATCGTCTCGTCAGCCATCGGCATCCTCCTCTCTCATGACGTGCACGGCGTGCTCAGGCACCGAAGTGGACGGCGACCGTCTTGACGCGGGTGGAGAAGCGCAGGACCTCGTCGCCCTGCTCCTTGTAGCCCGTGCCCGAGTCGTGGAAGCCGCCGAAGGGCAGGTGCACGTCCCAGCCCGGAGTGGGGTGGTTGACCGCGATCTGGCCGCACTCGGCCTCGTCGACGAAGCGGTGGGCGGCGCCGATGTCGCGGGTGAAGACGGCCGCGGCCAGTCCGTACACGGAGTCGTTGACCGCCTCCACGGCCTGCGCGAAGCCGTCGACGGCGCGGACGGCCAGGACCGGGCCGAAGACCTCGTCCCGCCAGACGGCCATCTCGGGGGTGACGTCGCCGAGCACGGTCGGCCGGACGTAGCAGCCGTGCGCACGGTCGCCCTCGGTGTCGGCGCCGCCGCCGGTGAGGACCCGGGCCCCCTCCTCGACCGCCCTGGCCAGGTCGGCGAGGACGCCGTCGCGCTGCTTGGGGCCGGCCAGGGGGCACAGGGTGGTCGCCGGGTCGCTGCCCGGTCCGACGGTGAGCTTCTCGACCTCCGCGACCAGCAGGCGCGTGAACTCCTCGTACACCGGCCGTTCGACGACGACCCGGCTGGTGGCGGTGCAGCGCTGTCCGGCCTGGCCGAAGGAGCCGGCGGTGACGGTCTTCGCCGCGGCGGCGAGGTCGGCGTCCTTGAGGACGACGGAGGCGTTCTTGCCGCCCAGCTCGCCCTGGAAGCGGACGTTGCGGTCGCCGAGGCGGCGGCGGATGGAGTTGCCGACCTCGTTGGACCCGGTGAAGGTGACGGCCGCGATCCGCGGGTCGTCGAGGAGGGCCTCCTCGATCTCGCGGGTGCGTCCGGTGACGACGTTCAGCACACCGGCCGGCAGGCCCGCGTCGTGCAGGGCGCGCGCGAAGTGCAGCCCCGACATCGGGGTGTCGGTGGCGGGCTTGAAGACGGCCGCGTTGCCGGTGGCGAGCAGCGGGGCGAGCTTGCGGGCCGGGGTGATCAGCGGGTCGTTCCAGGGGCTGATCACCAGGATCACGCCGATGGGTTCGCGTTGGGTGTGCGTGCGGGTGTTCGGACGGGCGTCGTGCAGGAGGGTGCCGTAGCCCTGGCGGGCGAGGCCGGCGTAGTAGTCCAGGAAGTCGGCGGCCTTGCCGGCTTCGCCGCGGGCCTCCGCGACGGTCTTGCCGTTCTCGGCGGTGACGTCGGCGGCGATCTCGTCGAGCCGCTCGCGGAGCAGCCGGGCGGCGTCGGTGAAGACCCGGGCACGCTCGAAGGGACTGGTGCGCTTCCAGACGGTGAAACCCTGCTCGGCGTGGTCATAGGCCCGGGTGACGTCCTTCGCGGACAGGGCCGGAATCCGGGCCACGGGGGCGCGGACGTCGGCCGGGTCGTGGACGTCGATCCACTCGCCGGTCGTCACCCACTCTCCGCCCAGGAGCGTTTCCAGGTTGCGCATCAGATCACTTCCTTCGTCGACCGCGGTATCGGTGACCGCGGTCCCAACGGGTCGGCCGTGCAGGGCCGGAAGCGACAACACACCATGCGGGGCCGGCCCACCAGCCCGGCGGCGGCAGGCATTGCTTGCACCGCGCGCAGGTGGGCCGGGAGGTGATCCGTGCTGGAATCTGCTGGCCGGACGGTACGCCCGTCAGTCGTGAGCAGCCGAGGAGAGACACATCATGGCCTACGCAGTCGTCGCCCACTACCGCTGCGCGCCCGCGGACGCGGACGCGGTGCGAGCCGCCCTGCTGACGGCGCGGGAGGCGACCCGTGCCGAACCGGCGAACCTCGCCTACGACGTGCACGCGGTGGCGGACGAGCCCGGCGGCTTCCTGCTGTACGAGCGCTACGAGGACGCTGCCGGGTTCGAGGCGCACAAGGCGGCCCCGCACTTCAAGGAGCAGATCGTCGAGACCGTGTGGCCGCTGCTGACGGACCGGTCGGTCACCTTCGCCGAGGTGCTCTGACGGCGCGGGCCCCGGGCCGTTACCGGACCCCGCCGGACCGGCCGCCGCTCCGCCGGCCGCCGGGGTCCGGCCGGTCGACGCGCCGGGCGCGCGGGTGCGCCGGCCGGTGGTGCTCGGCCCCGGGGGGCGGCGCCGCCGGCCCTTTCGGCTGATGCCGCCGTACGACTTGGCGCCGGCCGCCGTCACCGGTGCCGGGGCCCGGCGGCGGGAGCCGTGCGCCCGGGCGGAGCGAGGGGCCGCCGCCGGGCGCCGAGGGGGCTCGGCACCGGCCGCACGGCACGTGCGGGGCGCCGAAGGCGCGCGTCCGGGCCCGCCCGGCCGGCGACGGCACGCCGTGCGCACGTGGCCGTGCGTACCCCGCGCGCACGTGGCCGTGCGTCCCGCCGGTGGCGGAGGGCGGCGAGGGGCCGAGGTGCCCGGGAACCGGGGGACGGACCGGCCCCCGCCGCCTCCGGTCAGAACTCGTTGCCCCAGCAGTACCGGGCGATCGTCTCGACCAGCACCATCTTGCGGCGCTGGTCCTCCGCGTCGAGCAGCGGCCGGGCCGCGACGTCCGCGAAGCCCCGGGAGGGGGCGACGGCCGCGTCCTCCAGGTCGACGAACGCCTCCAGCGGGTCGATGCGGGACATCACCGTGCCGATGTCCTCCAGCTCCGGCCGGGTCGCGTCGACCACGCCCAGGCAGAAGTCCCGTCCCTCGGGCAGCGCCCGCACGAGGTCGGTCTCGGCGACGGTGCCCTGGTCGAACGGCAGCACCCAGCGGTCGGCCGGGATCGCGGCGTACATCCGCTCGGCGCGGGCCCGGTCCACCGCGTCCGGGGCCGCCCAGCCGGGCGCCACCCCGACACGTACGCCCTCGGGGCGCTCGTCCAGGCGTACCGCCGCCGCGTCGACGGCGAGGGCGTCCCCGAAGGCGAGGGCGCCGCCGGGAGCCGGCTCGGTGCCGGTCTGGCCGAGCAGGAGCGGGTTGTTGAGCTGGATCAGGCGGACGCCCTTGGCGACCAGCAGGGCGATCTCCGCCTGGATGATCTCGGCGAGGGCCTCGCCCAGTTCGCGGGCGGAGGAGACGCCGAGGCCCGGCTGGTACGTGGTGGCCGCGAGGTACGCGGGCGAGGGCAGGGAGGCCTTCGGGGCGATCACCGTCTGCTCGGCGAGCCGGCCGGCCCAGTCGGCGAGCAGCGGGCCGTCGGCCTTCGGCAGCGACTCGGCGACCCAGCGGACCAGGCCGTCGGGTCCCGTCTCGTCGGTACGGCGGAAACCGGTGACGGTGTCGAGGACGGCTGCGCGGAAGTCCTCGCGGGGGAAGTCGCCGTCGGTGACCACGGTGGAGCGCAGCCCCCGCTGGTAGACGACGGCCTCGCGGACCGCGGCCGCCACGGACTGGGGGTCGCCGGGCACGAGGCCGGCCGGGCGGACCAGGCTGCCGTGGTGGTCGATGCGGTAGTTGAACGTGTCCGCCATGGTCAGCTCTCCTTCGGGGAGTCGGGGCCGGCGGGCTTGCCCGCGACACCCCAGGCGGCGAACTCCAGTTCGTAGCCCAGGGATGCGAGTACCTCGTCGGCGATGACCTGGTCCTCGTCGGCGGTGCCGCCGGCGATGCCGAGGCCGCCGATGATCTCGCCGTCCCTCTTGATGGTGACGCTGCCTTCGGTGGCCATGATGGGCATGGCGGCACCGGGGAGCTGGGAGAGCTGGGAGAAGAAGACGGGCTGGTTCTCCTGCCACTTCTTCAGCATCTTGCCGGGGCGCTGCATGACGGCGGCGGTGTACGCCTTGGCACGGGCGATGTCGGGGGTGAGCGGGCGGGCGCCGTCGGGGCGGCGGATGGCGACGACGAAGCCACCGGCGTCGACGACGGCGACGCTCACCGCCTTGCCGATGGCCTGGGCGCGCTTCTGCGCGGCCTCGATGATCTCCTCGGCGGCGTCGAGGCTGATGTTGCTCATGCGGCTTCCTTCGGGGCGGTGAGGGTGCGGCGCAGTCGGGCGATGGCGGCGTTGTACGGCTCGGGCGTCTCCCAGTACATGGAGTGCGGGGCGCCCGGGACGATCTCCAGGTGCGAGCCGGGCAGCAGTTCGTGGGCGCGGGTGACGGTCTTGACGCCGAGCACCGCGTCCTTCTCGCCGACCAGGAAGGCGACCTTGACGCCGGAGTTCTGGATCTCCCCCAGCGAGGGGCCGTTGGTGTCGAGGTTGCGCAGGTCCTGCATCCTGGCCACGTTGAACGTGCCCATCTGCTGGAACAGGAAGGTGAGGTCGGCGCGCTCGCGCTGGAACGGCTTGGTCAGCAGGCGGTCGATGACCGGCAGCTTGACGGCCTCGGCGCGGTCGGCGGCGGCCAGTTCCCTCAGCTCGGGGTGGCTGATGCCGCCGAGGGAGTGGCCGAGGACGACGGAGGAGACCCGGTCGGGACGCAGCAGGCCGGCGCGGAGCGCGGCGACGGAGCCGATGGACTGGCCGACCAGCATGACGTCGGTGAGGTCCTCGGCCTCCAGGACCGCGACGACGTCGCCGGGGAAGTCCTGGCCGTCGAACTCGGGCATGGAGCTGTCGGACTTGCCGAAGCCGCGCAGGTCGACGGTGACGACGGTGAACTCGTCGCGCAGGGCCGCGACCTGCTGCCACCAGGCGGCGTGGTGGCCGCCGCTGCCGTGCACGAACAGGATCGCCGGGCCGCTGCCGTGGCGCTCGTAGTAGAGGGAGGTGCCGTCGGAATCGGCGTAAGGCATGGAAGGAACTCCTCAGCGGCGCTGATCAGTTGGGGCGCTTGCCGTGCCAGACCAGCTCGATCATGGTGTGGTCGGGGTCGTGGATGTAGCAGAACTTGGACTGGTTCTCGGGGCGCTCGATGGGCCGGGTGTGCCGGATTCCCAGCTCCCCCAGGTGGGCGAGGAAGTCGTCCCAGTCGTCCACCTCGACGGCGAAGTGGTAGGGCGCCATGCGCTCCATCTCCTCGACCGGGGTGAAGTGCAGGTCGAAGTTGCCGCGGGTCATCAGCACCACGCGGGTGTTGGACTTGGGCATGATCCGCTTCATGCCGAAGACCTTGGTGTACCACTCGGCGGTGCGGTCGGGGTCGGTGGTGGGGAAGTTGACGTGGTGGATGTAGCGGGGTGCTGCGCTCATGGCTGTTTCCCTCGTTCCTCTTCCAGTTGTACGGGGTTGGACAGCACGCCGATGCCGCCGATCTCGACCTCGACGGTGTCGCCGGGTTCGAGCTGGCAGGTCGACTCGGCGCCCATCCACAGCACGTCACCGGGGTGCATGGTGACGTGCTTGGTGAGCTCGACGATGTGGTCGAAGGGGTCGAACACCATGTCGCCGGTGGCGAACTCGGCTCGGGTTTCGCCGTTGACACGGAGGGCGGTGGTCTGCGCGAGGGCGTCGACGTCGGTCTCGATCCAGGGCCCCATGGGCTTGAAGGTGTCGCTGTTCTTGCTGCGCCAGAAGGAGCGGTCCTGGTGCTGCCAGGTGCGGGCGCTGATGTCGTTGCCGATGGTCCAGCCGAATATCGACGCGCGGGCCTCGTCGTGGGTGGCGCGCCTGAGGGTGCGGCCGATGACGGCGACGAGTTCGGGCTCGGCCTCGAAGCGTCCGGTCACCTCGGCCGGTTTGAGGATCGGCGTGCGGTGGCCGGTCAGCGCGTTGTTGGCGCGGTAGCCGACCTCGGGGCGCTCGGGGGTGGCGGCGCCGGCGTGAGCGATGTGCCGGGGGTAGTTCATGCCGACGGCGTAGAAGACGGACGGGACGACGGGCGGCAGCCAGTGCGCGCCCTCGCGCGGCACGGCGCCCAGTACGTCGGGGTCCGCCTCCTGGAGCGGGGAGCCGGCCAGCAGCTCGATCTCCCGCTCCCCCACCCGGCCCCAGACCGCCCGCCCGCCGATCGAGATGCGCGCGTACCTCATGGCGCCAGCAGGTGGGACACGCGCTTGGTGACCAGGTAGGCGTCCAGCGCCTCGGGGCCGCCCTCGCGACCGTAGCCGCTGTCCTTGACACCGCCGGAGGGGGCCTCGTGGACGGAGCCGCCGCAGTGGTTGATCGACAGGATGCCGGCCTCCAGCTCCGCCGACAGCCTCTCGGCGGTGGCGGCGGAGTCGGTGAAGCCGTAGGCGGCCAGACCGTACGGCAGGCTGTTCGCGAGCGCGAGCGCCTCGTCGAGGTCGCTGAAGGCGACGATCGGTGCGAGCGGACCGAACGGCTCCTCGCTCAGCAGTTCCGCGTCCTCGGGTACGCCGGTGAGGACGGTCGGCGCGAAGAAGTAACCGGGCCGGTCCGGGCGCTCGCCGCCGGTGAGGATCCTGGCGCCGCGGGCGACGGCGTCGGCGGTGAGGCGCTCCATGGCCTTCAGACGGCGCTCGTTGGCGAGCGGACCCATGCCGGTGGACTCGTCCAGGCCGTCACCGAGGGTGACCGCCTCGGCGGCCTTGACGAACTCGGCGGTGAACTCCTCCACGAGCGACTCGTGGACCAGGAAGCGGCTGGGCGAGGTACAGACCTGTCCGGCGTTGGCCCACTTGGCCTGGGCGGCCTTGCGGGCGGCCTTCACCGGGTCGGCGTCGGCGCAGACGATGACCGGGGCGTGGCCGCCCAGCTCCATCAGGGAGGGCTTCATGACCTGGCCGGCCCTGGCGGCGAGGAGCTTGCCGACCGGGACGGAGCCGGTGAAGGCGACCAGGCGGGTCACCGGCGAGGCGATCAGGTGCTCGGAGACCTCGGCGGGCTCGCCGAAGACGAGGTTGAGGACGCCGGGCGGCAGGCCCGCGTCGGCGTAGCAGCGGACCAGTTCCATCGCGGTGGCCGGGGTCTCCTCGGACGCCTTGATGACGAGGGAGCAGCCGGCGGCGAGCGCGGAGGAGATCTTGCGGTTGGGGCCGCCGACCGGGAAGTTCCACGGGACGAAGGCGGCGACGGGGCCGAGGGGTTCGCGGCGCACGGTCAGAACGGTGCCGGGGTCGGCGGGGATGATGCGGCCGTAGGCGCGGCGGGCGTCGTCGGCGTGCCAGCGCAGGGTGCCGGCGGTACGGCGGGCCTCGCCGGTGGACTCCCTCAGGGGCTTGCCCTGCTCCCGGGTGGAGATGCGCCCGATCTCCGCGGCCCGCTCGCCGATCAGGTCGGCGGCGGCGTGCAGGATGCGGGTGCGCTCGGTGACGGGGGTCGCGCGCCACACTCGGAAACCCCGGGCCGCGGCGTCGAGCGCGCGGTCCAGGTCGGCCGTGGTGGCCAGGGGGACTTCCCCGATCACCTCCTCGGTGGCGGGGTTGACGATCGGTGCGGTACGTCCGGTCTCGCCCTGGCACCACTGGCCCGCGATGTACATGCGGACGGCGGGGTAGCCGTGGTCGGTGGTCATGGGTGGGTGCCCTCTCAGGGGATTCAGGAGGCGGGGGCGTCCTGGTCGCGGTTGGTGCGCAGGGCCCAGATGTGGTGCGGCGGGGTCTCCCGGTGCACGCGGGTCTCGTAGCTGTCGTCGACCCGGTCCATGTCCGCGGCGTACTCCACGCGTCCGCCGCAGGGGGCGTGCAGGAAGCGGAAGACGTTGGAGCCGACGGTGTGCCGGCCCAGCTTGCGGGCCTCGCGCCAACCCCGTTCGATCATGTGGTTGCCGCCCTCGATGACGTCGTCGAAGCCGGGGACCTCGTAGGCGATGTGGTTCATGGAGACGCGGTCGGGGCGGTGGCAGAGCAGCATGGTGTGCTGGTCGTCGTCGCCCGGGGCCTGCATGAAGACGCCCATGGGCTCGACGACGTCGGTGGGGCGGAAGCCGAGGAGGCCGGTGTAGAAGGCGACGGCCTCGTCCTTGCCCTCCTTGGCGATGTTGAGGGCGACGTGGCACATGCGCAGCGGGAAGGCGCGGGTCAGCGGCTCCAGTGCCTCGTTCCAGCGGTTGACGCTGCCGAGGGTGTTGGCGCGGCGCGGGCCGACGGTCACCTCCCTGGGCCGGGCCAGGGTGAGGCCCACGCCGAAGCCGCTGCGGTCGACGGTGTGGTGGACGCCGTCGGCGCTCGCGCGGACCGTGTGGTCGCGGGCGACGGCGGCCACCAGCCGGTCCAGTTCCTCCTGGGTGTCGACGCCCCACACGACCTCGCGCAGGGTGGGGCCGTCCTCCACCGCCGGTGGCAGCAGGGGGCTCGGGTCGGTGTCCAGGTGGAGGGTCTGTCCGGTGAGCGTCTCGAACACCGCGTGTTCGTCGGTGCGCTCCACCAGGAAGAGCCCGAAGTCCTCGAAGAACCGGACGCATTCGCCGAGGTCGTCGATGCTGTAGGTGACCGACTCGATTCTCTGGATTCCCATGGATTCCTCGTTTCCGTCTCGCCTGGTGAGCGTAGGTTTGCGGGCGCGGGGCCTCAATGGCCCGAGGGACGCCGGGTGCGCAACCCTTTCTTGCGCCGCGGGACCAGGGCTCGGGCTCCGGGCCGGAGGGCGGGGTCGGGGCTCAGGGCCGGAGGGAGGGCTCAGGGCCGGAAGGCGGGCTCCGGGCCAGGGGGGCTCAAGGCCTGAGGGCGGGGCCCCGGGCTCCCGGGCCCCCAGGACGAGGTTCCGGCCCGGAGGGCGAGGCTCCGGGCCCGCAGGGCGAGGCTCCGGGCCCGCAGGGCGAGGCTCCGGGCTCAGGGCCGGATGGCGGGGATCGGGTTCTGGGAGAACCACTCGGCGAGGAAGTCCAGGAAGACGCTCACCTTGCGCGGGGTGTCCTGGCCGGGGCCGTAGATCGCGTAGAGCGGGCGGTCGGGCACCGCCAGTTCCGGCAGCAGCACCTCCAGGGCGCCGGCGGCGATGTCGTCGTGGACCGGGCGCTGGGGCAGCAGGGCGATGCCCCGGCCGTGTACGGCGGCCTTCTGGAGGGCGATGTAGGAGTTCGACGAGAACGCGATGTTGCGGATCTTGTGCAGGGTGCTGGCGTGTCCGTGGCCGAGCCGCCACACCGGGTCGTTGACGTGCACGAGGCAGTCGTGGTGGGCGAGGTCGTTGGGGTGGGACAGGGCCCCGTGCCGCTCGACGTACCCCCCGGAGGCGCACAGCACGAAGGGCAGCGAGGAGATCTTCTTCAGACGGACGCTCGAGTCCCGCAGGTCCCGGGTGTGGAAAGCGACGTCGAACCCGCTGTCCAGGAAATCGTAGGTCCGGTCCGACATGCCGCCCAGCTCGAAGCGGATGTGGATTTTGGGATGGGCGGCGGAGAACGCGGCGATGGCGTCGCCGAGGTCGAGGCTGCCGATCCATTTCGGGCAGATGACGCTGAGGGTGCCTTCGGCCCGGTCGTGGCGCTGGGCGATGCCGGCGTCCTCGGCCTCGATCTCGTCCAGGATGCGGGCGGCGAACTCCGCGTAACGCTGGCCCGGCTCGGTCAGGCTCACCGAGCGGGCCGTGCGGTTGACGAGGCGTACCCCGATCTGCCGTTCCAGTTCGGCCACGTGCCGGGACACCAGGGAGCCCGACGAGCCCAGTTTCTTGGCCGCGCCGCTGAAACTGCCCACCTGGGCGACGGTGACGAAGCTGTGCATGAGGAGAAGGCGGTCCAAGGTTCCTCCCGGGCCGTGACGGCGACCCGCTCCGGGCCATGACAGGACCCGAAACGGGACGGCCTCTTGGCGGGGGCTTCAGGTTAAGTGATCGTCCAACTTTGTAAAGGGTTCTGACCTCACAGTTTCCTCGGGGGCGGGGCACTCCGGTGGGCCGCGCGGCGGGCTCGACGGTGTTCCCTGCCCTCCGGGTCGGTGGCGGGGATCGCCGCGAGCAGTCTGCGGGTGTAGGGCTGGCGCGTGGAGCGGAAGAGCTGCTCCGTCTCTTCGAACTCGACGAGCCGGCCGGACTGGAGGACGGCGACGCGCTGTGCGATGTGGCGCACCAGTCGCAGGTCGTGGGTGATGAACAGGAAACTGATCCCGGTGGCCTCCTGGAGGTCGGCCAGGAGGTTGACGATCTGGCTCTGGGTGGAGACGTCCAGCGCACTGACCGCCTCGTCGCACACCACCAGGCGCGGCCTGAGGGCGATCGCGCGGGCGATGGCCACGCGCTGGCGCTGGCCGCCGGAGAGTTCCATGGGATAGCGGGCGCGCAGGGCCGGGTCGAGACCGACCATGCGGAACGCCTCGGCGGCGGCGTCCTCGCGTTCGGCGCGGCCGCCCCTGCCGTGGCGGCGCAGCGGGCCGGTGACGGCCTCGCCCACCGTGTGGCGGGGGTTGAGCGAGGACGCGGGGTCCTGGAAGACGGCCTGCACGTCGCGCCGGTACGACAGGGGGGTGGACCGGCCGAAGGCGGTGACCTCGCGGCCGTCGAACGTGATGGTGCCGGCGGCAGGATCGACGAGGCGCAGGAGGGCGCGGCCGATGGTCGACTTGCCGGAACCGGACTCGCCGACGAGACCGAGGGTCTCGCCGGGCCGGATGTCGAAGCTGACGTGGTCGACCACGTTGGTGGCCGTCTTCCGCCAGGATGCGGCGCGGCCCGTGCGGTAGCTGACACAGAGGTCGCGGACTTCCAGCAGGGGGCCGCTGTCCGCCACCGAGGTGGCGGACGGGGCGGGGGACGCGGTGGTCACGGCTTGGACACCTCCAGGACGAGGTCCTCGGCACGGGCACAGCGCACGTCTTCCTCCAAGGACACGGGGCGCTGCCGGCAGCTGTCCTCGGCGTAGGCGCAGCGGTCGGCGAAGTGGCAGCCCGCGGGCCAGGACCCGGCGGGCGGGACGTGACCGGGGATGGTGGGCAGACGCCCCGGACGTCCCTCGGGGACCTCGCCCGAGGGGCTGGAGGCCATGAGCGCCGCGGTGTACGGATGGCGGGGCCGGTGCAGCAGGTCGGACACCTCGCCGACCTCCACGACCTGGCCGGCGTACATGACGGCCACCCGGTCGCAGGTCTCGGCGACCACCCCCAGGTCGTGGGTGATCAGGACGATGGACATGTCGAACTCGTCGCGCAGTTCGAGGAGCAGGTCGAGGACCTGGCTCTGCGTCGTGACGTCGAGCGCGCTGGTGGCCTCGTCGGCGATGAGGACGTCGGGACCGGCCGCGAGGGCCATGGCGATGGCGACGCGTTGTGCCATGCCGCCGGAGAACTGGTGCGGGTAGTCGTCGAGCCGCCGTTCGGCGTCCCGTACGCCGACCCGGGTGAGGAGTTCGACGGCGCGCTCGCGGGCCTTCGTCTTCGTCATGCCGAAGTGCAGGCGCAGCGGCTCGCACAGCTGCCGGCCCACGGTGTGGACCGGGGACAGGGCGGTCATGGGGTCCTGGAGGACGACGGAGATCCCGGAGCCGCGGTGGGCGCGCATCTCCTTCTCGCCGAGCCCGGCGATCTCCACGCCGCCGAGGCGGACGGAGCCCTCGGTCAGGTGGACGCCGCGGGGCAGCAGGCCGAGCGCGGAGCGGGCGAGGATCGACTTGCCGGATCCCGACTCGCCGAGCAGCCCGAGGACTTCGCGGCGGCGCAGCGTGAGGGACGCGTCCTGGACCAGGGGCACGGGGCCGTCCGGCCCGTCGAGGGTGACCGTGACGTCGCGGATGGCGAGTACGGCGTCGTCGTCCGTGCCGGCCGCACCCTTCCCGGGGACCGGGGGCTGCGCGGGCACGGGCTTGACGCCGCCGCGGAAACGGCGCCGCGCCGACGCGCGGCCGCCGCCCATGAGCGCGTCGTTGATGCCGTCGCTGATCACGTTGAAGGCGAGCACGGTCACGACGAGGGCGACGCCGGGCGGGAAGGGCAGGAAGGGCTGTTCGGCCTGCTGCTCCGCGGCCAGGGAGAGCATCGCCCCCCACGAGGCGGTGTCGGACTCGAGGCCGAGGCCGAGGAAGCTGAGGACGGACTCGATGACCACCGCGTGCCCGAGAAAGCCGGCCGCCTGCACGGCCAGTGGGCCGGTGAGGTTGGGCAGCACCTGCCGGAAGAGGATCTCCGAGGTGCGCAGGCCGGCGACCTGCGCGGACTCCACGTACTGGCGCTCCCGCTCGGCAAGGGTGACCGCGCGGGTCAGCCGGGCGAAGCTCATGCAGAAGATCAGGCCGACCGCCAGCATGAGCGGCACCAGACCGCGGCCCATGACGGCGATGACGGTGAACCCGACCATGATGCCGGGCAGCGCGTCCGAGACGTCGAGCAGCCGGGAGCCGAGCCGGTCGGTCCAGCCGCCCCGGTAGCCGAGGAGCAGGCCGATGGGCACCCCGATGAGCAGGGCCACGCCCACCGAGCCGACCGAGACCAGCAGGGCGATCCGGGCGCCGTACAGGAGGCGGCTGAGGGTGTCCCGGCCGAGGTCGTCGGTGCCGAGCCAGTGTTCCGCGCCCGGCCCCTGGAGGACGGCGTCGTAGTTGTGCGCCGTGGGGTCGTGGGGTGCGAGCAGGGGCGCGGCGGCGGCGACGAGGACGATCAGGATCAGGACGCCGACGCCGGCCAGGGTCGCCGGCTGCCGCCGCAGGCGGCTCAGCAGGCCACGGCCGCCCTGTTTGCGCGGTGTGCCGGGGCCGGGCCGGCCGGCTCCCTGTGTCGTTGCTTCGGTCACGGTCATTGCGGGCGAACCTTCGGGTCGAGCAGGCCGTAGCCCACGTCAAGAACGAGATTGACGCCGATGACCAGGACGGCGACGACGAGGACGCCGCCCTGGACGACGGGGAAGTCCTTGCCGATGACGCTGTGCAGCAGGAGCTGTCCCATGCCGGGGATGGCGAAGACCGTCTCCACGACGAAGCTCGCGCCGATCAGGATGCGCAGGGTGAGCCCGGTGGAGGCGAGCACGGGGATCATGGCGTTCTTCAGGGCGTAGCGCAGCACGATGCGGCCGCGAGGCACGCCGACCGCGGTGAGGCTGTCGATGTAGGGGGCGGTCAGGCACTTGGCCATGGCGCTGCGGGTCTGGCGGGCGACGATGGCCGCGGCCGGGGCGCCGAGCGCGACGGACGGCAGGATCATGCCGGTGAACCAGGCGGCGGGGTCCTCGGCGAACGGGGTGTAGGCCACCACCGGGACCCAGCCGAGCTGGACGGCGAAGACCAGGGAGAGGACGAGGCCGAACCAGAACTCCGGGATGGCGAGCCCGAGTGACGTCACGCCGTTGACGAGCCGGTCGACGGGGCCGGGCCGCAGTGCGGCGAGCACGCCGAGGAGGAGCCCGAAGACGGCGGCGAACAGGAAGCCACCGCCGACCAGGGAGAGCGTGGCGGGCAGCCGTTCGGCGACGAGGTCGGTCACGGGCAGGCTGTTGGTGTAGGACGTGCCGAGGTCACCGCCGAGCGCGCCGGCGAACCAGTCGCCGAGGCGCTGGAGGAAGGACGCGTCCAGGCCGAGGTCGGCCTCGACCTCCGCCAGGCGTTCCGGTGTGGCCCCGGCCCCGAGGACGGCCGCGGCCGGGCTGCCCGGCACCAGGTACGTCAGCAGGAACACCAGCAGGGACACCGTGGCCAGTTGCGGCAGGGCCAGGGCCAGGCGGTAGGCGATGAGTTTGCTCATCGCTCACTTCCCCGCCGGCCGCAGGGCCCTGTAGTCGACGAGGTTGGTCTCCCACGGCTGGGAGGAGGGCTTGACCCCGGTGACGGCCTTGGTGTTCCAGGCGACCAGTTCCTCGCCCGCCACGTGGGCGCAGGTGAGGGCCTCGTCGGAGATGATCTTGGTGACCTTCTGCCACAGCGCGTCGGCCTCCTCGGAGGCACCGGCGGCGATGGCGGCGTCGGCGGCGGCCTTCAGCTCGGCGCTCTCCACGTGGGAGGGGTTGCCGGGGGCGTCGGCGGCGAACCACGCCTTGTACCAGTCGTACGGGGTCAGCTCGTCGTTGGAGCCGAGGCCGAGGGCGTAGCGCCCGCTGTTCCACTGCGAGAAGTACTGGGGCGGGGCCGCGGACTGCACGGACACCTTGATGCCGATCTTCTCCAGTTGCTGGGCGTAGACCTGGAGCTGCTTCTCGTTGAAGGGCGCGGCCAGTACTTCGACGGAGACCTCCGGGTTGCCGGCCTTGGCCATGAGCTGCTTGGCCTCGTCGAGGTCGTGGGTGTACCCGGCGATGTCGGGGTTGTGTCCGGGCTCTCCCTCGGCGAAGTGCTGGGTGCGGGCCTTGAAGTCGGGTTCGAGCTTGACGATCTCCTCGGTGTTCAGGGCGTAGCAGGCGGCGCGGCGCACGTCGGCGTCCTCGAAGGCGCCGCCGGGGCCGCGGTCGAAGAACATCGGGTTGTTGCGGATCGCCGGGTAGGAGAGGTGCTCGAGGCTGGAATTGCCCTCGATACGACCGAGCTGGGTGGTCTCGGTGTCGGTGAGGGCGATCTCGCCGGTGGCGAGGGCGCCGGTGGCCGCGTTGTCCTCGGGGATCGCGTACAGCTCGACCGTCTGGAAGCCGACGCTGTCCTTGCCGCCCCAGTAGCCGTCGTAGTACTTGAACGCCATGCGGGTGCCCTTGGTGGACGAGCCCGCGTCGTAGGCCCAGGGGCCGGTGCCCACGGGGCTCTGGGCGATCGTGCCGTCCTTGATGGCCTTCGGGCTGCCCATGGGGGCGCCGCGGGTGGAGAGCGTCGTGAGCAGGGACGGGGTCGGCTCGGAGAGGTTGATCCGTACGGTCTGCGCGTCGACGGCGTCGACCGACTCGATCACCTTCAGGGGTCCCGCATAGGCGGTCTTGCCGTCGCGGATGGACTCCAGGTTGACCTTGACGGCCTCGGCGTCGAACGGGGTGCCGTCGTGGAAGGTGACCCCTTCGCGCAGGGTGAGGGTCAGCGTCTTCTCGGTCTGCTCCCACTTGGTCGCCAGGGCGGGGGATATCTCGCCCTTCGCGTCCAGGGCCACCAGGTTCTCGTACGGGACGCGCATGTAGCCGGCTTCCATCTCGGCGCCCGGCGCCCAGCTTTCCGGGAAGCCGCCCCAGTTGACGGCCAGCGTGCCGGAGGTGGACTTGCCCGGGCTCTTCGAACTCCCGGAACAGCCCGTGACGACCATCGCGGTCGCCAGGCAGGCGACGGCCAGGATCTTGGACGTGCTGGTGCTCTTGCTGCTTCTCATGAGCTGACGCCTCCTTGCGCCAAGCACTGCGGGAAGAAGGAGTGGTGGGTTACGGCAGCTCGGGGACCTGGTCGCCGGCTGTGCGACCGTAGCCGCGGATGTCCGGGAAGGGTGGTTCCCTGTCCGGCTGGAGGTCCACCTGGAAGGTGTTCAGGCACATGCCGAGCATGGTGAAGTTGCCGAGCGCGCCGATGGTGTCGACCAGGCCCTTGTTGCCGAAGTGCTGCTGCGCGGCGGCGAAGGTGGCGTCGGTGACGAAGTGCTCTTCCAGGATCTCCTTGCAGAACTGGTAGAACGCCTGGTCGGCCTCGTTGTCGAAGACCGCCTCGCGCTTCTCGGCGATGGCTTTGACGGCCGCCTCCGGGACGCCGGCCTCGACGGCCTGGTGGACGTGTGCGTTCCAGGAGTACTGCGCGTCCCAGTTGCGGGCCGCCATCAGCAGCGTCAGTTCCCGCAGGTGCTTGGGCAGGCTGCAGTCGAAGCGGGCGAACGCGCCGAGGGACTCGGCGCGCTCGCACATCTCCGGGCTGTGCAGCCAGACCCGGAAGGGGCCGCGGACCGCGCCACGGCGGCCGGCGATACGCGCGGCCAGCTCCTTCTGTCGCTGGTCCATTTCCTCTTCGGTGAGAACGGGGAGCCTCATCCGGCCGATACCTGCCTTTTCTTTCCGACGCGTTTCCGCAACGGGTCGAAGCCCTGCGGTGACAGGTGACGGTACAGCCGGGCGGAGGAAGCACACCCCTCCCGGAGCGCAACGTAAACCTGCGCGTGACAGGGCACCGATCCGCGCCCGCGCGACCTAACGTCGTCCGACGCAAGACGACGAACCGGAGAGGAACCCCCACGATGACCACCATCATCAAGGCCGCGTCCGTGCCCCTGCTGGACCGGGGCGGCGCCGTGGTGACGACGCCCCTGATCACGACGCCGTCGGCCGGCGGGGAGAACCTCATCACCAGTGGCATGAGTGTGTACCCGGTGGGTTCCGGGGCCCCGATGCACTCGCACAACTGCGACGAGCACGTGACGATCCTCGACGGTGAGGCGGAGGTGTGGGTCGACGGCGAGGTGACGAGGCTGGAGCGCTTCGACACCACCTACATCCCCTCCCCCGTCCCCCATCTGTTCCGCAACGTCGGCGACACCCCGCTGCGCATCCTGTGGGTGTACTCCTCGGGTCATGTGACCCGTACGTTCACGGAGACCGGCAAGACGGTGGAGCACCTGTCGGACGAGGACCAGATGGGCAGGGACTGAACCGCGCGGCGACGCACGGCCTCGGTGGTGCCGGCGTCTCAGCGGCGGGGGTCGTAGGTGAGGGCCTTCACCCGCCGGAGCGTGGGCACGGTCTCGACGGCGCGTACGCCCCGTGTCGCGCCGACCCGGTCGGCCAAGTAGGCGAACAGCTCCTGCGGGGTGCGGCACAACACCGAGACGACGACGTTGGCCTCGCCGCTGACCACCGCGGCGAACCGCACCTCGCGATGGCCGGCGAGGGCCTGGCCGACCGAGCGCAGCCGTGCCGGTTCCACCCGCAGCCACAGCACCGCCTCGGTTCCGTGCCCGAACGGTTCGAGGTCGTACTCGACGTCGAAGTACAGCACCCCCGACCGGCGCAGCGCTCTCAGCCGTCGCTTGACCACCGTCTCGGTCTGCCCGGTCGCGGTGGCCAGGTCGGTGCCCGTGGTCCGCCCGTCGTGGCGCAGCAGCTCCAGCAGTTCCTCGTCGACGGCGTCCAGGACGACCGTCTCCGGCGCGGCCCCGGGCGGGGCCGGCCGCAGAGCGGCCTCCTGGGCCGGGTCCAAGGCGTCGATCCTGCTGAGCCGGCCGAGCGGCCCGCCGTAGAAGAAGTGCAGGACGCAGCAGGCGTCGACCGAGGTGACGCGGCGGGTGCGCGGAAGCCGGTCCAGCAGGAGGTCGTCGCGGTCCTGCCGGCTGCGCGGCTTCATCGCGCACATCACCTCGGTGCCACCGGACATCAGCCCGACGTACGAGGTGTCGGGCCGGCGTGCCAGGGCGTCGGCCAACGGCTCCGCCGCCCCGGGATTGCAGCGCAGCCGCACGATCCAGTTGGTGCGTCCCAGCCTGCTGTGGTCGGCCACGCCGAGCACCTTGAGCCGGGCCTCGGTCCGCAGCCTGCGGTAGCGGCGGGCGATGGTCTGGTCGGACACCCCGAGGACGTCCGCGATCCGGCTGAACGGCGCGCGGCCGTCCAGTTGCAGGGCCTGCAGCAGGCACAGGTCGAGCGCGTCGGGCTGGTACACGGGGGCCGCCTCTCCTGGGAACGCGCCTGTCTGCGGCGGAGGGTCGCACGGGACGGGCACGTCGCGGGCGCCGCGACACGCGACGGCTGCCTCCCGGCCCTCGCACGGTGAGGGCCGGGACGGTACGGCCCCCGCCCCGGCGCCGGGCCGCCCGCATGGGGGGCGGGAGGCGAGCGGCACGGTCCGCGGCGGGCGGCTTCCGGACCCGAAGGCGCTGGAGTTACGGCCGGTCGGTCGCCGCCGCTGCGGTGACCTGGCGCCGTTCCGCCTCGGCCGGCCGGCCGCCGCCCGAGGCGACGGCCCGGCCTCCTTGCGCGGGGCGCAGCAGCAGGGCCGCGACCGCGGCGCCGAACAGCATGAGGACGCCCGAGACCACCAGGCACAGCTGGAGTCCGTCCAGGAAGGACTGGGACAGCGCGTGCAGGGCCGGCCCGGTGTCCGCGCCCAGCGGCAGGCCGGCGACGGCTCCGAGGCCGTCGGCGTCCACGGCGCGCACGATCTCGCGGCTGACCGGGTCGGACAGTCCGGCGTCGGCGAGGTGGCCGGGCAGGGTGCCGGCTCCCTCAGCGGTCAGGAGGGTGCCCAGGATGGCGGGGCCCAGAGCGCCGCCGACCTGACGGAAGGCGTTGTTGCCCGCCGCCGCCATGCCCGCCTGGTGATGCGGCACCGAGGAGACGGCGGTCGCGGTGATGCAGGGGAAGGCCAGTCCGAGCCCGAGGCCCAGCAGGGCCAGCCGCCAGCCCAGTGACACGAAGGACGTGTCGGTCCCGACGTTCGTCAGCGTGAAGAGGGCCACGGCCGTGACGACCAGGCCGCCGGTGATCAGCACGCGGGGCGACAGGTGGCGCATCAGTCGTCCCACGACGCCCCCCAGGATCATCGGAATCACCGTGATCGTCAGCAGCCGCAGGCCCGCCTCCAGGGTGCTGAGCTGCTGCACCAGGCCGAGGTACAGGCTGAGGACGAAGAAGAAGCCGATCAGGCCGAGGAAGCTGATCATGACGACCAGCGCCGAGCCGGTGAAGGCGGCGCTGCGGAAGAGCGTCAGGTCGAGCATCGGGCTCGGGCTGCGCCGCTCGAACACCACGAACGCCGCGCCGGAGCAGACCGCGACGGCCAGGGCGACGATCACCCGCGCGTCGCCGAAGGAGGAGGCCCCGCCCTCGATGACGCCGTAGACCAGGGCGACGATCGCGAGTGCGGCGGTGATCTGTCCCGGCCAGTCCAGCTTCCGGCCGGCCTGCGCCGTGGACTCCGTCAGCACGAAACCCGCGAGGACCATCGTGAGCAACGACAGCGGGATGGGCAGCAGGTAGATCCAGCGCCAGGCGGCGTGCTCGACGACGACGCCCGCGACGAGCGGGCCGACGGCCAGGGAGCCCATCATCGAAGTCGTCCACAGCCCGATGTACTTGCCCCGCTCGCGCGGGTCGGGGACGGCGTGGCTGATGAGCCCCAGGGTCATCGGCAGCAGCGCGGCGGCGCCCACGCCCAGCAGGGCCTGTCCGGCCCACACCTGGGTGATGGACTGGGCCGACAGGGCCACTCCGGCACCCACCACGCAGAATCCGAGACCCGCCTGGAAGACCTTCTTGCGTCCGTGGACGTCGCCGAAGACCCCCGCGGTCAGGATCAGCGCGGCCACCGGCAGCACGAAGGCGTCCGACACCCAGGACAGGTCGGCCGTCGACGCGCCGAGGGCCTGTTGCATGACCGGCAGGCTCACGGAGACCGTGGTCACCGGCAGATAGCCGACGAACACCCCCAGACAGGCCATGACAAGCGTCGCCGTACGCCGCTCACGGCGTTGTTCCACCACTGCTGCACCCATTCCAGACTCCTTCGCGACGGCAGACGTGCCACCGTCGGCCGTTTGCCCTGGGAACTATGGGGCGCGCCGCCAGGGCGAGGCGAGCCAGGTGCCCCGCAAGGCCCGAATCCGACGGGAACCGCGCCCCTGGAGACGGAAAATGCCATCCCGGGCCCCGGCGTGGCGACGGCCGCGTACAGCACGCCGCCTGACGAGCCCGCATCCCGTGGGCCGGCCCGGGTCCCTGGAATGGCGGTGCGCCGGCCCGCGGGGCGGGCGGCGCGACGAAGGCCCCGGGGGGCGAATGTCCAAGTGGCGCGCGGCGACTCCGGTGAACGCCAGCCGGGTCGCGGCGAGCGGGGACCCGGTGTCGGGCAGGGACCCCGTGTCGGGCAGGGCCATGGCGGTGTGGCCGTGCTCCACGAGGTGGGACGTCGCCCTGCGCGTCCTCATGCCCTACGCGACATCGGCCGCCGCATACCGGACGACGCCGGAGCCGTCATCGGCTTCGACGACGACGGCTCCGACGGACATGGGTACGGCCTGCACGACCCCCGGGCCGACCACCGTCCATGTCGGCGCCGAGGCCCACGGCCGGCTCAGCGCCCGCCCGGCCCCGGGCCTCGGCACGGACGGCCTGCGTCCGCCGCCCGCGCCGATCGTCGTCCGCCAGTCGGCCTGACCCGCCCCCTGGTCACCTCTCCGGCGCGGGGCCGCACCGGCTGTCCGCCTCCGGGGGCACGGGCGGTTCAGCCCTTGTGACCGGCGAGCGGGTCACCGGCCTTGCCGACGACCTCGGCGATCCAGGCCATGGCCTCGGGCACGTCGTAGTTGCCGGCATGCGGCTGGTTCCAGGCGAGCTGGTAGTTCAGGTTCTCGACCTGCTTGTCGGCGGCGAGCGCCCGGTCGAGGTTGACGGACACGGTGAACGCGGTGTCCCGGTCGCGGGTGCCGTGCCGGACGTACCAGTTGGGCGCGGTGTCGGCCTTGGTGCCGATGAAGTCCATCGGGTTGATCAGGTGCACCTGGTCGTCGACGGTGGTGCTCTTCTTCGCGGTGTACTGCTTCCAGGTCAGCCCCGTGTCGTCGAGGCCGCTGCCGTCGCCGGCGACGTCGTTGTGGTTCCAGCTGTACTCGGTGTAGTTCAGGTACCTCTGCGTCGGCGGGCCGAACAGGTCGGTCTCGGTGCCGCTGGTGACGTTCCCGTCGACACCCACGCCGTCGAAGGCGGGGGTCGTCTTCAGCGTGGCCTGCGTGGCGACGAACGCGAGGTACTTCGTCATGTCGACGGAGCGCACCTTGCCGGTGGCGGTGTCGACGTCGATCCAGTCGTTGACGTACGACACGGTGGTGCCGCGGGAGGTGATCTCGAAGGTGCCGCCCAGCGGGGGGATCGTGTGGGCCGGGTCCGCTGTCAGATAGGTCTCGGCGGAGCGGACGACTTCCTTCTTGATGGTGTCGAGCATGGTCGCGGCGGTGAGCCTGGAGCCGTCGGGGTTGCGCAGCCCGAGGCTCTTCTCGTACGCCGCGAACCGGGCCGCGATCTCGGCGGCCTCCGACGGCGAGGGGTTGGAGCCGGTGGCGTCGCGGGTGCCGAGGACGTTGTAGAGCCACTCGTAGGCGATGTCGGCGTTGCCGAGGTCGGTGATCGGGCAGTACGCGTTGACGGCGAAGACGTCGTCGCGCAGGGTGCTGCGGCCCTTGGCGTCGATACCGGCGGCGCCGATGGCGGCGAGGTGGGAGTTGTACTCGGCGCTGTTGCCGGAGGCGCCCAGGATCGACACCAGGGCGCCGCCGCCGCTGGTGCCGTTGATGACGATGCGCTCCGCGCTGCCGGGCATCGCGGCGTCGTTGAGACGCAGGTAGCGGACGGCCGCCTTGGCGTCGACCACCGCCGCGGGGGCCTTGCCGGGAGCCGTACCGTCCGCTCCGACCAGGCCGCGGCTGCGGTTGGCGACGTCGACGAAGACGTAGCCGGCCTTCAGCGCGGCGCCGACGGTGCTGGTCGCGCTGTCGTAGGAGGTGCCGGCGGTGACGCTCGCCCGCAGGTAGCTGGCCTTCCAGCCGCTGTTGTTCACGGCGAAGTAGACCGGGGCGCGCTGGTCGCCGAAGGCGCTCTCGGGCACGAACACGTTCATGCTCTGGTAGCCGCAGGCGGTGTCGGTGATCGTCGTCGTGCCGCCGCCGGGGCCACCGGGCTGCTGCGCCGCCGCCGCGACCGGGTTCGCGACATAGCAGATCTGCTTGTACCAGCGCACGTTCGTCGGCCGGCCGTCGACGGTGACGGTGATCGTCGTGTAGGCGGCGGAGTCGAAGTCCAGCGCCGCGTCCTCACGGTCCACCGCGTGGCCGCGGCCGGCGGCGGGAGCCGCCACCGCGGCGGAGACCGGTATCGCGACCGCCGCGAGGACGAGGGAACCCGCGAACGCCGCGCCCTTCAGGAAACGTGTGCGGGTCACGGAGTGTCCTTTACCTGTACCGGTCGGACGGGTGAGTGCGTCGCGTCCGAAGGACGCAGAGAGCCGCTGCACGGGGTCTCCCCTCACTGAGCATCAAGTACATCGCCGATGCCTCGGGGCCGAGGCGCTACGCACGCTACAAGATTGTTAACAATATGCACAGCAATATCGCTGCCATTTTTTACCGGCCCGTACCCGGCCCGCGCGTCGCAGCGGCGCGCGGGCCGGCCGGCCCGGTCTCAGGCCGCCTTCTGCTCGAAGAGCCAGTCGCGCAGGGCGGTGATCCTGTAGGCGGGTTCGAAGGAGGCCATGTGTTCGCTGTTCATGGCCGGTCCGGAAGAGGAGGAGGAGTCGGAGGCCTCCAGGACGGTGCCGGTCTTGAAGGTGGCGAAGTTGATGTCGTCACCCGCGGCGAAGAGCTTCTCGGCGGCGGTGGCGTACTCCTCGGCGGACCAGGTCGCGTCCCAGGTGGCGCTCTGGTACGAGACCCCGGCTTCCTTGAGCATGTCCTTGACGTCGGCCTGGCCGCCGGAGGCGTTCTCGTCGCCGCCGGCGGCGATGTAGAAGAACTTCTGCTCGGCCAGGCCGTCCAGTTCACCGACATCCCACTGGCCGGAGACGAACAGCTCGGCGGCGAACAGGTCGGGGTGCTGGGCGGCCAGGTACATGACCGTCATGCAGCCCATCGACTGGCCGGTGCCGTAGATCCGCTTGTCGTCGATGCTGTACTCGCCGGTGACCGAGCTGAGCAGGCGGGTGGTCATCTCGACGTAGTCCGTGGTGGTGTAGCTGCCGTGGTCGTCGATGATGACGGACGGGAACTCGGGGACGAGGACGAAGCCGGCGTGCTTGGCCTGTTCGTCGGCGCTGGCCCAGATCAGTGCGCCGTACTGCGACAGCGGGGCGGTGACGTCCTGGCCGACCAGGCTGGAGTCGGCGATGTAGAGCACGAGGGGGTAGGACTTGCCGGCGTCGTAGTCCTCGGGGACGTACAGGTTGTAGGGCAGGGACTTCCCCGTCTGGGAGTCCTCGTACGTGAACTGCTGGAACGTGCTCTTCACCTCCGAGGTCAGGCTCTCCAGGCTGGGCGGTTCCTCGGCGGCGCCGGTCGTGGCGGCCTCGGTGGCGGAGGTGCCGCTGGGCGCCGCGGAGGAGCTGGACGCCGAGGCACCGGAGCCGTCGGAGGAGTTGCCGCAGGAAGTGGCGCCGAGGAGGGCCGCGCCGAACGAGGCGGCGAGAAAACCGCGTCGTGACAGGTGAGAGGTGTTCATGCCGAGGATTGTCCGGACGCCGCCTGAGGAAACGGTTAGGCGCGCCTTTGCCTTGGCTGTGAAGGCGGCGCGCGTCCGGAGATGTCGCGCATTCGGAGGCGGCGCGCGTCCGGGAGCGGACCGTCCACGAGCGCGAGTCACCTGTGGGGAGCCGGGCCGCGGCCCGGCTCCCCGGGGGCCGGTGGTCTCAGCGGCCGTCCGCCCGCACACGCGGCCCGGTGACGTCACAGCAGCCGCATCCGGACGGGCGGTCGCCGCACCCCTGTGCCGTCACGCCCGCCGACGGCGCGCAGCACCCCTTGCCCTGCCAGGCGTCGAGGCCCTCCTTCGCGGCGAGGGCGGCGATGACGAGAGCGGCGGCGGGATCGGCCCAGGACCAGCCGAGGGCGGCGTTCAGGACCAGGCCCGCCAGGAGCGCCGCGGAGAGGTAGGTGCACAGCAGCGTCTGCCGGGAGTCGGCGACCGCGCTCGCGGAGTCCAGTTCGCGGCCGGCGCGGCGCTGGGCGGCGGACAGGAAGGGCATGACCGCCAGGGAGAGGGCCGCGATCACGATGCCGGCCACGGACCGTTCGGGCTCTCCGCCGCCGGTCAGCGTGCGGAGGGCGTCGAGGGCGACGTACGCGGCGAGGGCGAAGAAGGAGACGGCGATGATCCGCAGCGTCCGCTGTTCGCGGGCCTGGCGCAGCTCGTGCCCGGAGGCGGAGAACTGCCAGGCGACCGCCGCCGCGGAGGAGACCTCGATGACGGAGTCGAGCCCGAAGCCGATCAGGGCGGTGGAGGAGGCGAGGGTGCCGGCGGTGAGGGCGGCGACCGCTTCGACGACGTTGTAGGCGATCGTGGCCGCGACCAGCAGGCGTATCCGGCGGGCGAGCGCGTCGCGGCGGGCCGGGTGGAGACCGCGGGGCTCCGGTGTCCGGGCGGTCATGGTCGGCAGCAGCCCTTCGCGTCGGCGTCGGCGCAGGTCCGGTCGGTCTCGACGGCCACGACGGCGCTGCGCAGGTCGTCCAGGGCGTGGCCGAGGCGGTCGTCGGCCAGTTCGTAGCGGGTGCGGCGGCCGTCGGGCACGGCGACGACCAGGCCGCAGTCGCGCAGGCACGCCAGGTGGTTGGAGAGCCGGGTGCGGGAGACGTCCAGCGCCTCGGCCAGGTCGGCCGGGTAGCGGGGGGCGTCCCGCAGGGCGAGCAGGACGCGGCAGCGGAGGGGGTCGGCGAGCGCGCGGCCGAACCGGGCCAGCACCTCGATGTCGGGGGCGACAGTCAGCACACCGTGACAGTACACGCTCCCCTGAATTCAGGAAAGCGTGTACTGTCTGGCGGCCGGGCCCCACCCGGCGTGCGCCGGTGGTCTCCGGTTAGCGCGGCGTGCCGGTCCCCGTGAGGCGGATGTCGCGGGAGGAGGAGCCGACCTCGACCCTGCGCCGGCCGGCGGGCAGGACCCAGCGTCCCTTGCCGGTGTCCCAGTAGGACAGGCGGCGCTCGTCGACGCGCAGGGTGAGCCGGCGGGACTGCCCCGGGCGCAGTTCCACCCGTTCGAAGGCGGCCAGGGTCCTGACCGGCATCTCGACGGGTGTGCGGGGGGCCGGGCCGACGTAGACCTGCGGGACCTCGGCGCCGCGCCGGTCGCCGGTGTTGGTGACGGTGAACGACACCTCCAGGCCGCCGCGCACGGCGCTCACCGTCAGCCGCCCGTAACCGAACCGGGTGTAGGACAGTCCGTGGCCGAAGCAGAAGAGCGGGTCGACGTCCGCCCGGTCGAAGTGCCGGTAGCCGGTGAAGACCCCCTCGCTGTAGGTGACCACGCCGTCGACGCCGAAGTAGCGCTCCGGGTGCGCGGGGTCGAGGGTCGGGTGGTCGGCCTCCCGCCGCGGGAAGGTCATGGTGAGCTTGCCGCCCGGGTTGGCGCGGCCGAGCAGCAGGTCCGCGGTGGCCCAGCCGCCCTCCTGACCGGTGTATCCGGCGAGCAGGACGGCGGCGGCCTTCTCGCGCCAGGGCATGGTGACCGGGTCGCCGACGTTGAGGACGACGACCGTACGGGGGTTGGCGGCGGCCACCGCCTCGATCAGTTCGTCCTGGTGGAGGGGGAGCGCGAGGGTGGTGCGGTCGCCGCCCCCGCCGGTGGAGCCGCCCGAGCCGTTGAAGGCGAACACGACCGGTGTGTGCACCTGCCCGGCCAGGCGCGCGGCGGCCCGGATGCCGGCCGCGCGCTGCTCGGGGGTGACCCAGGCCAGGCGCACCTGGACGGGTCCGCGGTCGTGGACGGTGTCCGCCCAGCCGGTGAGGGCGATCCGGATCGGGTACGCCCGGCCGCCGGTCAGCGTGACCGTCGCCAGTTCGTTGTCGAGGCCGTCGGTGGTCGGCACGATGCTGGACCACTTGCGGGCGAAGCCGTCCCGGGGGGAGGCGGCCGAGCCGATCTGGCGGCCGTCGAGGGAGAGCGAGGCCGCCCCTCGCCAGGCCTGGATCATCAGCTGGTACTCGCCGCTCACCGGCGGCGTGAGGGTGCCGGCCCAGACGCAGGAGGAGCCGGTGGGGAGTGCCTGGTCGCCGGTGAAGTCGACGGTGGCGTCGGTGGTCGCGCCACCGCCCGTGGGGGTGGTGCGCGTCAGTCCGCGGCCGGTGCCGTCCGCGGGCGTGAGCACGTCGGCCGGCACGGTGGTGCCGGTGAGGTCCACGCCGACGGCGTGGCGCGGGTCGGCGGCCCCGCCGCGTCGCAGGGCGTCCAGCGGGGAGACCATGCGGTCCTCGAAGCCGTAGGCCCGCTCCCCGGAGACGGACACGGCGACCTGCGCGGCGGTCGGTCCGATCAGGGCCAGTGAGCGCAGCGCGGCCCGGCCGAGCGGCAGCGTGCCGTCGTTGGCGAGCAGGACCGCGCCCTGGGTGGCGACCGCGCGGGCGGTACGGGCGCCGGCCTCGATGTCGATGGACGGGCGGGCGGACTCGCGGCTGCCGTCCAGCAGGCCGAAGCGGTCGTACTGGCCGAGGATGCGGGTGACCGCGGTGTCGACGGCCGACTCGGGGACGGTGCCGTCCTGGACGGCCTGCTTGAGCGGGTCGCCGAAGTAGGAGCCGTCCGGCATCTGCAGGTCGAGGCCGTCCTCGACGCTGACGCCGTGGGTGGCGCCCCAGTCGGAGGCGACGAAGCCCTCGAAGCCGAGTTCGCCGTGGAGGACGCCGGTCAGGGTGGTGCGGTTCTCGGTGTTCCACTCGCCGTTGAGGTGGTTGTAGGCGGCCATCACCGAGGAGACCTTGGCGCGGACCACCGCCTCCCAGGCCGGCAGGTAGATCTCGTGGAGGGTGCGGTCGTCGACGCGGAAGTCGAAGTTGGTCGCCGGGTCGTCGGGGTCGGAGCGGTTCAGTTCGCCGTTGCGCTGGTTGTTGGCGAGGTAGTGCTTGGCCATGGCGAGCATGCCCTGGCCCTGGACACCCTCGACCTGGGCGACGGCGAGCCGCGCGTTGAGGTAGGGGTCCTCGCCGGTCTGGTCCTTGTTGCGGCTGAAGAAGGGGGCACGGGACAGCTCGATCTGCGGGGCCAGCAGGACGTCCATCCGCAGGGCGCGGCCCTCCCGCCCCATCACCTCGCCGTACTCGCGGGCCAGATCGGGGTTGAAGGAGGCGGCCAGCGTGGACACGGGAGGAAGGCCGGTGGCGGAGGCGGCGACGTTGATGCCGGCCGGGCCGTCGCTCATCCTCAGCGGCGGTATGCCGAGCCGGGGCACGCCGGGCAGGTAGCCGGCCTGCCCCAGGCGCTCGGGGTCGGTCGCGCCGTGCACCAGGGAGATCTTCTCGTCCAGGGTCAACCGGGCCAGCAGCCCGCGGACCCTGGAGCCGCGGTCGGCGGGCCCGGCCGCCGCGGACGGTTCCAGCAGTGCGAGGAAGGCGACGGCCGCCGCCGCGGAGCCGAACCCCTTCAGGACGTCCCGGCGGCTGCGAACGGGCGGAATGCGGTCGTCGGAGTGAGGCATGGGGCGTTCCCTTCCCTGGGGCGCACGTCGTCAGGCACGCCGCCCGGCGCTCCCCCGACACGGACCGGGCGGAGGAGGTCGCCCGGTCCCGGGTGCGGTGCCGGGCGGGTGCGGACCGAGTGTCGACGGGGTGGCGTCCGTGGTCAACACTTCAAGTGAGGAGGGCAGTTGACGGCAGTCGCGCGTTCGACTGCCGAAACCGCCGCTCATCCCCAGGTCAGCGAGAAGGTGGCCGCGCACGACGTGCCTTCACCGGCCGAAGAAAATATGTCGCGCATATTGCTGACAATATTGCCGACCGGTTACGTTCGCAGTCGGCCACAGACAACTCACATCCCACAGCTCGCCCCGCCGGTCACGTGACGGCGGCTCCTCACTTGGAGGTTGTGTGTTCCGACGTGCCTTGACGCGCCCCCTGGCCGCGCTCGCGGCGACCGCCCTGCTGCCGGCCCTCGCCCTGGTGGCCTCCGCGTCCACCGCCAGCTCGGCCTCCGGACCGGACGCGAGCCGCGCCGCTCCCGTCGTGCGGACGGACAGCGGCCTGGTCCAAGGGGTCACCGCCGACCGGGCGGACCGGTTCCTGGGACTGCCGTACGCCGCCCCGCCCGTACGGGACCTGCGCTTCGCACCGCCCGCCGCGCCCGCGTCCTGGAAGGGCGTACGCGAGGCGGACCGGCAGTCGCCCGCCTGTCTCCAGTTCCAGCCCTCCGGCGTACGGGAGGAGCAGGCCGTCAGCGAGGACTGCCTCTACCTGGACGTCTACCGCCCGAGCGGCACCAGGCCCGGCGCCCGGCTGCCCGTACTGGTGTGGTTCCACGGCGGCGCCAACACCCAGGGCACCGGCGTCATCTACGGCGGCGGCAGCATGGCCGCCAAGAGCGACGTCATCGTCGTCACCGTCAACTACCGCCTCGGCGCCCTCGGTTTCCTCGCCCACCCGGCGCTGAGCGAACAGACCCCGGGCGGCTCCGGCAACTACGCCCGCATGGACCAGGTGGCGTCCCTCCGGTGGGTCCAGGACAACATCGCCCGCTTCGGCGGCGACACCGGCAACGTCACCATCGCCGGCCAGTCCGCCGGCGGCGGCGCCGTCTGCGACCTGATGGCCATGCCGTCCGCGCGCGGCCTGTTCGACAAGGCCGCGGTGCAGAGCTCCCAGTGCCTCCAGTCGCAGTCGACGCTCGCCGCCGGTGAGCGAAGCGGCGCCTCGTACGCCGAGGCCGTCGGCTGCACCGACGAAGCCACCGTCGTCGCCTGCCTGCGCAAGGCGTGGCCGGGCACCCTCGTCGCCCACCAGGGCGAGTACCTGGGCGGTTCCAAGGTCGGCGGTTCCGTGCTGCCCAAGACGTTCCGGCAGGCGCTGGCCGACGGAACCTGGAACGCGGTGCCGGTAATGACCGGCAACACCCGCTCCGAGAACCGCCTCGCCTCCGAGGCGTTCGCCGGCCTCACACCGGAGGGCTTCGAGGAGCGGGTCCGCGAGGACTACGGCGACCGGGCCGAGCGCGTGCTGGAGCTGTATCCGCTGGCGGACTTCGACAACCCCTGGGACGCCCTCACGCAGATCCGGACCGACGTCCAGCGTGCCTGCACCAACCAGCAGGCCGCGCAGCTGATCTCCGCCGAGGCGCCCGTCTACCGGTACGAGTTCGACGACCCGACCTCGCCGACGCTGTACGGCTTCACCATCCCCGGCAAGGACATGTCGAACGCGCACAGCGCCGAACTCGCCTACCTCTTCGACTTCACCCTCGGCGAGAAGCCCCTCACCGCACGGCAGGAGAAGCTGGCCGACCAGATGATCGCCTACTGGGGCGCCTTCGCCCACAGCGGCGCTCCGAAGGCCAAGGGCGAGCCCGCCTGGCCGCGCTACACCGAGGCGGCGAACTGGCCGGTCATGCAGCTGCGCACGGCCGGGGCCAGCAAGGTGATCAGCGACTACTCGGCCGACCACCGCTGCGACTTCTGGCTCTCCTGACGTCCTCGCTCCGTCGACCGTTTCCGGCACACCCGCACGCAGAAACCAGGGAGCCATGAGACCGTCCCGCACCCGGCGCGGCACCGTCCGCGCCACCCTCACCGCCCTCGGCCTGCTCGCCCTGGGCCTCACCCCGCTCGCCGCGCAGGCCCAGTCGTCCACGTCGGCGGGCAGCCGGCCCGCCTCGGACGTGGTGCAGACCAGCCACGGCAAGGTCCGCGGCACCGACCGCACCGGCTACGACGCCTGGCTCGGCATCCCCTACGCCCGGGCCGACCGCTGGCAGGCACCCCGGTCCGCCGCGAAGTGGTCCGGCGTCCGCGACGCCACCTCCTTCGGCGACCGGTGCGCGCAGAACCCCGGCTGGGACCCCGGCTACGAGAAGACCATCACCACCGAGGACTGCCTCGGCCTCAACGTCTACGTCCCCGACACCGCCCGCGCGAAGACACCCGTCCTGGTCTGGATCCACGGCGGCGGCTTCACCGGCGGCGCCGGCCAGGACACCAACCCGCGCAGGTTCGTCACCCAGACCGGCGCGATCGTCGTCACCATCAACTACCGCCTCGGTGTCCTCGGCACCCTCAACCTCCCCCAGCTGCGGGCGGAGAGCGAGGACGGCCCCGGCAACTACGGCCTCCTCGACCAGCAGGCCGCCCTGCGCTGGGTGCACTCCAACATCTCCCGGTTCGGCGGCGACCCGGACAACGTCACCATCGCCGGCCAGTCCGCCGGCGCCGGCTCGGTCTGCGACCACCTCGCCTCCCCCACCGCCGAGGGCCTCTTCTCCCGCGCCGTCCTCATGAGCGGCGGCTGCAACCTCCAGTCCGCCGCCGCCGGTCAGGCGCAGAGCACCGCCTTCGCCGAGGAGGCCGGCTGCGCCACCGCCGCCGACGTCCTGGCCTGCCTGCGCGCCAAGCCCGCCGCCGACCTGCTCGCCGCGCAGAAGAAGGCCGGCGTCGGCCTCTCCACCGGCGGACGCGCCTTCCCGGTCAACCCGGCGACCGCGGTGCAGACCGGCCGGTTCAACCGGGTCCCGGTCATGCTGGGCCAGACCGACAGCGAACGCGGCCTGTCCACCTTCCAGAACTACGACTACCTCGGTACGCCGATGACGGCCGCCCAGTACGAGGCCGCCGTCCGCTCCGCCTACGGCGAGGACGCCGACGCGGTCCTCGCCGAGTACCCCCTCGGCGACTACCGCACCCCGGGCGAGGCGTGGACCGACGTCCAGAACGGCTCCACCTCCCACACCCGCTGGCAGCTCATCCGCACCCTGTCGAAATGGGTGCCGGCCTACGCCTACGAGTTCGCCGAGAGCGACACGCCGCACTTCGCGTCCATCTTCCGCATCCAGCAGGAGAGCCCGGCGGCCCGTGACTTCCCGTTCGGCGGAGCCATCCACGTCGACGACCTCGGCTACCTCTGGGACTACCTCGGCCAGACCCTCCCCTACGACGACGACCAGCTCGAACTCTCCCGGCAGATGATCGAGTACTGGGACCGGTTCACCGCGTCCGGCGACCCCAACGGCCCGGACACCCCGTCCTGGCCGAGGTTCAGCGACCGGACGGGCGCGCTGATGTCCCTCGCCGCCTGCGACACCTCACCGGCGAGCGGCGACGCCCCGGCCGCCTGCTCCAAGGCGAGCCGCGACTTCCCCAAGGAGCACAACCTCGCCTTCTGGCAGAAGCTGCTGCCCTGACCGGCCCGCACGCGAACGGGGCCCGGCACGCATCCCGCGTGCCGGGCCCCGCCCGTGTGCCGCTCAGCGCACCCGGGGCAGCACCTCCTCCCCGAAGGTCCGCAGCGCGCGCTCCAGTTCGTCGAGGCCGCCACGGTTGGCCAGCCACACGCGGTGCACGCCGCGGGCGGTCAGTTCCTCGATGCGCCGGATCCAGTCGGCCGCGTCGCCCGCCATGCCCCAGCGGTCCATCGCGAAGCCGTCCAGTCCCAGCTCCCCCATCAGCCGCGCGTTGCCGCCACCGGCCCGCTGGTGGTCCGCCAGGGTGTAGCGGTGCACGTACTCCCGCACCGCCGCGTGGTGGCGTCCGGGGACCAGCCGGCCCTCGACTCCGTGCCGCATGCTGTGGTGCAGGATCGAGGCGAGCGAGGGACGCAGCCGGTCCCGTGCGGCCTCCCGGTCGTCGTCCAGGACGCTGCGGACGGTGAACCACGGCTCGGCGGCATCCCGCCGGCCGCGCTCGCGCGCCCCCTCCCGGAGCTGCTCCAGGGACCACGTGACGACCTCGGGGGTGAGGCCGGTGCCGATGGAGGCGGCATCGCCGACGGCCCCGGCGAGCCGCAGCATACGCGGGCCCTCCGCGCCGACCGAGATGCGGACCGGGCCGCGGGGGCCGGCGAAGGTGCGGATGTCGCGCCCGTCGTAGCGTCCGCGGCCGGTGGCCAGGAGGTCGCGGACGCAGGTGACGTACTCCTCCAGGCGGGCCCTGGTCGCCGGGCGGCGGCCGACACTGCGCACGGCGGAGTCGCCCGTGGCGACCTCCATGAAGGCACGACCACCGGTGATGCCGTCGATGGTGGCGAGGAAGGCCGCCGCGATCTGCGGGTCGCGGGTCCAGGGGTTGGTGGGGCGCATCCCGACGTAGGTGTGCGTGGTGCCGAGCGCGAGCAGCGTGACACGGGCCGCCGCCTCGTTGAGGCGGAAGCCCGTGTCACCGACACCGATGGAGTGCAGGCCGTAGTCGTCGGCCATCCTGGCCAGGTCGGTCAGCCGGCGGGCGTGCCCGCGGGTGAGGACCGGTTCGAGCACGGTGAACTGCATGGCGAACCGCGGTGTCCGGGTCATCTCACTCCGTCTCGCGGGGCACCAGGGCGACACCGTCCTCGTCCGCGTGCACGGTGTCGCCCGGTGTGAACACCACACCGCCGAACACCACCGGCTGCCCGGCGGTGCCGGTTCCGGTCTTCCCGCTGCGGCGCGGGTTCGACCCGAGGGCGAGTATCCCCAGGTCGGTCCCGCGCAGCCGGGCCACGTCACGCACCGCTCCGTGCACGATCACCCCCGCCCAGCCGTTCTCCCTCGCCAGGTCGGCCATGGCGTCGCCCATCAGCGCCGTGCGCAGCGATCCGGCCCCGTCGACCACGAGGACGCGGCCCTGTCCCGGCCGGGACAGGGCCTCGCGCACGAGCACGTTGTCCTCCAGGCACGAGACGGTGTCGACGACCCCGGAGAACCCGGCCCGGCCGCCGTACGACCGCAGGGGGACGGTGCAGGTCCGGACCGTGCCCTCCCACCGGTCGCAGACGTCCGCCGTCGGCTCCTCGCTCACCGTTCCGTCCCTCCGTTCCGGCCGTTCGGCGTGTGCGGGAGCCGCATGTGGCGGCTGAGCACCGACCGGGCGGTGCGTACGTCGACGACCGCCAGTCCGGGGCGCAGGGCCTCCTCGACGGCTCCCCCGGCCCCGGCCGCGTCCACGGTCGCCGAGCGGGCGCCGAAGGCGGTGGCGAGCGGGGCGAGGCCGGGGGACGGGACGACCGCGGCCCCGGCGTTGTCGCCGTCGCGGTGCAGGCGCTGGTACTCGGTGCCCAGCGCCTGGTCGTTGAGGACGAACACCGTCAGGTCGGCCCCGGCGCGGGCCGCGGTGTCCAGTTCCTGTACGTGCATCATGAACGCGGCGTCCCCCTCGAAGACCACGGTCTTGCGGTCCGGAGCGCCCAGGGCGACGCCGATGGCCGTGGTGAGCGCCTGGCCGATGGAGCCGAAGCCCTGGGCGGCGAAGAAGCGGCCCCGGGCGGGCACGGTGACGAACGCGGCGGCGAAGCCCGAACAGTGGCCGTTGCTGATGACGACGACGGCGTCCTCGGGAAGGCGCTCGCTGATCTCGGCGACCGCGCGCCGGGGGTCGACGGTGCCGTCGGGGAGGGGTGGGGCGAAGTCCCGCAGGTCCTCCTGCCAGCAGTCGGCGGACGGGCCGAGCGGGCTGAACCACGGCCGGCGCGAACCGGTCAGGGCCCGGGTCAGGGAGACGGTGCGGCGCAGGGTGCCCGTCGCGTCGCCGCGCAGTGTCTCCGTCCGTCCGCCGTCCCCCGGCGGCCGCGTCGGCTGCGCGCCGGGTGCCTCATCGACGACCTTGACGACGTGCGCCCCCGCGAACAGGTGCCGGGACTGCGTGGTGCTGCGGCCCATGGCGGCGCCGAACGCCACGACCAGGTCGGCGGAGCCGAGCAGGCGTTCGGCCGCGGGATGCGCCAGACCGCCGGCGATGCCCAGGTCGAGGGGGTGGCCGTCGAACATGCCCTTGGCGGGCAGCGTCGTGGCCAGGCCGGCGCCCAGGTGGTCCGCGAGCGTGCGCAGGAGGTCGGGAGCGTGGCTGCCCGCCGCGCCGCGGCCCGCGATCAGCACCGGCCGTTGCGCGTCGGTGAGCAGCCGGGCCAGCCGGTCGGCAGCGACCGCGTCGTCCTCGGCGGAGGGTGACCCGGCGCGGTGCGGCGGCGCCGCCGGTCCTCGTCCGGTACGAGGACCGGCCGCCGGCGAGGTGAGCAGGTCGGCGGCGACTCCCAGAACGACCGGTCGCGACACGTCACGCGCCACGGCGAGCGCCTCGGCGAGGGCGTCCTCCGGGGCCTCGCCCGGGCCCATGGGGCGGTAGACCGCTTCGCACGAGGCGGCGAAGGACGCCTGGTCGAAGGCCTGGGCGCCCTGGTAGCCGGTGGGTGTCTCGGCGGCGATCACGACGAGCGCCGTCCGATTGCGTGCCGCGACCACCAGCGATGTCGCCACATGGGTGAGTCCGGGGCCGTGGGTGACCGAGCAGATGCCGGTCCGGCCCGCGGACCAGGTGTATCCCTCGGCCATCGCCACGGCGGCGCTCTCGTGCCGGACCTCCACCACGCCGACGCCGTGTTCCTCCAGCGCCAGCAGCAGGTGCATGTTGCCGTCCCCCATGAGGGCGAAGACGTGGGTGCAGCCGGTGCGCGCCACGGCGTCGGCCAACGCCGTGGCACCCGTACGGGCCCGGGTACCGGTTGCGGTGGCCAGGTCGGTGTTGCTCAAGGGGACTCCTTCGCCGGCTTTCGCGCGAGGTGCTTCGAGAAGAAGGGCAGCACCTCGTGCTCGAAGCGCTCGGGGACGCGGTTGCCGTGGTTGCCGTGGTAGACCTCGAAGGTGTGCGGCACACCGTAGGACGTCAGGATCCGGTCGAACTCGGTGAGGTTCGCCGCGATGTTGGTGTCCTCGTCGCCGACGTCGAAGGCGATGTGGTGCTTCCTGAGGTTGTTGATGTACTGGTCGACCATGGCCAGCGGCCGGTTGGCGGTCATCCGGGCGATCACCGAGGGCCGCAGTTCACCGTTCTCGACCGGGGAGTCGTAGTAGAGGGGCGGGTTGGCGGGGTTGGGTGCCCACGCCGCCGCGGCGGCGACCGCCGTCCTGATGCTCGCGGGGACCTGGGTGTAGTCGTCGGGACGCTCGGTGAACGCCTCGAACGCCGCCATCTCCTCCGGTGTGTCCGGGATGTTGCTGGTCGGGGAGATGCAGCAGGAGCTGAGGACGTAGAGGGAGGAGAAGACCTCGGGATGCCTCATCCCGATCCGCATCGCGCCGTAGCCGCCCATGGAGTGACCCGCCAGCCCGCGGGCCTCGGTCCGTGCGACGGTACGGAAGTGCTTGTCCACGTACGACACCAGGTCGCGGGAGACGAAGGACTCCCAGTCCCCCGTGGTCGCGCCGCTGGAGTAGTTGCTGCCGCCGTAGACGGTCATCGCGTTGGGCGTGACGATGATCATGTCGCGTACGGTGCCGTTCCGGGCCGCCCGGTCGGCGATGGTGGGGATGTGCGTCCCGGCGCCCTCGCCGAAGTAGCTCAGGTCCGTGTTGGTGAATCCGTGCAGCATGTAGAGAACGGGGTAGCGCCGGTGGGGGTCGGACTTGTATCCGGGGGGCAGGTACACTGAGACGTCGCGGACCGGTGAATCACCCTCCAGATTTCCTTCGAGGGATTTCCCGTGCACCTTCACACGCAGTACGGTTCCCGTGGAATCCCGGTCCGCTCGATTCGCGGCGGAATTCGTGGTGCCGACGCCTCCGGTGGCCGACGGGGCAGCCGCCGCCAGGCACATCGCGACGAGAATTCCGGACGTCATGATGCTTGCCGTGCGGCGCCCGGACCCGTGTCTCTTCCCTGGGGATGTCATGTGACTTCTCCTCTCCGGTTCCCGCCATGGTCGGAAGCCGACGCCGGGAAGCGCAATGCCCGGTGCGAAAGCGTTCGTGATGAGCCGATAAGCACCCGCGGTGTTCCGCGTCTCAGGTGCTCCGCCGGGGGAGGTACCGGCGCGCGTGGGCCGGGAGGAGCAGCGCGGCCAGCGCCGCCAGTGCCGCGACCGCGGCGCACGCGGCGGACAGGGACAGCGCGCCGGCCAGCCCGGCGACGGCGAACGGGGCGGCGGACGGTCCCAGTTCGGTGGCCAGGCGCCATGATCCGAGGAAGGGGGCGGGTGAGCGCGGGTCCGCGAGGTCCGATCCCACGGTGGGCACGACCCCGCCGCTCCACCCGTTGGCGACGGCCATGAGCGCGGTGCTGCCGAGGAACCAGTACACCGCGAACGGCAGGTGCGGCGCGAGCGCGAGCCCGAGGTGGCAGACGCCGAAGACCACGAGGGCGGGGAGGGCCACCGCGACTCTTCCCCAGCGGTCGGTCACGACTCCGCCCGCGTGGAACAGGGAGAAGTCGAGCCCGGCGGCGAGGCCGACCACGATCGTGACGGTGACCTCGTCCAGACCTACGGCGGTCCCGACGAGCGGGACGAGGATGCGTCGGGTGGTCCGCATGGTGCTGACGACGGACAGTGTCAGGCCGAGTGTGAGCAGCACCCGGCGGCGTTCCCAGACGGTGCGGAGCACGCGCGGAGCCGCCTCGGCACCCGCGCCGTCGGCTCCCGGCCCCTCGAAGGGCGCCGACACGACCAGGACCGCCAGCGGGACGCACGCGACGACGACGACCAGGAAGCCGCCCCGGACATCGCCGGTGAGCCGCATGGCGGCGGCGGCCAGCAGGGGGCCGGCGAACAGGCCAAGCCGCGTGGCTCCGGCGAGGGCGGACAGCGAGCGTCCGCGGACCCGGGCCGGCACGGCCACGGTGACCCAGGTGTGGCGGGCCATGGTGAAGACGGCCGCGCCACTGCCGATCACCAGCGCGCCCGCCGCGAGCAGCCACAGGGAGCGTGCGAGGTACGCCGCCGCTCCCCCCAGCGCCGTGACGGCTGTCGCCAGGAGCATGACGCGCCGCTCACCGTACCGGCCGACGAGCCATCCGGCCGGCAGGGCCAGCAGCAACTGTCCCACGGTCAGCAGGGCCGCGACCGTCGCGGCGGTGGCCGAGGAACCGGTCAGCGCCCTCGCCGCCAGGAGTGTCACGGGCATCGCGGCGCCCTGGCCGCAGCCGTGCAGCACGTTCGGGACGAGGGCGGTCGGCAGCAACCGCCGCCAGGGAACGGCCGGTTCTGACGCGCGCATCGGTCTCCTCAGCTGATCCGGGTGGGCGTACGGGCCGGTCCGGCGTACGCGGCCGGCCACGTCCGCACCGTTCCGCACGCGCTGGGTGAGCGTGTACTGTCCCTGACGTCGTCATCGATGCCGACGATATTGTCGACGATTAACCGTCACCGACCGATGCACAAGAGGGCCGCCCGTGATGTTCTCCGTCCCGGCGATAAGTCTGGGCTTATCGCCGGAGTAGAAACCCGACGCTTACCGGCCCCTGCGCCCGGCCCTACTGTTTCCGAGAAGTTACGGACTTTTGCGTCTCCCCCCGAGAACAAGGAAGTTGGAGGCTGGGGCAGCATGAGAATCCGAAAGGTACTCGTCGGCATGGCAGCCGTGAGTTCGCTGTTGCTGGCGGGGTGCGGCGGCTCCGGGAGCGGCACTTCCGAGAATCTGCCGAAGAACGCGGCCGACGCGGGGGGCATGGACTCGCTGATCAAGAAGGCCAAGGAAGAGGGCGAGATCAGCCTGTACGCCGCCACCACGGAGAAGTCGACCACTGCCTGGGTGCAGCATTTCGAGGAGAAGTACGGCATCCAGGTCAAGCTCTACCGCGACGGCAGCACCACGCTCTTCCAGAAGTGGGCCCAGGAGGTCGGCGGCGGTGTCGACAACGCGGACATCGTCGTCCAGAACGTCTACCAGCTCTGGCAGGACGCCAAGGACGAGGGCTGGATCACCGACTACCGCACCGAGAACTACGCCGCCTACGACTACGACAAGGTCCTGCCCGGCACCGGACTCGCCGGAAAGATCTACCCCCTGCACCAGAGCATCGGTGCCGTCGCCTGGAACACCGAGGTCACCACGCCGGAGCAGCAGGAACTGCTGCGCGAGGACCCGGTGGCCGCCCTGGCCGATCCCGCGTTCAAGGGCAGGATCGCCCTGGGCGACACCGGTGGCGCGACCACGGCGGGCAACTACGCCAACGTGATCCTGCACCAGGCCGACAGGTACGGCTGGGACTGGCTGGAGGGGGTGGCCGACAACGAACCCGCCCTCTTCGAGAGCCAGATACCCATCGCCGAGCAGCTGGTGAAGGGCGAGTACGCGGTCACGTTCGGCACCGACACCCTCTACAACGACTACATCGACGACGGCGCTCCCATCGAGTACGCCTACCCGGCGCCCACCAACGCCGCCCTGTGGATGGTCGGACTGCCGACGGCGACCCCCCATCCGTACGCGGCCCGCCTCTTCCTGGAGTGGGCCAGCTCCGACGAGGGCCACGACCTCATGGCCACCTACGGCACCGGGACCGGCAGCCGCACGGGGTGGGTGGACGAGCGGGCCATCGCCAAGGAGCCGTGGTACTCCGCGCCGGAGGTCTGGTACGGCATGGCCACCCAGCCCGAGTTGCAGGGCGAGGGCTTCGCCGACTTCGTCAGCAAGGTCAACGCCACGCTGAAGAAGTGACCGATCGCCGCTGACGCCTCCCACACGTCCCGGGGCGGGCCTGGCACCCCAGGTCCGCCCCGGGGCTCAGGCCTGCCCGCCCCCCGCCCTGCCCGACAGGAGGAACCATGACGTTCGACACCACCGCCTGGCGTCACACCAGCCGCCAGCGGCTGATCGCGGGACTGACCTTCGACCAGATGTACACCTTCCAGACCCTTGTCCGCGCCGGCTCCTTCCGCGCCGCCGCCGCCGAACTGGCCCTCACCCAGCCCGCCGTCTCCCAGCGCATCCGCCACCTCGAACGCCTGCTGGGCTGCACCCTCCTGGACCGCCGGCAGGGAGCGCGGTCCGAGCTGACGGCCGCCGGCCGGGAACTGCTCGGCTTCGCCGAGGAGGTGCTGGGCCGCACCGACCGTTTCCACCAGCAGCTGGAGCGTATGAAGGAACTGCCGGAGAGCTCGACCGTGACGGTCGTCAGCGACTCCGACCACATCAAGCACCTGCTGGTCGGCGCGGTCATGCTCATGAAGGAGACGGCGTCGTCCGTCCGGGTCGTCATCAAGCACGAACCGTCACGGCAGGCGTGCACGCGGGCCCTGGCGGAAGGCCGGGCCGACTTCGGCATCTGCCGGTATCCGGCACCCAGCGAGTTCCCCACCCTCGGTGCGATCGAGGAACGGATGTACCTCTACGCGCGACCCGACGACGACATCCACTCCCTGCCCGAGGCCGACCGCGTCCCTTACCTCGCGCGGGCCGACTTCGCGACGTTCGCGGACGGCATGCGCAGCCGCCAGCTGGTCGAGTGCTGGGCCGAGAAGGTCGGTGTCTGCCTGCGGGTGGTGCTCGAATCACGCGGCCTGGAGGCGATGCGCACCTACGTCACCCGGGGACTGGCCCTCGCCGTCCTCCCTGAGTTCTGCGTGCGCGAGGACCAGCGGGCCGGACTCCTGCGCCCCGCGGCGGCACCCGGCCTGCCCCTGACGCGGGGCGCCGTCATCCTCGCCCCGCCCGACCGGGAGGTCTCCCAGGCCGCCCGGACCTTCCTCGGCATGCTGCCGGCCAAGGTCGAGTCCTCGCTCAGCCCGGCCCCGCGCACGGGTACGCCGGTGCCCGCGTGAAGGGCACCGGCGCACCGGGATCTCAGTTGCCGCGCACCTGCGTGCGCACGCCGGCGGGCTGGCCCCCGGCCGGGCTCGTCGGCTCCGCCACGTCGCCGTGCGCCCCGGCGTCCCCGGCGCCCTCGGCACCCTCGGCGGGGAACCAGGTCACGTTGTCCGGCGTGAGCAGCAACGTCTGCTCGGCGCCGATCTCCGGCGGCCGGGAGGTCGGACCGGTGACGGCCTGGACACGCAGCCGGTGCTCCCCGGCCTCGTAGGTGCGCTCGAAGTGGTCGCCGAGGAACTCGCTGCCGACCAGACGGGCCCGGAACTCGTTGGGGTCCAGGCGCTCCGGCGGGGGCCCGGTCTCCCGGCCCACCCGTACCCACTCGGGGCGGAACACCACCGAGATCCGGGAGCCCCGGGAGGGGCTGGCGGTGGCGGTGGCGTGGGCGATGTCGAGCACGGTGTCCGGGCCGAGTGTGGGCACCTTCACGGAGAAGGTGCGCACCCCCACGTCGACGACGACCGCGGGCACCACGTTGGCCTCGCCGACGAAGGTCGCCACGAATCCGTTGGCCGGCCGGTGGTAGAGCGTCCAGGGGTCGCCGATCTGCTGGATGACCCCCTTGTTCATCACCACCACCCGGTCGGACATCGACAGCGCCTCGGACTGGTCGTGCGTCACGTAGAGCACGGTGATGCCGGTACGGCGCTGGATCTGCCGGATCTCGTCCCGCATCCGCGCCCGCAGCTGGGCGTCGAGGTTGCTCAACGGCTCGTCCATCAGCACCAGGCTGGGCTCGGTGGCCAGCGCGCGGGCCAGGGCGACGCGCTGCTGCTGTCCGCCGCTCAGGTCGGTGGCGTTGCGGTGGGTGAACTCGCCGAGGCCGACCAGCTCCAGCATCTGCTCGGCCTGGGCGCGTGCCCGCGCCTTGGGTATCTTCTTCGCCTTGAGGCCGTACATGACGTTCTCCACGGTCGTCATGTGCGGCCACACGGCGTAGGACTGGAACACCATGTTGATGTCCCGTTTGTGCGGCGGGATGTTCGCGCCGGGCGCGTACAGCGGCCGTCCCCCCAGGGTGATCTCCCCCGACGTGGGGGTGTGCAGGCCGGCCACGCAGCGCAGCGTGGTGGTCTTCCCGCATCCGCTGGGTCCGAGCAGGGTGACGAACTCGGACCGTCCGATCTCCAGACTGAGGTCGGAGACCGCCGTCGTGCCGCCGTAGTCGGCGAAGAGTCCTTCCACCACCAGGCCGTGGTCCACTGGGTCGCGGTGCGGCTCGTCCATCGATCTGTTCACCTCGTTCGCGTTTCGGGCGGCTTGGTCCGTGCGCGTCAGGCGCGCTGGTGCAGTTTTCCGGGCCGGAGCAGGACCCGCATGACGACGATCCACGCGATCATCAGGGCGGTCTCCAGGAGACCGACGACGGCGGCGGCCGGCAGCGACGCCTGCTGGGCGTAGTTGAAGGAGAGGATGGACAGCAGCATGGTGTCCGGGGTGTAGAGCAGGATCGCGGTGTTGATCTCCCGCACCGTGAACAGGAACACCATGATGACGCCCGCGGCGATCGACGGCCGCATCAGCGGCAGCAGGATGGTCCACAGCATGCGGCCCTGGCCCGCCCCGCACATGCGGGACGCCTCCTCCAGGGACTTGTCGATCTGGGCGAATCCGTTGCCGGTGACGCGGGTGGCGTGCGGCAGGTAGGAGGCCACGTAGGCGACCACCATGATGGCGAGCGAGCCGTAGAGCGGGGTGCCGAGGTAGAGGGCGAACACCCCGGTGGCGAAGACGATGCCCGGGACTGCCAGCGGGGACATGGCGACGGCGTTGAGCAGGCCGGAGCCCCGGTGCCGGACCCGCTCGGTGACGTAGGAGGTCAGGATGCCGACGGCCACCGCGCACAGGGCCGTGGTCACGGCCACGATCACCGTGTTGCCGAGCGCGTTCTTCAGCTCGGGAGCCTCCATGACCTGCCGGACGACGTCGAAGGTGGGGTCGATCTCGTCGAGGTTGGTGGAGGTGCTGAAGGCCCGCAGGCCGAGAGCCGCGTAGGGCAGCACGGTGGTGATCAGGGCGTAGAGGATGAGCAGGAACACGAAGAGGTACCTGATCCCGCCCAGGTGGATGCGCTTGCGGTTGCGGGACTTGCCGGTGACGGTCACGAACTTGGAGGACTGCCGCAGCCCCCGCTGGTACAGCCACAGGCCGATCACACTGAGCAGCACCAGCATGGTGCCGAGGGCGGCGGCGAGGGCGTAGTCGCTCGGGTAGCCGTTGGTGGCCCGGTAGACCGTGACGGCCAGCGGCTGGAAGTCCATCTTGGCGCCCAGCAGCGCCGGCACGGAGAACATCCCGGTGGCGCTGATGGTGACGAACATGATGGACGACAGGGTGGCGTGCCGGACGGCCGGCAGGGAGATCCGCAGCGCCGTCTGCAGGGTCCCCCGCCCGTTCATGTGGGACGCCTCCTCCAGGCCGGCGTCCATGTTCTGCAGGCTGCCGGAGACGAGCAGGTAGCCGTAGGGCACGTAGTGCAGTGCCAGGATGACGATCAGCCACTGGAAGGTCATGACGTCGATCGACACCCAGCCGGGCAGCCCGGCGTCCCGGGCGAGCTGGTTGAGCAGGCCGGTGCGCGGCGCTCCCAGCTCCAGGAACGCCAGCGCACCGATGAACGGGGACAGGAACAGCGGGGCGATCACGACCAGTTCGAAGAACCGCCGCAGCGGTACGTCGGTACGGGCCAGCACCCAGGCGAGCGCGCCGCCGAGGGCGGTGGCGATGACACCGCACGCCAGCGACATGGCCATGGTCTCCCCCAGCACCCGCCAGATCTCCCACGAGCCGTAGGAGTCCTTCAGGGCGTCCAGGGTGAAGGTGGACAGGGCGTCGCGCGGGTCTTCCGAGACGGCACGGACGAACACCAGCGCGGTCGGCAGGAAGACGAGGACGGCGAGGAGCAGGACGACGAGGACCATGAGGACCCCGGGGCCTCGTCGTCGCGTCCGCGCCCGCTTTCCGTTCGCCCGCGGCGGGGAGGTCGGCTGTCGGGTCGGCGTAGCCATGCGTCTCGGTACCTCCTGTTCGTGATCGTGCGGGGATCAGTCGCCGAGCCGCAGCCGGGCCACGTGCCCGTCGGTCTCCAGGGTCGTGCCGTACTCGGCGGACAGCTGCCGGTAGCGCTCCAGCACTTCGGCGCCGTTGACCTGGTCCGCGATGAGGGGGCGGCCCTCGGTCGCGGGGTGCTGCACCGACTTGCCGGTGCCCCGGGTGATCTTCGCCTCCTTGGACACCTCCCGGCCCAGTTCGACGGGGTGCAGGGTGATGCCGGTGAGCCGGCCGTCGCTGAGGTGCACCTCGATCACGGCCGAACTCCACCAGGTCGGCGTGGGGGTGTCCAGCCCCGGGTGCAGGGGATGCAGGTCCGGGGTGAGCGTCGGCAGGGCGTCGACGTCGTGGCCCCAGGTCTCGTAGCTGTCGTAGGGGACGCGTTCGAGCAGTTCGGACTGGGCGAAGAAGTTGCCGAGCCCGTAGAAGATGGGCTTGCCCCGGTAGATCTCGATCCCGAGGGTCTTGTGCCAGCCGTGGCCGACGAAGATGTCGGCGCCGGCCTCGATGGCGCGGTGGGCGAACTCCCGGACGAAACGGGGCGGGCGGTCGCCGCGCGGGCCCTCGGCGATGTTGAAGTGGTGGGCGACCATGACCAGGTCGGCCATGGCGGCGGCCGAACGGATCGCGCGCAGGTTGCCTTCGAGGTCACCGGGATGGCACTCGGTGAGGATCTTGTACTCGTCACCCTCGCGGAAGACCATCTCCCCGGCGGCCGACTGTCCTCCGGGGAGGTTGTACTGGAACTCGTCGTCCCGCAGGAGGCGGCCCGTCTTCCCCGGCTTCCAGTCCTTGCCGGTGCGCAGGATGTTCAGCCCCTGCGCCGCGGCCTTGAGGGGCTGGGCGGCCTGCGGGGGCACGACGTAGGTCGTGGTGACCCGCAGCGGGTTGATGCCGGGGCGCCCCCGCATGGTCTCCTTGGGGCGGCCGGCCCATTCGTGCGGCCGGTTGCCGGAGGTGGTCGAGATCAGCGCCATCCGGCCGCGGGGCGTCTCGACGTAGGTGGGCATCCGGGCGTCGTCCAGGTCCCGGCCCGTGCCGGCGCAGGCCAGTCCGGCGTCCTTGAGGGCCTGGACGGTCGAGAACAACCCGGCGGAGCCGAAGTCCAGGCTGTGGTTGTTCGCCGTCGACATCACGTCCACGCCGAGCCACCGCAGGTCCTCGGCCACGCGGGGCTCCGCGAGCATGTAACTGCCGTACCAGTCACCGCGGCCCGGGTGCACCTCGGCGGCGTCGCCGAAGTTCATCTCCAGGTGCGCGTAGGCGACATCGGCTTTGTCGAACAGTTCCCGGATGCGCAGGAACTCCGCCTCGGAGTGCATGGAGAACGGCCTCGTCACCATGCACTCGCCGGCGATGGCGACCGACCAGTCGGCGGTAGGGGGCATACGACTCGCACTTCCTTCCGGGTTGCCGGACACAGTCGCCCGTGAACGCGCGGCGACACCCGAGGTGATCGGGCTGTCCTCAAGCTAGGTCGGCGCGGACGTGCGCAGAAGCACAGAGTTCCTACTGCGGTCATCACCGGTGGTTATCGCCTCGCCGCACCGGTGTCCGCGGGGTGCGGGCCGGCACCGCGGGCAGCCGGCCGAGAGGTCGCCTCCCGGTCATCCCCTCGTCGCGGTGCCGGACCGCGTCCGTGCGCCACTCGTCCGGCCGGGCCGGTTCTCCTGCCGGTTCGCAGTGGCCTTGAGGTGGGTGTCGAACCAGTCGACGGCGGCCGAGGAGGACAGCTCGAACTGCTCGACGTAGGGGGAGAAGTGGTCGCCGTCCATGAGGACGAGCTTCTTGGGCTCACGCGCGCGGTGGAAGGCGTCCAGGGCGAGGTCGGTGGGGGCGACGTCGTCGTCCTTGGCGACGAGCATCAGCAGCGGGGTGGGGGCGATGCGGGAGATCCACCGGCCGGGCTCGTAGGAGCGGGCGCGGCGGTTGGACTGCAGCGTGACCTCGTTGGTCCACTTGTCCTGCGGTGCCCAGTTCAGGTAGAAGTCGACGGCGCTCTGCTGGCGGTAGGCCGCCTGGTGGCCGGCATCGGTGTCGACGAACGGCACGTAGACGGGCGGCTTGCCGGCGAGCTGGTCGCGTTCGTCCTGGTGGAAGCGCTCCTCCAGGTCGCGCACCTCGTGCGGGGGGATGCGGCGCAGGCCGGTCTCGTAGCCGCTGACCGTGGGGACCTGGGAGTAGACGGCCCTGATCCGGCGGTCGGTGGCGGCCAGGACGAGGGCGTGGCCGCCTGCGTAGCTGGACCCCCAGATACCGATGCGCTGTTCGTCGACCTCCTCGCGGGCTCCGAGGTAGGTGATCGCCCAGCGCCAGTCCGCGATCTGCTGGTGGGGGTCGATGTCCTGGCGCGGGGTGCCCCCGCTGTCGCCGAAGTTGCGGTGGTCGTGCAGCAGGACCGCGTAGCCGGCTTCGCCGAACCGGCGGGCGATGTGCTCGATGCCGTGGTAGCGGGTGCCGCCGAAGCCGTGGGCCATGGTGATGGCGGGCAGCGGCCCGTCGGCGTCGGCGGGGAGGAACAGCCAGGCGGCCAGCTCCGTGCCGTCGGGCAGAGGGATGCGGACGTCGATGCGCTCGGTCATGTGGACACCTTTTCCTTTTCCAGAGGTGTGTGCGGTCGCCGCTGCGGCGGCTGGGCACCCGGGGACGTGAGGGCCGACGGGGGCTCGACGAGGGGATGCCGGCACGGCGTCGGGGGACGGCTTCGCCCCGGCGGCGGGCGGGGCGAGCGGTGAGTACGCGGCGGGTCAGGACTGGTCGGGGCCGATGGCGGCCATCGCCTCGCCCAGTTCCAGCTCGGTCCCGCTGCGGGTCTGCAGGCCGTTGTCGAGCAGCCAGGCGGTGCGGGGGCCGACCGATCCCTCGCGGACCAGGTGCTGGAAGACGACGGCGGCGGCGCGGATCTCGTCGTCGGACGGCGAGCTGACACGGGTGACGGCCGTCTTGGTGACGGCGACGGCGTCTGCGGGGAAGCCTGCCACCCGGTGGGCGAACCGGTCGACGACGGCGTCGAGTTCACCGTCGGGCACGGCCCGGTTGATCCAGCCGTAGCGCTCGGCGAGGTCGGCGGTGAAGTCGTCCGCGCCAAGAAGCACCTCCAGGGCGCGACCAGTGCCCATGAGCCGGGTCAGACGCTCCACGGCGCCGGCTCCGGGCGGAGCTCCGAAACCGACCTCGGGCTGGCCGAGGACCGCCTTCTCCCTGGAGGCGAAGCGGACGTCGCACGCGAGCAGGAACTCACTGCCCGCGCCGCGGGCCCGGCCGCGGAGTCTGCCGATGGTGACCACCGGCAGGCGGCTCAGGCGCTGGTACAGCATGCCGAGCGAGGCGTCGCCGGGGCCGCCGGCCCGGGCGGCTTCCGCGGTGTACTCCGGGACCTTGGTCAGGTCCACGTGCGGCAGGAAGAAATCCGGGTCGGCGCTGTCGAAGACGACCGCGCGGTACGGGGTGGGGCCGCTCAGGCGGCCGATGAGCCAGACCAGGTCCCGGACGAGTTCCGGGCCGATCAGGTTGAGGGGCGGGGCGTCGAACGTCGCGTACAGGACGCCTCCGTCGGCACGCAGCCGGATCGTCTCCGTCTGCGGCAGGACATCGTCAGGCATGTCAGTTCCTCCGTCGACGGGCCCTGGTGGGCGCCGTCGGCATCATCATGACCCTGCGTGGTTTAAAAATGCAACCAGCGAGGTGCGCGCCGTACCGCGGCGGGGCAGGGCGGCGGTGAGCGCGGCATGCACCCCGTGTCGCGCCCGCCGCCCGACCGCCCACCCGGGGACAGAGTGGTTTAACCTTTAAACCTGTCGAGTCGAGGGAGGGAGTCCCGATGCGCAAGACGGACCTCAGCGAGGCGACCTGTCCGGTCGCGCGGTCACTCGGCGAGGTCGGCGACTGGTGGTCGCTGCTCATCGTCCGGGACGCCCTGAGCGGAATCAGCCGGTTCAGCGACTTCCAGCGCAGCCTGGGCTGCGCGCGCAACATCCTCAGCGCCCGGCTGAGCAAGCTGGTGGAGGCCGGGGTCATGGTGACGGAGCCGGCTGCCGACGGAAGCCCGTATCACCAGTACCGGCTCACGGAGAAGGGAAAGGCCCTGCGCGTCGCCCTGGTGGCGCTGCGGCAGTGGGGGGAGACGCACCTCTTCGACACGGGTGAGGAGCGGCTCCGGCTCGTCGACACCCGGGACGGCAGGCCGGTGGCGCGGCTGGAGATGCGGGCCCACGACGGCCGCACCCTCACCGTCGACGAAGTCGAGATCCGGCCCGCCGCGGGCCCGGCCTGACCGGCGGCGGCGACGCACGGACGGCGGGGCTCCGCCGGGACGGGGCCCCCGGCCGGGCCCCGAAGGACCGGGTCCCGCCGGCCCCCGAGAGGCGGGAGCCCGCCGGACCTCAGAGGATGGCGTCCAGCAGGCCGGGGAAGCGGGGGTCGAGGTTCTCCCGCCGCAGGCTGAGCGAACGCCGACGACCCTGGGGCACATTGCGGATGACGCCGGCCTCCCGGAGGGTCTTCACATGGTGGGAGAGGGTCGACTTCGGAAGGGGGCCGGAGCACGGCTGGCAGTCGGCCACTTCGAGGGGGCCGTCGACGGCCAGGCGTCGCACCAGCAACTGCGACGCCGACTGCGGCCACGAGAACGCCACCGGACCGGGACTGGGTCCGTACGAGGCCAAGGGAGACCTGCACCGGATCGGCGGCGGACAAGGCGGCCACTTCTGGTACACACACCCGCGACACCGCGCACCTTGGCGGTCCCGGCGGTCGCATGACCATCGACGGCACCTGGACCCTCGACCGTAACGTCGAGTGGACCCGCGTCTTCGAAACTACCCTCGTCTGGTCAGTGACGAGCCATGCGTGACAGCCGACTTCGGCGCCCCTCAACCAGCTGGCCGACTATGTCCGAGACATACAGAAAGTCAAGGTGGCAGAGCTGAACAAGGCCGGAACCAAGGTGGCTTTCGCCGACCCGATACCTGCGTTCCGCGGACACGGAATCTGTGACGGCGACGAGTGGATCAACCTTGTCGTCGCCGGACCGAACGGCGACGGTGACTTCCACGACGGAGACCCGGCTAACCAGGCTCCGTGCCTGCCGTGGCCCGGGGAGAACGTCTGCGCGAGCCTCGAGTCGTTCCACCCGAAGAACGCCGGCACCACCGGCTATGCCCGCGTGATGGAGCAGGCTCTGGCCGGTACAGGGTATAAGGGCAGCTAGTGGGGCCTGAGCAAACCAGCGCTCCGGTGGTCACGAGGCGGGCGAATCGCCTCGTGACCACCGGCTGCCTGACCGTCCTGATCACATTGGTTGCCGTTCTCGGCGTCATCGTCTCCTGGTTGTGGTACCGGCACTGGCATGACGGGAACCTCAACAGCGAGCGCAGGGAACAGGCCCTTGCGACGGTTCTTGCGCAGGCTCAAGCCAGGGCCGTCGACACGGCCCGCTCACTCGAAATGAGCGGCACCACCGACGCCGACGTCCTTACTGGCGTTATCTGGCAGCACTCCAAAGCTCCAGTCATCACCTACGATGCGTCACACCGAGAGTTCACTGCCACGACCGCAGCATCTGCCCAATACGTCGAAAAAACCCTGCTCCCGGGTGGCGGACCCGTCCAGGTAGCCGGCTGCTTCGTCTTCACTTTCACCCAACACCCCGGCCAAGCGTGGACATGGAAGGTATCCGAGCGCGACGACGCTGCGTGCCGTCCGATCACCCAGATCGGTAACAGGGCCCGGCTTGCACTGACGCGCATATTGAGCATGCATGCTGACGGCTTGACGCGTAAAGGCATACAGGAGGTCCTTGACCCCACCGGACGGCGTTCCTTCGATGTCAAGAACCTAGTGCTTGAAGAGGACACGGCGACCGTCTCCGTCCTCGTTGCCAGCTCGGAGGCGGTGGTCGGGCAATGTTACCGCCTCACACGGCCCGTCCGGGATGGCGATGGCCGAGGTGCTGCCACTGCCGACGACTACCGCCGACTCGGTTCCTTCGAAGCCGCCACCGAGCACATCGACGCGGCCACGGCGCACGCACCTGGCCTTCCTCACACCCCCTACGGCGACCTTCTTCGCGGCGCCGTCCAGGAGGTCGCCGAGGCCATCGCCGGGAAGGACCGCACACGGCGGGCCTCTGCACCCGGCTCCCCCGCGTGACGCACGAGAACGCGTCCCCGGCCGCGGAGGGACGGCCTCGCCTCGTCGGACGCCGCCGTACGGGGCCCCTCGCCCACGTCGCCACGTCCGCGTCGCCCACGCCCAGGTCGAGGACCGCATCGAACAACGCGTCCGGGCCGCCATGAGGCAGCCGGTCCGTCCACCGGTCCGGGCCGTCCGAAGCCGGCCCGGTGTCCGCCTGTCCCGACCGAACGGGGCGTGTCACCGGGGCACGGAACAGAAGCGGAGACCGCACCGGGACCGCTCGCGTGGGCGGGGCGCTCCCGGCCGGCCCCGTCGGCGCCCCGTGGGGCGCCGGCCAGGACGGCGACGGGCGGCCGGGCTCAGTGCGCGCCGACCAACTTCTGGTCCGGGCTGCCGATGCCCGACCGCTTGGCCGTGCGCAGGGCAGCGATGCCGATGAAGACCATGGACGAGAAGCCGGCGAGGGCGAAGGCGGTGAAGCCCCAGTCGCCCTTGCCCGCGGCGAGCAGCTGGCCGCCGAGCCAGGGGCCGAAGACGGCGCCGAAGCGGCCCATGCCGGAGGTCCAGCCGACGGCGGTGGCGCGGTTGGCGGGGGCCGAACCGATGGAGACGGTCGCGTACACCATGGTCTGGGCGCTGTTGAGGAACACACCGGTGAGGAAGACGACCACGAAGGTGAGCGCCAGCGGCATGTGGACGCTGAGCAGGAAGACACCGCCGGCGGTCAGCGCGAACCAGATCGAGGAGATGCGGGGGGCGCCGAAGCGGTCGGAGGCGCGTCCGGCGACCAGCATGCCCACGATGCCGCCGAGGTTGAACAGGACGACGAAGGTGAGCGCGGAGCCCAGCTCGTAGCCCTCGCCGCGCATCAGGGTGGGCAGCCAGGTGGCGACGCCGTAGACCAGGAGCAGGCCGCCGAAGGAGGCCAGCCAGTACAGCAGGGTCTGGACCCACTCGCCACCGCGGAACAGGCCCAGCAGGCTGTTCCAGCGGGCGCCGGCGGCGGGCTTGCCGGTCGCGGCGGCGGGCAGCTCGACGTCGTAGCGGCCGGCCAGCTCGCGGGCCTCGTCGGTGCGGCCCCGGGCGACGAGGAAGCTCAGCGACTCGGGCAGCCACTTGGCGAGCACCGGGACGAAGAGCAGCGGGACCACGCAGACCCAGAAGGCGGCGCGCCAGCCGAGCGGCTCGACGATCCACAGGGCCACGTAGGCGGAGAGGATGCCCCCGGTGTGGTGGGCCGTCATCAGCACGCCGATGGTGAGGGCGGCGCGGGTGCGCGGGGCGTAGTCGGAGACCATGCTGATCGCGGTCGGCAGCAGGCCGCCGAGGCCGACACCGGCCAGGGTCCGGCCGAGGCCGAAGACGGCGACGCCGTTCGCGACCGCGCAGAGGCCGGACGCCAGCGAGAAGAGCGCGACGCAGGAGACCATCAGCTTCTTGCGGCCGATCCGGTCGGCGACCGTCCCCGCGGCCAGCGCGCCGACCAGCATGCCGAAGGTGGCGTAACTGCCGAGGTCGCCGGCCTGTCCCGAGGTGATGCCGAGCGCCTTCTCCTCGAGCATGTGGGGCAGGACCGAGCCGTAGATGAACATGTCCAGGCCGTCGAAGAGCACGGCCAGCCAGCAGAGGCCGACGACCAGCAGGGCCAGTCTGCTGCCGCGGGGGGACAGCGCGGCGGGTGAGGAGGACATCGTTGTTTTCCTCTCGTCCAGGAGGCGGTGCCTGGAGGGGACGTGTGATGGGGCGACGCTAAAGACCGCGTTCACCGGGTGTCAACACTTTTGTTGACAATCTCAGCAACGATCTGATGCCGCCGTTCCGGTGGCCGCCGTGGGGACTCGGGCGCATACGCCGAAGGGTGGGCCGCGCACGACCTGCGCGGCCCACCCCCCGTCGTCCGGTCCCCGCTAGGCGACGGGCGGGGTGCCGTGGGTGTGGAAGGACGCGATGGTCTTCAGACCCCAGGCCTGCCCCTTCGCCCGTTCCGCCTCGGTCCAGGTGACGATCGGCCAGTCGGGGGCCAGCACCAGGCGGGTGAGCGGGTTGCACAGCTCGATGCGGTTGCCGCCCGGCTCGTAGACGTAGAGGAAGAAGGTCTGCTGGATGGCGTGCTTGTGCGGGCCCGTCTCGATGAACACGCCGGTGTCGATGGCGAGGTCGGCGGCGCGCAGGATGTCCTCGCGGGTGTCGGCCGCGAAGGCGATGTGGTGGAGGCGTCCCGAGGTGCCGGTCCAGTCCTCGGTGTAGACGATGTCGTACGACTTGTCCGTGAAGGTCAGCCAGCGGGCGGCGATCCTCCCGGAGTCGAGCCGGATCTGCTCGGTGGGCCGGGCGCCCAGGAGCTGTTCCTGGAACTCGGCGTTGGCGAGCACGTCGGCGGCGAGGAAGTTGACGTGGTCCAGGCGGCGTACGCCCACGCCCCGGTTGGGTTTGGCCTGCGGCTGGTTCTTCAGCGCCGGCCGCAGCTCGTCCGGTGCTTGGTAGTACTCGCTCTCCCAGTACAGGGCGTGCTCGTGGCCGTCGGGGTCGGTGGTCAGGTAGATCTTGCCGAGGCCCGGTTCGTCCTCGGTCCACGTGCCGGGCCGGCCCGCCGCCTCGAGCGCCGCCACCCTGCGCCGGAGCGCCTCCTCGCTGGAGGTGCGCAGCGCGAGCCGACCGAGGCCGGGGTGCTCGCGGGCGGTGAGGACCAGGCTGTGGTGCTCGTAGTCGTCGTAGGTGCGCAGGTAGACGGTGTCGCCGTCCTGACCGCTGACGGTCAGGCCCAGGTAGTCCGTGAAGAAGGCGACGCTCGCGTCCAGGTCGGGCGTGAACAGCTGGGCGTGGCCGACGTGGGCGATGTCACCGAGCGGCGGAGTCATGGGGGCCTCCAGGGCGTTGTGCGGGGATCGGTGCCGTCTCGGCGGACCGCGGGAAGACGGTGCCGTCGAAGATCTTCCGTGCGGTGCGCACGACGGCGGTGCGGCGGACCACGGCGGGCTCCGTGCCGGAACCCGGGTCGACGTCGACGCCGACCTCCAGGAATCCGGTGGGGTGCTCGACGCGCAGGCGGTCGCCGGAGTGCGGGAGGACCGCGATCGGCTCCCCCACCCCGCCGGGCAGGCGGAGTCCGGCGGCCACGCTCGCGGCGCCCAGTACGCCGATGGAGGTGTGGCAGCGCACGGGGACGAAGGTGCGGGTCATGACCGCGCCGCCGTCCGCGGGCGGGGCGAGCAGGGTCAGCTTGGGCACCGTGGTGCCCGCTACGTCGCCGAGGCCCATCAGCCGTCCGGCGGCGAGCCGGATCTCCCGCAGCCGGTCGGCGAGCGCGGCGTCCTCCTCCAGATCCCCGGGCGTCTCGTAGCCGGTGACCCCCAGTGCGGACGCCGGGATCAGCACGACCGGCATGCCGTTGTCGACGCAGGTCACCTCGGTGCCGGCGACGGTGTCGCGGACGTTGCCCGTGGGCAGCAGGGGGCCTGCGCCCTGCGGGAACTCCAGGACCACCGCGGCGGCGGTCCCGGGCACGCCGGAGATCTCGGCGTCCCCGGTGGGGTCGACGCGTCCGCCCGGGGTGGGGAACGTCGCGACGGCGAGTTCTCCGGTGTTGCGCATGCGGACGCGTACGGACGTCTCCTCGTCCCCGGCCGCCACCAGCCCGCGTTCGACCGCGAACGGGCCCACCCCGGCGAGGATGTTGCCGCAGTTCTGCCGGTCGGTCACCTCGGGTGTGTCCACGGCGACCTGGAGGAAGAGGTAGTCGACGTCCGCGTCCGGGTCGGCCGACCGGGAGACCACGGCGACCTTGCTGGTCAGCGGGTGGGCCCCGCCCAGGCCGTCGATCTGGCTCGGGTCGGGGCTGCCCATGATCCGCAGCAGCAGCCCGTCGCGGGCACCGGGGTCGGCGGGCAGGTCGTCGGCCAGGAAGTAGGCGCCCTTGGAGGTGCCGCCACGCATCAGCGTGCAGCGCACCCCCTCGGAGCCGGTCACGGCCGCTCCTCCGCCGTGTACTCGTCGTACGACTGGTAGGTGACGCCCAGCTGCTTCAGCTTCTCCCGCAGCCCGTAGCGGTCCAGGCCCAGTTGTCCCTCGACGAACGCCGCGCGGGCGCCGGCCTCCTTGGCCTCGCGGGCCTCGGACGCCTCGGCCGTCCGCCGGGCGCGTTCACGAGGGACGACCACCACGCCGTCGTCGTCGGCGACGATCACGTCGCCGGGGCGGATCACCTGGCCGTCGACGGCGACCGGCACGTTGACCGAGCCGCCCGTGGCCTTCACGGTGCCCTGGGCGGAGACGGCCCGGGACCAGGCGGCGAAGCCCATCTCGCGCAGCTCCTGGGTGTCGCGGAGGCCCGCGTTGATGATCAGACCGCGCACACCGCGCCGCTGGAGGGCGGTGGCGAAGAGTTCGCCGAACATGCCGTCGGTGGACGGGGAGGTGGTGGTGACCACCAGGACGTCGCCCTCGCCGCACTGCTCCACGGCGGCGTGGATCATCAGGTTGTCGCCGGGCCAGCTGAGGACGGTGACCGCGGTGCCGGCGATGCGCACCCCCTGCTGGACGGGGCGGATCTCCGGGCCGAGCAGACCGGTGCGGCCCATGGCCTCGCTGACGGTGGCCACGCCGTACCCGGCGAGTGCCTCGACGTCCGCGGCGGCGGCCTTCGGCGGGCCGGTGACGATGACGCCGCTCATGCCAGCTCCTTCGCGATCTGCGGGTACGGGCGCATGAACGCCTCGGCCATGGTCTTGTGGGCCAGGCCCAGGTTGGGGCCCGCGTTGCGCTTGAGCTGGACGCCGCGGCGGACGGCGAGGTCGGTGTAGTAGTCCCACAGGTGCTGCTGGGCGGCGAGGCACTCCATGGCCTTGCGCTTGGTCTCCCACACCTCGGTGATGTCGAGCAGGACCTCGGGCCGGAAGCCGCTCATCTCGGGCTGGTGCGGCTCGAAGTAGAAGACCGGCGGGGCGCCGATGATCTCGCCCTCGCCCGGGTAACCGATGGCCTGGGCGAGGACGCGGGCTTCGAGGGCCATGCGGTTGGCGGCCGGGTGGTCGCCGTTGTACGGGTCCTCGACCGGGTGGGTGAGCACCACGTCGGGCTGGGTGGCGCGGTATACCTCGACGAGCCTGTCGGTCAGCTCGGGCGTGGCGGTCAGCGGGTAGTCGCCGGCGTCGAAGAAACGGACCTCGGCGCCGAGGGCGGCGGCGGCCCCCTCGGCCTCCTCCCGGCGGATCGCCTTGATCTCCTCCAGCTTCTTCCCCTCGCGCCAGGCCTTGGCGGACTCGCCGCGCTCGCCGAAGGTCAGGCACGCGATGGTGACCTTCTCCCCGCGCGAGGCGGCGAGGGCGATGGCGCCACCCGCCCGCCACACGAAGTCCCCCGCGTGCGCGGTGACGACGAGTGTCGAGCGTGGGGTGGCGGCGGGCGCGTTGCCGTGCGTCATGGATGCTTCTCCTTGGTGAACAGGTGACGCCCGCCTCGACGCGTGTGTGTCAGTCGCGCAGCGCCTCGATCACACTGGTGAGGTGGGCCCGGACGGCCGCCTCGGCCGCCTGTGGGTCCCTGGCCTCGATCGCCTCGATCATGGCCAGGTGCTCGTTCAGGGATTGCTGCGGACGCCCCGGGCGCAGCGCCAGCTGGAAACGGTGACGCACCAGTTGGGCGTTGAGCCGCTCCAGCAGCTCCACGGCCGTCCGCTGCCCGGAGAACTCCCGGATCCTGGCGTGGAGTTCGTGGTTGAGGTCCGAGTAGGTCAACGGCTCGCCGGCGGTCACGGCCTTGCGCATGGCCGTGCCCAGGCCCCGCAGTTCACCGAGCTGCTCGTCGTCGACGGCGGCGGCGGCCTTGGCCGCGCACAGCCCTTCGAGGACCAGGCGGCATTCGGTGATGGCCACCGCCTCCTCGACCGTGACGACCCGTACCCGTGAACCGCGGTTGCGGATGCGTTCCACGAGCCCCTGGGACTCCAGGTCGATCAGCGCGGCCCGGATGCTGGCCCGGGTCACGCCGAACTGCTCGGCGAGTTCGTTCTCCACCAGCCGCTGCGCCGGTGCCATCTCGCCGCGCAGGATCGCCTGCCGCAGCTGCCCGAGCGCAAGCTGTTTGGCCTGCTCCCCGGTGCCCGGACGGGCTTGTTTCGGCATGGTTGCCCTCCCTGAGTGAGTGCCTGTCGAACGTAAATCTAGCCAAACAAGATTGTCAACAATTTCGTCTACCGTATTCCCGCCTTCCGGCCCGCACCGGCCGCTCAGGTCCGGTCGGCGCGGTGCCCCCGGGGAAGCGGTGACCGCCTCGTCCCGGTGATCGTGAGACGACCGGGAACCGCTCCGCCCCGCTGACCGCGTCCCGTGCGGCGCCGGACGCCGCTCCTCTCCCTCGCCCCGCACCCCCGGGCGGGCGGGGAGGTCGACGACGTGCTGGACGGCGAGGCACCGCGGAGCGCAAGGCGGTACCGGCCCGGTCACACGAGCCGGCACCCCCGCGGACGCACCCGCCCGGCGCCCCGGCACAACTGCACGGCCCCCGGCACGGGAGGGCGGCGGCGAGCCGCTCCGGGGACACGCCGACCAGGGCCGTCCATCCATCGGGCGCACCGCCGGTGACGGGCGCCCCGGCGGGTGACGCGGGCCGGGGTGCGTTCGATCCAGGTCGCTCCCGGGGTAGGCGGGGCGGAGGGGCCGGGAGGCCGGGGGCCACCCGTCGTGGCGGGGCACACCTCAGTCCCGCTCAGGGAGGCGGGCCGCCGGGGGCGGAGGTGCGGGGAAGCCAGGAGGCCCCGGGGGCCACCGGTCGTGGCGGAGCACACCGCAGTCCCGCTCAGGGAGGCGGGCCGGCGAGGGCGGGGGGCCGGGAGGCCGGGGGCCACCCGTCGTGGCGGGGCACACCGCAGTCCCGCTCAGGGAGGCGGGCCGGCGAGGGCGGGGGGCCGGGAGGCCGGGGGCCACCCGTCGTGGTGGAGCGCACGTCAGTCCCGCCCGGCGGCCGGCTCCCCCGTCACAGCCGGGAGCCCCGTCACAGCCGGGAGCCCCGGTGCTCCGCGCGCAGCAGCCAGGCGAGGTAGGCCCCGCCCGCCACGCCGGTCACCACACCGACCGGCAGCAGGGCGGAGCCGGTCAGGCGCTGGGTGACCAGGTCCGCGGCGGTCACCAGGAACGCTCCGGTCCACCCGGCGGCCAGGACGTTCGGGCCCGCCGCCCGGGTCATCCGGCGGGCCAGCTGCGGGGCGGCCATCGCCACGAACGGGACGGGGCCGGCCGCCGCCACCGCCAGGGCGGTGAGACCCGTGCCCGCGCCGAGCAGCACCAGGCGGCTCCGCTCGGGCGGCACCCCGAGCGCGGCGGCGGAGTCGTCGCCCATCTCCAGCATGGTCAGCCGTCGTCCGTACGCCAGGACGACCGGCGCCAGTGCCACCAGGCCCAGCGCGGCGACTCGGACGTCGTTCCAGTCCCGGGCGTTGAGCGAGCCGATCGTCCAGGCGGCGGCCTGCGCGGCCTTGCCGATGTCGGCGCGCAGGTACAGGAAGCTGGTCGCCGCGCCCAGCACCGAGGAGGCGCCGATGCCGACGAGGACCAGCCGGTATCCGTGCACCCCGCGCTTCCAGGCCAGCAGGTAGACGGCGGCGGCCGTCGCCGCACCGCCGCACACCGCGCCGACGGCCGTCTGCGCCGCGCCCGCGTCGAGGACGATGATGGCCACGAGGGCGCCGGCCGAGGCGCCGTTGCCGAAGCCGATGACGTCGGGGCTGCCCAGCGGGTTGCGGGTCAGGGACTGGAAGACGGCGCCCGCCATGCCCAGCCCGAAGCCGACCAGGGCGGCCACCAGGGCGCGGGGCAGACGCAGGTCGAGGACGACGAACCCGGCGCCCGGCGGCCCGTCGCCGGCGAGTGTGCTCAGCACCTCGGGCGGGGACAGCTCGTAGGTCCCGGTGCCGATGGCCAGCACCATGGCGCCTGCCGTGAGCACGGCGAGCACCACGCAGACCAGCAGGGTCCGGGCGCCGTAGCGCAGCGACCAGCGGCCGGTGCGCAGCAGTCCGCGCCGCACCTCCGCGCGGGCCCGCACGGGGGTGTCCTTCACGAGGCTCACAGCTGGGCCACCTTCCGCTGCCGTACGAGATGGATGAAGAGCAGTCCGCCGAGGAACGCGGTGACCGTGCCCACCTCGATCTCGGACGGCGGCATCACGACGCGGCCGATCACGTCCGAGACGAGCAGCAGCACCGGTGCGAACACCGCACAGCAGGGGATGAGCCGACGCGGGTCGGGCCCGCAGAAGGCGCGGGCGGCGTGCGGGATCATCAGGCCGATGAAGCCGATCGGCCCGCACACGGCGGTGGCGCCGCCGCACAGCAGGGTGATGGCGATCACGGAGAGCACCCGCACGCGCCGCACCCGGGTCCCCAGTGCCCGCGCGTGGTCCTCGCCGAGGGCGACCGCAGCGAGCGGCCGGGCCAGGGCGAGGGCGAGCACGGCGCCGCCCAGGAGCAGCGGCGCCACGGTGACCAGCAGGGAAACCTCGCGGTTGGCCAGGGTGCCGACCGACCAGAACCGCATCTCGTCCAGCGTGCTCAGGTGCCACAGCGAGAGGCCGTTGACGTAGCCGAACAGGGCCGCGTTGACGGCGGTCCCGGCCAGCGCGAGCCGCACCGGCGTCGCCCACCGGCCGCCGCCGAGGGCGTTGACGGCGGTGGCGGCGAGGGCCGCGCCGGCGAGTGCGAACCACAGGTATCCGGTGAACGACGTGATGCCGAGGACCCCGATCGCGGTGACGACCGCGGCCGACGCGCCCGCGTTGACGCCGAGGAGTCCGGGGTCGGCGAGCGGGTTGCGGGTCAGGGTCTGCATGACGGCGCCGCCGAGGCCGAGGGCGGCGCCGACGGCGGCGCCGATGAGCGTGCGGGGCAGCCTCAGGTCCCGGACGATCGCGTCGTTCTCGGTGCCGGACGGGTCGAACAGCGCGGACCAGACCTGGTCGAGCGGTATCTGCCTGGCTCCCACGGCCAGGGAGAGGGCGGTCGCCCCGACGAGCAGGAGGACGCCGAGGAGCAGGCCCGCCGCGCGTCGGGGGGCCCTGGTGCGGGGCCTCTTCCCGTCCTGCTCCCTCCTCGGTGGGGCTGCGGCCGTCGTGGTGCTCACGAGACGGCCGTCCGGGGGGCGGAGCGCCGGACGACGGGCACCGAAGCGTCTAGGTGCAGGACACACATTCCAGTGGACATGTGCTTAGCTTAGGCTAGCCTTACCTTGGCTGTTGACGATTTCGTCGGCAGTTCCGCCTGCCCTGCACGCTCCGACCAGCGGTTCACGGAGAACACCGATGACCACGCTCACTCGATCCACCCCTCGCGGTGCCACCGCACCGGACATCCGCCCGGAGCGGGTGACGGGACCGCGCGTCGCGCGGCTGCTGGAGGCCGTGGAGGGGGCCGACGACGCCCGACGGGCGGCCCTGGCCGCCGAGTTCTGGCAGGAGGCGGAGAGTCTGGGCACCCCGCTCGTCGAGGTGTTCGACGGTGCGCCCGGCCATCGGGCGGTCACGTTCCTGTGGCGGGGTCACCGCGCCACCCGGCAGGTGCTCTTCTTCGGCAACCGCCTCACCGACCGCGCCCACCTGGCCGGTTCACTGCTGGAGCGGGTTCCGGGCACCGACGTCTGGCACCTGGGGCTCCGGCTGCGCGCCGACCACCGCGGCTCCTACCGGCTGGCCGCCGACATCTCGCTCCGGGAACCGCCCTCGGACCCGGACGGACTCCAGCAGCGGCTGCGGTCGCTGACCGCGTTCGCCGCGGCCGACCCGCTCAACCGCCGTACCGTAGCCACCCGCCGCGGCGAGTCCGACGCCTCGGTCTTCGCCCTGCCCGACGCACCCGCCCAGCGGTGGGCCGGGCGGCGGGGCACGGTGCCGGCCGGGCGGGTCGAGCGGCACCGGGTCCCGGGCTCGGCGCCGGTCGGGGACCGGGACGCCTGGGTCTATCTGCCGCCGGGTCACGAAGCCGGCACCCGTGCGCCCCTGCCGGCCGTGGTGCTGTGCGACGGCGACATGTGGTTCGGGCGGCTCGGACTCGGCGACACGCTGGACGCGCTGATCGCCGACGGCGCGCTGCCGCCGCTGGCCGTGCTGGCACCGGACGCCGTGGACCGGCGGACCCGTTGGCGCGACCTCGGCGGCCGGGAACCGTTCGTCACCTTCCTGGCGGACGAGTTGCTGCCCTGGGCGGCCGGACGCTGGCCGCTGGCCACGGACTCCGAACGCACCGTGGTCGCCGGGCAGAGCCTCGGCGGCGTGACCGCGCTGTACGCCGCGTACCTGCGGCCCGACCGGTTCGGCAACGTCCTCGCCCAGTCCGCCTCCCTGTGGTGGCGGCCCGGACAGCCGCCGCCGGCCGGGCCCAAACCGCCGGTCCACGGCACGCCCTGGCTCGTCGCCCGCTACGCCGCCGGAACCGCCCGGCCGGTGCGCGTCCACCTGGACGTCGGACTGCACGAGGGCGTCATGGTCGACCACAGCCGCGCCCTGTACGACGCGTTGCGCACGACCGGCCACCGGGTCACCCGCACCGAGTTCAACGGCGGTCACGACTACGCCTGTTGGCACGGCGCTCTGGCGGACGGACTGGTCCGCCTGCTGGGCGGCCCCACCCCCTGACCCGTCGCCTCGCGCACCCTTCCGCCCGCCGGCTCCCCTCCCGCGCCTCCCCTTCCCCGTCCCGCCCGCACCTTCCCCCGTCTCGCCCGCCTTCCCTCGTCCAGACCCGTTTCCCCGTTCCCATCTCCCCGTCCCGCCCCCGTTCTCCGTTTCCCGTTTCCCGTTTTCCACCACCCTTCCGAGGAGCGACTCCTTCATGTCCCCTGCACGTGCCTCCCGCAGAACCGTCCTCGCCTCCGCCGCCGTCGTCACCGGAGCCCTGCTCCTGACCGGCTGCGGTGACGACGGCGGCGGCGACAGCGCGGGCGGCTCGGAGGCCGGCACCCGTCAGGTCACCGACGCCACGGGCCGCAAGGTCGACGTGCCCGCCGAGCCGAAGAAGGTCGTGACGCTCAGCGAGCCCACCCTGGACGCCGCCCTCGCGCTCGGCATCGAGCCGGCCGGCGCCACCGCCGGACGCGGTCAGAAGGGCGTGTCCACGTACCTGGCCGACAAGGCGGGCGCGGCGCAGGTGGTCGCCACGGTCGCTGAGGCCGACATGGAGAAGCTGGCCGCGCTCCAGCCCGATCTGATCCTGCTCGACGAGACCACGGCGGTGAAGGGCGAGGTCTCCAAGCTGGAGTCCATCGCCCCGACCGTGGTCACCGCCAAGCTGAACGAGGACTGGAAGAAGGCCTTCACCGCCACGGCCGACGCGCTGAACCGGAAGGCCGAGGCCGAGAAGATCCTCACCGGCTTCGACTCCGACGTGACGGCCGCCAAGGGGAAGCTCGGCGAGAACGCCGGAGCGGTCGTCAGCGTGATCCGCTGGCAGAACAAGGCGCCGTCGGCGGTCGGCCGGGGCGTGGGCCACGTGGGCGCCACCCTGACCGCCCTGGGCCTTCAGCGGCCCGAGGACCAGCAGGGCGTGGGCACCGGCCACAGCGAGCCGGTCAGCCTGGAGAAGCTGTCCACCATCGACGGCGACTGGCTGTTCTTCGGCACCCTCGGCGAGAAGGCCGACGGCGAGGAGGCGTACGCCGAGGCCCAGAAGGTGCCCAACTTCAGCAGGCTCAAGGCCGAGCAGGAGGGCCACGTCGTGGTCGTCCAGGGTTCCGCCTGGAACAGCGCCGGCGGCCCCCTGGCCGCCCGGATCGTCCTGGACGACGTGACGAAGGCGCTCGCCTCGTGATGCCCGGACTCGACGGCCGGCTCGCCCTCGTGACGGGGGCGGGCCGGGGCATCGGCGCGGCGGTGGTCACGGCCCTCGTCGAGGAGGGCGCCCGCGTGGTCGCCACCGACCTCGACCCCGCGGGCGTGGAGACACTCGCCGCCCGGCACGACGGGCGGGTCACCGCCCGCCCGCTGGACGTCACCGACGCCACCGCCGTGGACACGCTGGTGGCCGAGACCGAGGAGACCCTCGGCCCGCTGGACATCGCCGTCAACGTGGCCGGCATCCTGCGCGACGGACCCGTCGCCGGCCTCTCCGACGAGGACTGGGCAGCGCACTTCGCGGTCAACACCACCGGGGTGTTCCACGTCTCGCGCGCCGCCTCCCGCCGCATGGCCGGGCGTGGCCGCGGCAGCATCGTCACCGTCGCCTCCAACGCGGGAGGCGTCCCCCGCGCGGGCTTCGCCGCCTACGCCGCGTCCAAGGCCGCCGCGGTCATGTTCACCAGATGCCTGGGCCTGGAGGTCGCGCGGCAGGGCGTGCGCTGCAACACGGTCTCCCCCGGCTCGACCATGACCGACATGCAGCGCGCCCTGTGGACGGCGGGCGAGGAGGAGGCCTCCGCCCGGCGGGTGATCGAGGGCGACCCGGCGGCCTACCGCACGGGCATCCCGCTCGGCCGGATCGCCGACCCCTCCGACATCGCCGACGCCGTCGTCTTCCTGGCCTCCGACCGCGCCCGGCACATCACCATGCACGACCTGTACGTCGACGGCGGCGCCACCCTGCGGGCCTGACCCGGGCCCTCGGCACACGTCCTCCCCACTGGAGACAGCCATGTCCCTTTCCCTGCACGAACCCCTGCACGAACCGCTGCCCGACACCCCGCACCGGCCCACCGGAGCACCGGTCACCCCCGGCGCCGCGACCGCGCTGCTGGAGTCCTACCGCCCCGCGACCGACCGCTTCCTCGCCACCCCCCACCGCACGCTCCTGGGACGCGGCACCGCCGCCGGGATACCCGAGGACTCCCGTCCCCCGGCCCGGCGGGTGCGGGAGACGCTGGAGGCGCTGCGCCGCCCGGGCGCCCCCGTGCCGGTGGTCGTGGGGGCGCTGCCCTTCGCCCCGGACGCCCCGGCCGCGCTGGCGGTGCCCGACTCGGTGCGCTGGGCACCGCCCCTGCGCGAGGACCCGCTGATCGCGCTGCCCGTGCCCGAGGACCGGCACCGTCCCGAGTGGCGGGTCCGGGAGGTCCCGGCCGCGGGACGGTACGGCGAGGCGGTCGCCGCCGCGGTGGCGCGGATGCGGGCCGGGGAGTTCGACAAGGTCGTCCTCGCCCGCACCCTGGAGCTGACCTCCGCCCGGGAACCGGACCTGCCGGCCATGCTGCGCCGCCTGGCCCGCCGCGACCCGGCCGGCTACACCTTCGCCGTGCCGAGCGGACCGGGCCGCACCCTGGTCGGCGCCAGCCCCGAACTGCTGGTCTCCCGCCGGGGCGGCCGGCTCACCGCCAACCCCCTCGCCGGATCGGCGCCGCGCAGCACCGACCTCGCCGAGGACGTGCGGCGCGCGGCGGCTCTGCTGGAGTCCGAGAAGGACCTGCACGAGCACGCCGTCGTCGTGGCCGCCGTACGGGAGGCCCTGGCGCCCTTCTGCCGCGCGCTGGACGTGCCCGAGCGGCCCACGCTGGTGCGCACCGCCGCCATGTGGCACCTGTCGACCACGGTCACCGGCGAGGTCTCCGCCCCGGACACCACCGCCCTCGACCTGGCGTCCGCGCTGCACCCCACCCCGGCGGTCTGCGGCACGCCCACCGAGCGGGCCAGGCGGGTGATCGCCGAGTCGGAGCCCTTCGACCGCGGCGCCTACACCGGCATGGTCGGCTGGCAGGACGCCGACGGCGACGGCGAGTGGGTGGTGACGATCCGCTGCGCCGAGGCCGAGGGCACGACCCTGCGGCTGTTCGCCGGCGCCGGGGTCGTGGCCGCCTCCACGCCGGAGGCCGAGACCGCGGAGACCGCAGCCAAGTTCCGTACCTTCCTGCACGCCGTAGGAGCAGCACTGTGACCCTCACCCCCGGTGTGGACGCCCCCACCTGGCCGCCCGAGTTCGCCGAGCGCTACCGGGCCGCCGGTCACTGGCGCGGCGAGACGTTCGGCGGCATGCTGCGCGAGCGGGCCGCCGCCCACCCCGACCGGATCGCCCTGGTCGACCCGGCGCCCGAGCGCCGCACCTGGACGTACCGGGAGCTGGACGCGCGCGCCGACCGGCTCGCCGCCGGGTTCCTGGCACGCGGCATCGCCAAGGGCGACCGGGTCGTCGTGCAGCTGCCGAACGTCGGCGAGTTCGTCGAGGTGGTCTTCGCCCTGTTCCGCATCGGCGCGCTGCCGGTGTACGCGCTGCCCGCCCACCGCGAGACGGAGATCTCCCACTTCTGCTCCTTCACCGAAGCCGTCGCGTACGTCGTCCCCGACCGGCACGCCGGTTTCGACCACCGGGACCTGGCCGCGCGGATACGGGAGCGGACGCCGGGACTGCGGCACGTGTTCGTGGCCGGGGACCCCGGTGAGCACACGGCGCTGAGCGAGGTGCCGTGCGAGCCGTCCGGTCCGTTCGACGGGCCCGAGCCGCACGAGCTGGCGTTCCTCCAGCTCTCCGGCGGGACGACGGGCCTGAACAAGCTGATCCCGCGCACCCACGACGACTACCTGTACTCGCTGCGGGGCTCCGACGAGATCTGCGGCGTGGACGACGACACGCGTTTCCTGGTCGTGCTGCCGGCCGCGCACAACTTCCCGATGAGTTCCCCGGGCTGGCTGGGTGTCCTGTACGCGGGCGGCACGGCGGTGCTCGCCCCGAAGCCCGATCCGGCCACCGCGTTCCCGCTGATCGAGGCCGAGCGGATCACCATGACGGCCCTGGTGCCGCCCCTGGCCCTGGTGTGGACCGAGGCCGCGTCCGCCACCGGGCACGACCTGTCCACCCTGGAGCTGGTGCTGGTCGGCGGCGCCAAGTACAGCGAGCAGGCCGCCCGCCGGCTGGAGCCCGCGCTCGGCTGCACGTTGATGCAGGTGTTCGGCATGGCCGAGGGCCTGGTCAACTACACGCGGCGGGACGACGACACCGAGACGGTCGTCACCACGCAGGGCCGGCCGATCTCCCCGGACGACGAGGTCCGCATCGTCGACGACGAGGACCGCGACGTCCCCGAGGGCGAGTTCGGGCACCTGCTGACCCGGGGTCCGTACACGATCCGCGGCTACTGGCGGGCCCCCGACCACAACCGGCGGTCCTTCACCGAGGACGGCTTCTACCGCACCGGCGACATCGTGCGCCGCACCCCGACCGGCCACCTCGTCGTGGAGGGCAGGGCCAAGGACCAGATCAACCGGGGCGGCGAGAAGATCGCGCCGGAGGAGGTCGAGAACATCATCCTGGCCCACCCGTCGGTGCACGACGTGTCGGTGGTCTCGGTGCCCGACGAGTACCTCGGCGAACGCTCCCTCGCCTACGTGATCCTGCGGCGGGGCGCCGAGCCGCTGAAGCCGGTCGCGGTCAAACGGTTCGTCCGGGAACGCGGCATCGCCGCCTACAAGGTCCCCGACCTCGTCGAATTCGTCGACGCCTTTCCCCGGACCGGCGTCGGCAAGATCAGCAAGACGCAGTTGCGGTCCGCCGCCGGACAGGCCTGACCGTACCGAGAGGACTCCCCCATGACACTCCCCGCCATCGCCCCCTATCCGCTCCCGGCACCGGACGAACTCCCGGAGAACCGGGTGTCCTGGACCGTGGACCCCGCGCGCGCCGTCCTGCTCGTGCACGACCTGCAACAGCACTTCCTGTCCGCCTTCCCCTCCGGCGAGCAGCCCCTGACCGGCATGCTCGGCAACACCGCCCGTCTGCTCAAGGAGTACCGGCGCCTGGGCGTGCCGGTCCTCCACTCCGCCCAGCGCGGTGGTCAGACGCCCCGGCAGCGGGGCCTCCAGCTCGACTTCTGGGGGCCCGGCGTCCCCGACGACCCGGAGAGGCTCGCCGCGCCCGAGGCCGTCGCCCCCGAGGCCGGGGAGACCGTGCTCACCAAGTGGAAGTACAGCGCGTTCGTGCGCACGGGGCTGGCGGACCTGCTGCGCGAGGGGGGCCGCGACCAGATCGTCCTCACCGGCGTGTACGCGCACATCGGCGTGCTGATGACCGCCGCCGACGCCTGGCAGCGGGACGTCCAGGCGTTCGTCGTCGCCGACGCCGTCGCCGACTTCTCCCGCGCCGACCACGACATGGCACTGCGCTGGGCCGCCGGCCGCTGCGCGGTCGTCACCACCACCGACGCGCTCCTGACGGAGGTCTGACCATGGCGCTGACCCTTGAGCGAATCCGCACCGACGTCGCCGACTGCCTCGGCGAGGACCCGACGGACATACCCGTCGACGAGAACCTGGTCGACCACGGCCTCGACTCGGTCCGCGTCATGGCGCTGCTGGAGCGCTGGCGCCGCGAGCACGACGTGACCGCCTCCTTCGCCGACCTCGCCGAACGGCCCGTCATCGAGGCGTGGGCGTCCCTGCTGGGGGCGGTATGAGCGTCCTGCCCCTGACGGCGGCCCAGACGGGCATGTGGTTCGCCCAGGCCCTGGACCCGCTCAGTCCCGCGCAGAACACCGCCGAGTGCCTGGAGATCGACGGACCGCTCGATCCGGTGCGGTTCGCCCGCGCCCTGCGCCGGGTGACGGACGAGACCGAGGCCTTGCGGGTGCGGATCGAGGACACCCCGGACGGCCCCGTGCAGCACGTGTCGGACGTCGTCGAACCGCCGCTGACCGTACGGGAGTCGGACACCGAGGCCGAGGCCGAGGCCTGGATGCGCGCCGACCTCGCCGAGCCGTTCGACCTGGCGGCCGGGCCGCTGTTCCGCCACGCCCTGTTCCGGGTCGGCGCCGACCGGTGGCTGTGGTACCAGCGCGTCCACCACCTCGTCATGGACGGGTACGGCTACTCGCTGGTGGTGCGCCGCACCGCCGAGGTGTACTCGGCGCTCGTCCGCGGTGAGGAACCCGCCCCGCGCGGCTTCGGCCACCTGGCCGACCTGGTCGCGGACGACACCGCGTACCGGGAGTCGGCCGCGTTCGAGGCCGACCGGGCGCACTGGGCCGAGGCGTTCGCCGACCGGCCGGAGGCGCCACGGCTCGCGGGCCGCGGCGCGCTCCCGTCCCGCACCTTCCTGCGCCGCACCGCCCACCTCTCCCCGGACGCCACCGAGCGGCTCAAGGACCTCGCGACCCGGCTCCGCGCGACCTGGCCGGACGTGCTGATCGCGGCGCAGGCCCTGTGCACCGCCCGCGCCACGGCCCGTACCGACGTGGTGCTGGGCCTGCCGATGATGGGCCGCATGGGTTCGGTGGCGCTGCGCGTGCCCGGCATGGTCATGAACGTGCTGCCGCTGAGGCTGACCGTCTCCCCCGAGGAGACCTTCGCCGAGCTGGTCCGGCGGGTGGTGCTCGGCATCCGCGAGGTCCGCCGCCACCAGCGCTACCGCTACGAGGACATCCGCCGCGACCTGGGCCTGCTCGGCGAGGGCCGGGCGCTGGTCGGCCCGCTCGTCAACGTCATGCCCTTCGACTACGGCGTGGACTTCGCGGGCGCCCCCGCCCGGGCGAGGAACCTGTCGGCGGGGCCGGTGGACGACCTGACGGTCAACGTCTACGACCGCGCCGACGGCCGGGGCCTGCGCGTCGACCACGACGGCAACCCCGCGCTGTACGGGGACTCCGGCCTCGCCGCGCACCAGGAACGGTTCCTGGACCTGCTGGACCGGCTGGCCGGCACCGACCCGCAGCAGCCCCTGGCGGTGCACGCCGTCGCGACCCCGGCGGAGGCCGACCTCGTCGTCGAGGAGTTCAACCGCACGGAACGGGCGCTGCCGCCGACCACGCTCGTCGGACCGATCGAGGCGCGGGCCGCCCGCACCCCGGACGCCACCGCGCTGGTCTTCGGGGACACCGAGCTGGCCTACGCGGAGCTGAACACCCGCGCCAACCGGCTCGCCCGGCACCTCCAGCGTCTCGGCGCCCGGCCGGGCGCGGTGGTGGCGGTGTCGGTGCCGCGCTCGGTGGACCTGGTCGTGACCCTGCTCGCGGTGCTGAAGTCGGGCGCCGCCTACCTGCCGCTCGACCCGGACTACCCGGCGCAGAGGCTGGCCTACATGCTCGGCGACGCCGCACCGGTGTGCGCCGTCACCGACCGCGCCGGCCGTCTCCCGGACAGCGCCGGCACCGAGGTGGTCCTGCTGGACGGGCTCGACGTGTCGTCGTACGCCTGGACCGACCCGCCCCGCGCCCTCACCCCCGCCCACCCGGCGTACGTCATCTACACCTCCGGTTCCACCGGCCGCCCCAAGGGCGTGGTCGTGCCGCACCGGGCGATCGACAACCGGCTGCGGTGGATGCAGCACCAGTACGGGCTGACGGCCGGGGACCGCGTGCTCCAGAAGACGCCGTCGTCGTTCGACGTGTCGGTGTGGGAGTTCTTCTGGCCGCTGCGCGAGGGCGCGACGCTGGTCGTCGCCGAGCCCGGCGGCCACAAGGACCCGCTCCACCTGGCCCGGCTGATCCGTGAACAGGCGGTCACCACCTGCCACTTCGTACCGTCGATGCTCCAGGTGTTCCTGGCCGCCCCGGAGGCCGCCGGCTGCGCGGACGCGCTGCGCCGGGTGTTCTGCAGCGGCGAGGCCCTCCCGCGCGAGACGGCGTCCGCGTTCGCCCGCGCCCTGTCCGGCGTGGAGCTGCACAACCTCTACGGGCCGACCGAGGCCGCCGTCGACGTGACGTACCACGCGTGCGACCCGGCGGACACGGGCCCGGTGCCGATCGGGCGGCCGGTGTGGAACACCCGCCTGTACGTCCTGGACGCCGCCCTCCAGCCCTGCCCGCCCGGCGTCCCCGGCGAGCTGTACCTGGCGGGTACGCAGCTCGCCGACGGCTACCTGGGCCGGCCGGAGCTGACCGCGGCCCGGTTCGTCGCCGACCCCTTCGGTCCGGCCGGCACCCGCATGTACCGCACCGGGGACCTGGCCCGGTGGACGGCGAACGGCGAGGTCGAGTACCTCGGCCGCACCGACCACCAGGTCAAGCTCCGCGGCCAGCGCATCGAACTCGGTGAGGTCGAGGCGGCGCTGGCCGCCCGCCCCGGCGTGGACGCGGCGTGCGCCCTGGTCCGCGACGACCGGCTCCTCGGCTACGTGACCGGCAGCGCCGATCCGGCCGGGGTCCGGGCGGCGCTGGCCCGGGAGCTGCCCGAGCACATGGTCCCGGCGGCCGTCGTCGCCCTGGACGCCTTCCCGCTCTCCCCCAACGGCAAGCTGGACCGGCGCGGGCTGCCCGCCCCCGTGTTCGCCGGCGGCACCGGCGGGCGGCCGTACGCCTCCGCCCGTGAGGAGGCGCTGACCGGCCTGTTCGCCGAGGTGCTGGGCGTGGAAGGGGCCGGCCCCGACGACGCGTTCTTCGACCTGGGCGGGACCTCGCTGCTGGCGGTGCGCCTGGTCGGCCGGGTCCGCGAGGAGTTCGGCGCCGAGCTGACCATCGGCTCCCTGTTCGAGGCGCCGACGCCGGCCGGGCTCGCCGCCCGGCTGGACGCCGCCGCACCGGCCGCCGGGGACGCCCTCGGCGTCGTCCTGCCGCTGCGCGCCGAGGGCGACCGGACACCGCTGTTCGGCGTCCACCCGGCGGGCGGCCTCGCCTGGTGCTACGCGGGACTGACCGCGCGGCTCGGCCCGCAGCAGCCGGTGTACGGGCTCCAGGCCCGCGGTCTGACCGGTGACGAGGCGCTGCCGCGCACGCTCCGGGAGGAGGCCGAGGACTACGCGGAGCGGATCCGCGAGGTCCAGCCGCACGGCCCGTACCGCCTGCTGGGCTGGTCGGTCGGCGGTGTCCTCGCGCACACGGTCGCCGTCCTGCTCCAGGAGGCCGGCGAGGAGGTCGAACTCCTCGCGCTGCTGGACGCCTTCCCCTCCGAGCAGTGGCGGGAGCGTCCGGCTCCGGAGGAGGGCGACGCGCTGACGGCCGTGCTGCGCATGGCGGGCTTCGACCGTACCGGCGAACGCACCCGCGAGGACGTGCTCACCACGCTGCGCCGGGCGGGCAGCCCGCTGGCCGGGCTCACCGACCGCACCCTGTCCCGGATCGTCGACATCGTCCCCAACCACGCCCGCATGATGCGCGAGCACGAACACCGCCCGTACGACGGCGACGTGCTGTTCTTCACCGCCGCCGCCCCGCGCGCCGAGTCCTGGCTGACCAGGGAGTCCTGGCGTCCGTACGTCACCGGCGCCCTCGACAACCACAACCTCGACTGCACCCACCCGCAGCTGATGCGGGACCGGTACCTCGACGACGTCGCGGCGGTCCTGGCCGCCCGCCTGAAGGAGCTGGACGCATGACCCCGGAACCGGCCTGCCCCTTCGGTCCCGGCCCCGAGGACGGCCGGGAGGGCCACCCGGTCCTGGAGAACGCCGGGGGCCGCCGGCCCACGTGGCCCACGTGGCGCGCGTGGCGCGCGTGGCGCGCGTGGCGCGCGTGGCGCGCGGTTCCGTCCGGCTGGACGCCCCGCTTCGGCCCCGCACCGTACGAGCGGTGCGTGCGCCGGGTGTCGGCGGGCCGGGAGTGGTCCCCGCAGCCGGCTCAGCGGCCCAGCAGTTCCACCAGCCCGTCCGCCAGTTCCGTGCGCCAGCAGAGGTAGTCGTGTCCGCCGTTGAACTCCCGGTAGGAGGAGTCGTGGTAACCGAGGGCCGTCAGGGTGTCGCGCAGCCTGCGCGCGGCGGGCAGGGCCACCCATTCCTGTGCGCCGAAGGAGAGCCGGAAACGCACCGGCAGCCGGGGCGTCCGGGCGAGGGCCCCGGTGAGCCACTCCGGCTCCGGTTCCACCGGCCACCAGAAGGAGCCCGACTGGACGAGGGCGTTGCCGAAGCGGTGCGGTGCCGCCGCCGCGGCGTAGGCGGCGGTGAGTCCGCCGAGGCTCTGCCCGGCGATCACGGTGTGCGCCGGATCGTCGCCGAGGGGCAGGAACCCCGCCGCCCACGGCAGCAGTTCACCGGTGAGGAAGTCGACGTACTCGGGCCGGCAGGAGAGTTCGGCCCAGCGGGTGGCCTCGTCCACGGCCTCCGGCAGCACGGCGGCGACGGGCGGGATGCGGCCGTCGGCGACGAGGTTGTCGAGGAGGTGGGAGAGCCCGAGGCGGGGCTGCCAGTGCTCGCCGTCGAGCAGCACCAGCACCGGCAGCTCCGCCGGCTCCCGGACCGCGCCGGGCGGTTCGTACAGCCAGACCCGGCGGGAGCCGCCGAGGCGGGCGCTCGCCACGGTGTGCTCCGTGACGGTGCCCCGCGGGATGCCGGGCCGCGGTTCCCAGTCCACCGCGCGCGGGGCGGCCGGGAGTTCCGCGTACGACACCGGCTCCGTCTCCCAGCGGTGGGGCAGCGTGCGGGGGTTGAAGGGGTCGGTGCGGCGCAGGGAGCGCAGACGGCGCCGGCAGGCGGGGGTTCCCGGGTCCGGTCCGTCGCCCTCGTCGACGTACAGGTCGTAGGTGCCGCGCCAGTCGTGCCGCAGACGCAGGGTCCAGTGCCAGACGTCCGTGCCGGGGACGCGTTCCATGAGGTTGCCGTCGGGGTCGCGGGGGTCGCCGAGCTTGTTGGGCAGGACCTCGACGGCTCGGGTGCCGGGGGTGCCGCGCCACAGGAACGTCACCGCCCGGTGGTCGGCGTCGCCGCGCGGGTCGGGGCCCACCAGGGGCGTGCCGCCGCGGGCCCGCACGTCCGCCCAGAAGGCGTCCTCGCCGCCCGGTTCCGGCAGTGTGCACACCGGCCGGGCGAGGCGGGGCACCGGATGCGGCCTGGGCAGACGGGGCGGGCGGTGCGGGGCGCCTTCCGGGGGCTCCGAGAGGTGCGGGGACGCGGACTCCGGTTGACTTTCCATGATCTTGACTGTCCACCATCTGTAGGTTAGGTTAGCCTTACCTTAGTTGATCGCGCATCCCGTTCCGCGCCGGCTTCGCCGCCCTCGATGTGCCCCTCTTGTTCGAACGTCCTTCTCCGTGACGTTTCTCCTGCCAGGAGCAGTTTCCATGACCTCTGAAAGATCCGCTTCGCCCTCCGGTGCCCGGCTGAGCCGTGCGGTCGCCCTGACCGCCGGCGCGGCCCTCGGTCTGGGCGCCCTGTGCGCCGCCCCCCTGGCCATGGCCGCCACCGGCGACACGGGGGCCGCCGGCGCGGTGGCACTGGCGGAGGACACGGCCGCGCCCTCGGTCACCCTGGGTGCCGGGAGCGTGGAGCAGGGCGGCGCGGTCCCCTTCACGGCCACCGGGTTCCCGGCCGGGGCCACCCTGAGCGTCAAGTTCGACGACGCGACGCTGCTGAAGCAGTTCACCGTCGGCGACGACGGAAGCGTCGCGGGCTCGGTCACAGTCCCCGCCGACGCGAGCGCCGGCGGCGGGCACTGGCTGCGGTTCCTGGCCCCGCAGACGAGCGTCCGCAGCGAGGACCTGACGGTCACGGCCGCCGCTCCCGCTCCGACACCGGCCCCCACACCCTCGCAGACCGCGCAGCCCACGCCCACGCCCTCCCCGTCGGCGGTCACCGAGCCCGCGGTGAAGCTCACCGGCGGGCGGGAGGTGGCGGCCGGCGGCAAGGTGTCCTTCACCCTCTCGGGCTTCGTCGGGGGACAGGACGTCACGGTGAAGCTGGACGACGGTGAGATCCTCGCCCAGTGGTCCGACGCGGTGAAGGCCGACGGGACGTTCTCCGGCACGGTGACCGTCCCCGCCTCCGTCCCGGCCGGCAAGCACTGGCTGCGTGTCCTCGCCCCCTCCCCCGCCACCAGTCTGAAGGCCGACATCACCGTCACCTCGCCCAAGGGGAACGGTTCCGGCGGCGGTTCGGCGGGCGGCGGCACGGGCAGCGGTTCCGGCGGCACGGGCGGCGGCTCGGGCAGCGGTACGGGCGGCGCCGGCGGTGCGACGGGGACGACGGGCGGCTCCGGCTCCGGCGATGTGGCGGCGGGCACGTCCGCCACCCTCACCGCGGGCTCCCGGGTGGCCGCGGGGGGCAGGGTCTCGTTCCGGGTGACCAGCTTCCCGGCCGGTCAGCAGCTGACGGTCAAGCTGGACGACGGCAAGATCCTCGGCCAGTGGACGGTCGGCTCCGACGGGTCGTACGCCGGTGGCGTCACCGTCCCCGCCGACACCGCCAAGGGCGCGCACTGGCTGCGCTTCCTCGCCCCGAACCCGCCCACCAGCCTCCGGGCCGACTTCACGGTGACGTCCGGCGCCGCGGGCACCTCCCCGACCGGCGTGACCGGCACCTCCGCGACGGACGGTGCCGCGAGCCCCGCGCCGGCCGCCTGGGGCGCCCCCGCCAGCGCGACCAACGCCGCCGGGGCCAAGGCCGAGATCACCGCCGACCAGGTGCGGCCCGGCGGCACCCTGCACTTCACGGTGACCGGGTTCCCCGCCGGGGAAAAGGTCACTGTCAAGCTCGACGACGAAGCCATCCTCGGACAGTGGGACATCGACGACAGCGGCACCCGCGAAGGTGAGGTCACCGTCCCGGTGGACACCTCCGCGGGCGGCCACTGGCTGCGCTTCCTCGCCCCGAACCCGGCCACCACGCTGAAGGTGGAGTTCACGGTCGTCACCGCGACGGACGGGGCCGCCGCATCCTCCCCGACGTCCGGGACCACCACCCCGGACACCCCCGCCGGGACCCTGGCCGCGGCGTCCGTCGAAAGCCCCGTCTCCTACGCCACGATCGCCTGGTCCGCGGCGGCCGCGGCGGCCGGCGGCGCGGCCGGGGCCGCCGCCACCACGCTCCTCGTCGTCCGCCGCCGCAGCGCCGCCGGTCCCGCCGCGGGCGCCTGAAACCGCCGTCTCCGGGCGGCCACCCGAGCCACTTCCCCCTCCGCAGTTGTCCGTTCATCACCGAGAAAAGGGAGTTTCACCACCATGTCCATCCCCGCCACCTCCGTCCGCCGCCGCGCCGCGGTCGCCACCGCCATAGCCGTGGCGGTCGCCGCGGGCAGCACCCTCACCCTGGCGGGCACCGCGTCCGCGCAGTCCGCCGGCTCGTCGGTCACCACCGCCACGCTCACCAAGGGCCTGTACCAGTCGTCCTACTCCGAGCGGAACAACGTGCTGTGGGTCACCGCCGCCGTGGGCCGCCCGCCGGTCACCGAGTCGCACCTGCTGAAGGTCGACCCGAAGACCCTGAAGATCGAGGCCGACTTCACCCCGCCGGTCACCGACACCGCCACCGGCGCCGTCGAGGCGGTCTACGGCGTCGCCGTCGACGACGAGCACAACACCGTCTGGACGACGAACACCCGCAACAACACCGTGTCCGTCTACAACCAGCGCACCGGCGAGCACCTCGCCAGCCTGCCGGACGTCAACCACGCCCGCGAGATCGTCGTCGACGAGAAGCACGACACGGTGTGGGCGAGCGCCTTCGGCGACGGCACCCTGGTCGCCTTCGACACCAAGACCCTGAAGGAGAAGGAGCGCGTCACCGTCGAGGGCGCCGGCCCCACCGGCCTGACCGTCAACGAGAAGACCGGCACGCTCTACGCGGCCGACCTCAACAACGACCGTCTGATCGAGCTGGCGCGGGGCTCCGAGACCCCGCGCTTCCTCCCGGCCGGTGACGGCCCGATCTCGGTCTCGCTGTCCAAGAACGGCAAGACCGCCTACACCGCCGACCAGACCTCGGGCACCCTGTCCGTGGTCGACCTGAAGTCGGGCGCCGTCACCCGGTCCGTGGCGACCGGCGCCGGCGCCCTGTCCGTGGCCACCGACGAGCGCTCCGGCGACGTCCTGGTGGTCAACCGCACCGCCGCCAACGTGACCCGGGTGGACGTGAGGAAGGGCGTGGTCGAGGAGACCATCGCCACCGGCGCCAACCCGAACCACGTGGAGATCACCGACGGCACCGCCTACGTGGTCGACAAGTCCGGCGCCACCGCGACCGAGGACACCGTCACCCGGATCCGCCTCGCACGCTGACGCCCTTCGCCCCGGTGCCCGTCACCTCCCGCCGCCCTCCCCGCGGCGGGAGGTGGCGGGCACCGCCCACATGCCGACGCCCCCGTCGACCAGGCCGTCGGCGGCCCGGCCCGGCCCGGCTCCGCGCTAAAGCCTCGCCGGCGCCCTTGGAGGCGACGGCGGACGGTGGAGAGAACGGCCGGAGCACCTCCCGCGGACACCGCGAGCCGCCACGCCGGCGACATCATGCACGATTACCTTGCGCTCCCCGAAGGGTGAAGATCCTCCGTACGGCTGTACCGTCTCCGCCGTCGCGTGGCCGCAGGAGCCGCGGCCACCGCACGTACGCCGCCCCCGTCACGCGGGCGGTGGACGGACCCACACGGACGCTCCTGACACATGCCCCCGGAAAGGCGGCCCAGCCATGCCCACGCCCGCACGCCGCCGAAGAGCCACGCCCGTGTCGCTCCTCGGCGTCTGCCTGCTCCTGAGCGGCTGCGGCCTCTACCCGTCCGACTCCGGTTCCGCGGACGACGGCCCGCTGACCCTCGCGTTCGTCAACGGCGGCGACAGCCAGTTCCACACCTGCCTCCAGCGGTCCGTGGAGATCACCGCCAAGAACAACTTCGCGAGGCTGGTCACCGCCAACTCGAAGCAGGACCCCGCGACCGAGCTGGCCAACATCGAGGACATGATCGCGCGCGAGGTCGACGCGATCATCCTGCAGACCGTCGACACGGACACCCTCGAACGCGGCATCGAGAAGGCCCGGGAGGCGGACATCCCCGTCTTCCTGACCTCCGTCAGCGCCGACCCGGACGACATCCTGGGCGCGGTGGTCGTCGACCTGGAGACCGTCGGGCGGCTGGACGCCGAGTGGATCACCGACGACGCGGCGGGCCGGGACGTGGAGGTCGGTGTCATCGCCGGGGCGCCGGGCGCCGCCTCCGACCTGCTCGTCGGCGGCTTCACCGAGGGCCTGCCCGCCAACGCCGAAGTGGTCGCCGAGCAGCCCGGCATGTACGACGCCGGCAAGGCCGGAAAGGTCGCCGACGCCATGGCCCGGGCCCACCCGGACCTGGACTACGCCTTCGTCGCCAACGAGCAGATGGCCTTCGCCGCCCGGAAGGCCTTCGACGCGGCCGGTGCCGACCAGGTCAGGATCGTGACGGTCAACGGCACCGACGAGGCTCTCGCCGCGCTGAAGGACGGGCGCTTCTCCGCGACGGTGGCCAACTCGGCCGGGAACACCGGCGACCTGGCCGTCCGCAACACCATCGCCCTGCTGCGCGGACGCAAGGCGGAGAAGATCGACCACACCCCGATCCGCCTGGTCACCGAGGACAACGCGGACACGGCACCGCTGTACTGCCCCGCCGACTACTGAAGCCGGGCTCGTCCGGCCGCCTTCCCGTCACCAGCCGCCCGGCCGGCGACGCCGGGCAGCCCTCGGGCCGGTCCGGCGCAGACGCGCCCGCCCCGCGCCGGCGGCCGGCCCAGGCCGCACACGAGCGCGGATCTGTCGATGCAGCCCCTGCGACGGGCCGGGCTCGAAGGGGTGGCGGACGGCCCTGCCAGGTCGCCCCGCCCTGCCGCTCAAGGGGTGGCCCGACGACCGGCCGGCCACCGTGAGGCGGGCACGCCGGGAAAGCCCGGCCACCGGGCCACGTCCACGGACGCCTGGACCCACGCCTGGCTCTACCACCGGCGCAACCCCCCGGACCTCGACCCGTACGCGGTGATCTCCTACGGGGACCTCTGCAACGTCCGGCGGGCCGGCGTACGCCGAGTCCTACGAGGTGCAGCTGTCCGACGGCGGCGGCACCCGGCGCACCGTGCACACGACGACCAGCGGCCACGGGGGCACCGGCGCGGCGGCCGGGCACCCCGGCCGGCCGGTCGGTCCGGTACGGACACGGACCTGGCGCGGGGTCTCCTCGGGGCGCGCCCCCGCCCCGAGCGGCCCGCCCGCCCCGCAGCCCCCGAACTCCGCCAATTCTCCGGGCGCCGCCGCGATCGGCCCGCCGAGCCGGGCGGGCCGCCGTAGTATCGAACGATCTCGTGAGGGGGAGGCGGTCATGGGCAGGCAGCGTCCCGGTACGCCGACGCTGGAGGAGGTGGCCGCGCTCGCCGGTGTGGGGCGGGGCACCGTCTCGAGGGTCATCAACAACGCGGCCGGTGTGCGGGACTCGACGCGCCGCGCCGTGCAGCAGGCCATCGCCGAGCTGGGGTACGTCCCGAACCTCGCGGCCCGCTCCCTGGCCGGACACCGTGCGGACGCCGTCGCGCTGGTCATGACGGAGCCGGACTGGCGGCTGTTCGGCGAACCGTTCTTCAGCGAGATCGTCCACTCCGTGGGCGACGCCCTCACGGACACCCCGGTGCAGTTGCTGCTCACTCTGGTCCGCACGGACACCGAGCGGCGACGCTTCGTGGAGTACGCCCGCGGCGGCCGGGTCGACGGCGTGCTGCTGATGTCGGTGCACGCCGAGGACCCGCTGCCGGACATGCTCGCCAAGGCGGGGCTGCCCACCGTCATGCTGGGGCGGCGTTCCGGCGACGAGAGCGTCACCTACGTCGACGCGGACAACGTCGGCGGCGCGCGCGGCGCGGTCACCCACCTGCTGGACGGCGGCCGGGGCACGATCGGGGCCATCAGCGGCCCACTCGACATGTACGTCGCCCAGTGCAGGCTGCGCGGGTACCGGGAGGCGCTGGAGCTGGCGGGTGTGGAGAGCAGGCCCTCACTGATCGTCGAGGGCGACGACTTCACGGAGGAGAGCGGTCGCCGGGCGACGACCGCTCTGATCGCGCGGCACCCCGGACTGGACGCGGTCTTCGCCGCCTCCGACACGATGGCCGCCGGTGCGCTGAGCGCCCTGCGGGCGGCGGGCCGGCGGGTGCCGCAGGACGTCGCCGTGATCGGCTTCGACGACTTCCAGCCGGCCCGGCCGACGGACCCCCCGCTGACGACGGTCCGGCAGCCGCTGGACGAGATCGGCCGGACGATGGTGCGGCTCCTGCTGGAGGAGATGGAGGAGTCGCCCGTCGCCTGGCGGCACGTCATCCTCCGCACGGAACTGGTCCTGCGCGACTCGGCCTGAGGAGGCCGGGCACCGGGGAGCGCTCCCGGTCACCCGTATCACCCCGCACCCTCTCACCTGGGGTTTCGGGAATCCCTCGACATGTACTCCGCGCACAGTCTTGTCAGGAACATGAACCGCTTCTACAGTCCCCAGTCAACCGGTGAATGGGAGCGCTCCCATCCGTGGGGGGCCGGGAGAGCTCCCGCCCGGCCCCCCCTTTCCCCCGCACTTTTCCGGAGAGGCCCCATGCGACCGTTACGGCCCCACGTCCGCACCCCGCGCGGCCTTGTAGGCGCGCTCATCGCGATCTTCGCCGTCGTCGCGTCCCTCGTGACGGCGGCGGCGCCCGCCCAGGCGGACACCACGATCTGCGAACCGTTCGGGACGACCACGATCCAGGGACGGTACGTCGTCCAGAACAACCGCTGGGGTTCCAGCGCGACCCAGTGCGTCACCGCCACCGACACCGGTTTCCGGGTCGGCCAGGCCGACGGCTCGGTGCCGACCAACGGGGCACCGAAGTCGTACCCCTCGGTCTTCAACGGCTGCCACTACACGAACTGTTCACCGGGCACCAACCTCCCCGCGCGGCTCAGCACGATCTCCGGGGCGCCCTCCAGCATCTCGTACGGCTTCGTCGGCGACGCCGTCTACAACGCCTCGTACGACATCTGGCTGGATCCGACGCCCCGGACGGACGGGGTGAACCGGACCGAGATCATGATCTGGTTCAACAAGGTGGGGCCGGTCCAGCCCATCGGCTCACCGGTCGGCACGGCCACCGTCGGCGGGCGGACCTGGGACGTGTGGACGGGCAGCAACGGCGCCAACGACGTGCTGTCCTTCGTGGCCCCGGCGGCGATCAGCGCCTGGAGCTTCGACGTCATGGACTTCGTCCGGGCGACCGTCGCACGCGGACTCGCCGGGAACGACTGGTACCTGACGAGTGTGCAGGCAGGCTTCGAGCCGTGGCAGAACGGCGCCGGCCTGGCCGTGCACTCCTTCTCCTCCACCGTCGAGACCGGCGGGACTCCGGGCGACCCCGGCCCCGGCCCCGGCCCCGGCCCCGGTGACCCGGCGGCCTGCGAGGTGGCCTACAGGACGAACGTCTGGCAGGGCGGTTTCACCGCCGACGTCACCGTCACCAACACGGGACCGGCCCCCGTCGACGGCTGGCGGCTCGCCTTCGCCCTGCCCTCCGGCCAGCGGATCGCCAACGCCTGGAACGCCTCCGTCACCCCGTCGACGGGCTCCGTCACGGCCACCGGCCTGAGCCACAACGCCCGGATCGCACCCGGCGGCAGTCTGTCGTTCGGCTTCCAGGGCGCCTACGGCGGCGCGTTCGCCGAGCCGGACGGGTTCAGCCTGAACGACGCCGCCTGCACCACGGTGTGACAGCCGCGCCGGGGCCACCACTCCCTCGCCCGTCCGGACGAAGCACGTTCCCCGGGCGGGCGGGGGTTCCACCGCATGCTCCGCGGGGCCCCACCACATGCTCCGCAGGGTCCCACCGCACGCTTCGCGGGGCCCCACCGCAGCTTCGCGGGGCCCCACCGCAGCTTCGCGGGGCCCCACCGCACGCTTCCCTCACCCGGCCCCCGCCGCCGTCCCCGTGCCTCACACCTGTTCGACACGCCCCGCTCACCACTCCCGCTCACCACCCCTGCTTGCCATGCCCTGATCATCACCGACCGGAAGACCCCGCACCCGGAAACAGGAGACCCCATGGCTCGACGCAGCAGATACCTCTCCCTCGCGGCGATAATGGCCACCTTGCTCAGTGCGCTCGGCGTGACCTTCCTGCTCGGACAGGGACGGGCCGAGGCGCACGGCGTGGCGATGATGCCCGGCTCACGGACCTACCTCTGCCAGTTGGACGCCAAGACCGGCACCGGCGCCCTCGACCCGACGAACCCGGCCTGCCGGAGCGCCCTCGACCGGAGCGGTGCGACGGCCCTGTACAACTGGTTCGCCGTCCTCGACTCCAACGCGGGCGGGCGCGGCGCCGGTTATGTGCCGGACGGCACGCTGTGCAGCGCCGGCGACCGGTCCCCGTACGACTTCTCCGGCTACAACGCGGCCCGCGCCGACTGGCCCCGGACGCATCTGACGTCCGGCTCCACGATCCAGGTGAACTACAGCAACTGGGCGGCCCACCCGGGTGACTTCCGGGTCTACCTGACCAAGCCCGGCTGGTCGCCCACGTCCGAGCTGGGCTGGGACGACCTGGACCTGATCCAGACGGTGACCGACCCGCCCCAGCGGGGCTCGGCGGGCACCGACGGGGGCCACTACCACTGGGACCTGGCGCTGCCCTCCGGGCGGTCGGGGGACGCGCTGATCTTCATGCAGTGGGTGCGTTCGGACAGCCAGGAGAACTTCTTCTCCTGCTCCGACGTCGTCTTCGACGGCGGCAACGGCGAGGTGACCGGCATCCGCGGTTCGGGCGGCACGCCGACCCCGACGACGCCTCCGACGACGCCCCCGCCCACCCACACCGGTTCCTGCATGGCCGTCTACCACGTGGAGAACTCCTGGAGCGGCGGCTTCCAGGGCTCCGTGGAGGTGATGAACCACAGCACGGAGCCGCTGAACGGCTGGGCCGTACAGTGGCGGCCCGGCGACGGGACCAGGCTCGGCGGTGTGTGGAACGGGTCTCTGACCAGCGGCACCGACGGCACGGTCAAGGTCCGCAACGTGGACCACAACCGCGTCGTCCCGCCGGACGGCAGCGTCACCTTCGGGTTCACGGCCACGTCCACGGGCAACGACTTCCCCGTGGGGACGATCGGCTGCGTGGCGCCGTAGCACCTCCCGGGGGGAGGTGCCGCGGCCGGTGGCGCGGCACCTCCCCCCGGTCTTCCGCGCGCCGGGCAACCTCACGTGCCGGTTACAAATCACTCAACCACTGGTTGCCGGGCGGTGATCGAGCGACGATGGGGTCATGACTCTGGCCCAGCGCGCCCTTGAGCGGCTGCACGCCTGGCCCGACCTCACCGCGGGTCCGGCCAGTTGCGGAACCGGACGGGCGCTGCGCTCCGTCCGCGACGAGATAGTCCACTTCCACTCCGACCGGGACGTCGACCTCCACCTCACCCACCGGGCCATCCAGCGTTTCCAGTACGACCTCGGCGGCTCCAGTGCCATCCGCCTGGTCCCCGGCTCCCGGTGGGTGACCGTGCACCTGGACTGCGACACCGACGTCGACCTGCTGCTGAGCCTGGTGAGCATCGCGCTGAAAGCCCATCAGGCCAGGTCTCCCGCGGACCTGCCCTCGGACTGCAACTTCCACCGGGTCACGGTGCTCCCCCGCTCCGCGGCCGGGGATTTCTGAGACACGCCGTCGGCGGCACCCCTCACCACGGAGGGGCACCGCCCTTCACGGCCTCAGTGGTCCGCCGGCTGCTGCGCGGTGCGCCGGATGCCGGCCGCGGCGAGCACGGCGCCGAGCACACAGAGAACGCCGGTGACGATCACGGCCGCGTGCACGCCGTTCATGAACGCCTGCCCGCTGCCCTCCACCACGGCGGCCCGCAGGCCGGCCGGCATGTCACCGGAGACGGGCGCCACGCCCATCGCCACGGCGTCCTTCGCCTCCCGCATGCCGTGGGCCACGGCCGGGGGCACGCCCGCGCCGGTCAGCTCGCCGGTGAGGGTGGCACCGACCTTGCCGCTGATCAGGGAGACCAGCACGGACGTTCCCAGTGCGCCGCCGATCTGCAGGGTCGTGGCCTGCAGTCCGCCTGCCACACCGGCGTCCCGGACGGGGGCGTTGCCGACGATGGCGTCCGAGGAGGCGGACATCACCATGCCGACGCCGAGGCCGAGCGCGATGAACGGCGGCCACATCGTGGCGTAGGAGGAGTCGGTCTGCCAGGTGAGCATGCCGAAGCAGGCGGCAGCCTGGAGCAGCATGCCCAGCGGCATGGTCAGCCGGGACCCGAATCGCTGGGTCAGGGCCGCGCCCAGGGGTGAGGCGACCAGCGAGGCGAGACTGAGCGGGAGCGTCCGCACCCCCGCCTCGACCGGCGTGAAACCGCGCACGTTCTGCAGGTAGAGCATGACGAAGAAGATCACGCCGAGCATGACGAAGAAGTTCAGCGCGGTGATGATCGCGCCGATGGTCAGCGCCCGGCTGCGGAACAGGCGCATCGGCAGCAGCGGGTGCTCGACGCGGGTCTCGTACCAGCCGAAGACGAGCAGCAGCACGAGGCCGGCGGCGACGGAGCCCAGGGTTCCGGCCGATGTCCAGCCCCAGGTCTCGCCCTTGACCACGCCGAAGACCACGGCGAGCAGGCCGAGGGCCAGCAGGGCGAGGCCGGGGATGTCGAAGCGTTCCCGGCCGGCGGCGTTGCGGCTCTCGGGGAGGACGAGGGCTCCGAAGACGATGGCGGCGACGCCGATGGGGGCGTTGACGTAGAAGACGGACTCCCAGTCGACGTGCTCCACGAGGAGGCCGCCGACGATGGGCCCGAGTGCCGTCGCGACGGCGGAGACCATGGCCCAGATGCCCACGGCCATGCCGAACCTCCTGGGCGGGAACACGGAGCGGAGCAGCCCGAGGGTGTTGGGCATCAGCAGTCCGCCGAAGGCGCCCTGGAGGGCACGGAAGGCGACCACGCCCTCGATCGACCCGGACAGGCCGATGGCGACCGAGGCGAGGGTGAAGCCGGCGACGCCCACGAGGTAGTAGGTGCGCCGGCCGAACCGGTCGCCGAGCTTGCCGCCGAGGATGAGCGTGGCGGCGAGCGCGAGCAGGTAGGAGTTGGTCACCCACTGCAGCTCGGCGGTCGACGCGTGCAGGTCGCTGCCGATCTCGGGGTTGGCGATGGCGACGACGGAGCCGTCGAGCTGGACCATGAACAGTCCGAACGCGACCGCGAGGAGGGTCAGCCAGGGATTGCCCCGCGGCCGGCCGGCCGCGGGCGGGGCGGACGCTGCCGCGGGTGGGGTGGGGTGATCCACGGACGTGGACGGCATGGGTGTGCCTTCTCTTCCGGATTCAGGGGCGGAGCGGTGGGGACGCGGCGGCGCGCGGGAACACGGCGGGCCGGGCGCGGGCACGGCGGTGTGCCCGCGCCCGGCGGAAAGGGCCTGGTCGCGCCCGGTCAGCGGGCGGCGGGGTGGAGGTGCCTCGTCAACGCGTCGAGGGCGTCCAGGGCGGACCCGAGCGCGCCCTGCTCGCCCTCGGTGAGGGAGGCCAGGGCGTGGCGGAGGAACGCGGTCTCCAGCTCCCGCACCTCGGACAGCCGCTCCCGGGCGGTGGCCGTGAGGTGGAGGTGGGCGACCCGCTTGTCGGCGTCGTCCTGCCTGCGCTCCAGATCGCCCCGCCCGGTGAGCTGGGAGACCAGGGCGCTGACGTTGTTCGGCTTCATCAGCAGGGCCTCGGCGGCCTCGCGCACCGTGGCGCCCTCGCGCTGGGCGACGAACCGCAGCAGCGTGAGCTGGCCCTCCGAGGGCTTGGGATGCGGGTACTGGGCGGCGACCCGTCGGTCCAGCGCCCGGTGCAGCGCGGGGAGGCGTGCCGCGAGCCCGGAGGCCACACGGTCGATGTCCCGGCGGGGGGTGCTGGAGTCGGTCACCCGAGAACGGTAACTATGAAGAGATAGGTATGTCAAAGGAGGTATGGGGTGCAACCCTCCCGCAACCTTCCCCGTGCTGGCATGCACGGCATGCGCGACCCACACGAGGAGACCCCCCGCGTCGTACTCACCCCGGAAGCGGCAGCACTGCTGCGGCGGCTCCGCGAGGCGCACGGCCCGCTGATGTTCCACCAGTCCGGTGGCTGCTGCGACGGCAGCTCCCCCATGTGTTTTCCGGCCGGCGAGTTCCGCACCGGCGCCGCGGACGTGCTGCTGGCGGAGCTGGTGGTCGAGGGTGTCGGGGAACCGGTGGCGTTCTGGATGTCGCGCGGCCAGTACGCGGCGTGGTGCCACACCCGGCTGATCGTGGACGTCGTCGCGGGCCGGGGCGGCGGCTTCTCCCTGGAGGCCCCCGAGGGAGTGCGCTTCCTCATCCGTTCCCGCCTGGTCGACACCCGGCCGCCCCTGGACCTCCGCGGTCCGGCGCGCCCGCCCCGGGCGTCGGCACCAGGTGACGGGGCGTCAGGAGCGGACCGGTGACACGTCCTCGCCGGCGGTCACCGGCGGGCGGACCGGGGCCGGGGCCGCCCCGCCGGGGCGCCGCGGCGCCCGGCCCGCGCGCGTCACGGCCTGAGGCCGCTGACGATGTCCGCCGTCGCGGTCAGACCGCTGCTGATGGTCGGGGCGATGCTGGTGCCGGCCAGGCAGAAGCCGAGCAGCAGGCAGACCAGTGCGTGCGAGACCTTCAGCCCGCCGTTCCGCAGGAAGATCACCGCCAGGACGGACAGCAACAGCACCACAGAGATGGAAACGGCCATCGTCAACCTCCTCCGCCACGTCCGCTTCGCGGCGTTCGGCCGCAAGTGTGGCGTAGCGGAGGGTTCGTCCGGGCGGCTGACCTGTCCTCCGAACGAGTGGTGTCCCGCGGCGCCCTACGCGTCCCGGTGGGCGTCGAGGAAGGCCTCCAGGCCGGCGAGGTCGTCGGTGTTGAGATGGTCGGCACCGGCGGAGAGCAGTTCGGCCCACACCGCGTCCCGGGCGGGGCCGGCCAGGTCGGGTGTGCCCCAGAACCGCACCCGCTGCCCGCGGGCGTGCGCCGCGCCGACGATGTCCCGCAGCTTGCGCCGCTCGGCCACCGGGAAGGCGCCCACACCCCGCCAGGTGAAGTGGAGCGCCCAGTTGTCGCTGATCAGCGGCACGAAGGAGGCCGGTGCGGAGGTGCCGAGGTCGGTGAGGCGGCCGTCGTAGAAGGCTCGCCGGGTGCTCTGCGCCTCCATGGGCACGCGGGCCGCCCGGTCGCCGGAGATCACGACGGTGACCGGGCCGGGGAGCACCCGTCCGTGGGCGAAGGAGGTGAACAGGTGCTTGTAGCGGCGCAGCCGCCGGTCCAGTTCCCGGTACGTCGACGCTCCCTCGGTCTTGATGTCGACCAGGAGCTGCAGGGAGCCGCGGTCCCGTCGGTACACCCGGCCGTGGTGGGCGCGAACCCGGGCGGCGAGCGGGTCGAGGTAGAGGGACTCCAGGGTGCGGCCGGGGTCGAGGTCCTCCGGATCGTGTGCGACGAGGAGCTGACCGCCGGCCAGGTGGATGTCGGCCTCGACGCTCCCGAAGCGGTGGTCGAGGGCGTCGAGCAGGGGGCGGGCGTGCTCGTAGTCGTTGTGGGCGTGGGCCCGCCACAACGGGCGCGGCCCGTATCCGCCTTCACCGGCCAGAGCGGTGCCGGCGGGCAGGACGGCCGCGCCCGTGAGGGCGGCGCCGAGGGTGGTGAGGGCTCTGCGTCGGGTGGTGAGGGCCATGCTCTGCCTCCCTGGAGGTGCCGTACGGGACGCTGTGAGTATGGGGTCCCGACGCCCCCGGACAGCAGGCCCCGGCGGGGAGTTGGCCGGACCGCCGCCGGTCGTTCACCTCGGCGAGGCGGCGGGCACGGAAACGCCCGCCCCCGGCGGGACGGGCGTTCCCGGCCGGGCGGGCGACGTCAGGGGGCTCGCAGGCCGACCAGTTCGGCCAGCGCCTCCCGGTGGGCGCCCGCCGTGCCGTAGGCGATCGAGTCGGCCTTGGCCCGCTTCAGGTAGAGGTGGACCGGGTGCTCCCACGTCATGCCGATGCCGCCGTGCAGTTGCAGCGCCTCCTCGGCGACGCGGACGGCGACCTGGCCGGCGTACGCCTGCGCCACGGCCACGGCCACGTCGGTGTCCTGACCGGTCGCCAGCGCGTCGGCGGCGCTGCGGGCCGCGGCGCGCAGGCCCGCGACCTCCAGCCACAGCCGGGCCAGCCGGTGCTTGAGGGCCTGGAAGCCGCCGACCTGGCGGTTGAACTGCCTGCGTTCCTTGAGGTACCGGACCGTCTCGGTCAGCAGCCAGTCGGCGAGGCCGAGTTGCTCGGAGGCGAGGAGCCCGGCACCGGTCCGCAGGGCGCGCCGCACCGCGGGTCCGGCGTCGCCGAGGCGGTGGCCGGAGACGCCGTCGAGGCTCACGCGCGCGACCGGCCGGGTCAGGTCCAGGGACACCTGCGGGGTGACGGCCGCGTCGGCGGTGCGGACCGCGTGCAGTCCGCCGTCGTCCGCGGGCACCAGCAGCACGTCGGCGGCGGCCGCGTCGGCGATGCCGGTCAACTCCCCGCGCAGTAGGCCGTCTTCGAGTCGCACCCGCGGCAGGTCGCGCCCCGGCGCGGCGTGCAGCCCGACGGCGAGTACGGCCACCGTCCTCGCGGACGCCACCTCGGTGAGCAGGTCGTCCGCCCCGCAGGCGAGCAACGCCTCGGTGGCGACCACGGCGCTCGTCAGGTACGGCACCGGAGTGATCGCCCGCCCCAGCTCCTCCAGCACCACCGCGGCCTCCCGGGGGCCTGCGCCCTGCCCGCCGAGTTCCTCGGGGATCAGGAGCCCCGCGAGGCCCATCGACGCGCCGAGCGCCTTCCACAGCGACAGGTCGTGGGGCGCGGCCGACTCGGTGCGGGCGATGACGCCCGCCGGGTCGCAGTGATCGGTGAGCAGGTCCCGGACGGCGGCGCGCAGCGCCTCCTCCTCCTCCGAGTAGAGCAGACCGGGTTCCGACTGTGCGCTCATCGGGCGAGGTCCTTCCATGCGACGTCCTTGTCGGTGCGCGGCTCGGCGGGCAGGCCCAGGACGCGCTCGGCGACGATGTTCAGCAGGACCTCGCTGGTCCCGCCCTCAATGCTGTTGCCCTTGGAACGCAGGTAGCGGTACCCGGCGTCGCGGCCGGTGAAGTCCACCTGCTCGGGGCGGCGCATGGTCCAGTCGTCGTACAGCAGGCCCTCCTCGCCGAGCAGTTCGACCTCCAGTCCGCTGATCTCCTGGTTGAGGCGGGCGAAGTTCAGCTTCATCCCGGCGCCCTCGGGGCCCGGCTGGCCGGCCACCAGCTGCTGGCGCAGGCGTACGCCGGTGAGGCGGGCGACCTCGGCCTCGACCCACAGGCCGAGCAGCCGCTGGTGCAGGTCGTGGGTGCGCAGTTCGGGGCGTTCGCGCCAGGTCGCGGCGATCTTGCCGATCATGCCGCCCTCGCGGGGGACCGGGGTGCCGCCGATGGCGACGCGCTCGTTGTTCAGCGTGGTCTGCGCGACCCGCCAGCCGTCGCCGATCCCGCCCAGGCGGCGGGAGTCGGGGATGCGGACGCCGGTGAGGAAGACCTCGTTGAACTCGGCCTCGCCGGTGACCTGGCGCAGCGGCCGGACCTCCACGCCGGGGTCGGTCATGTCGCACAGGAAGTACGTGATGCCCCGGTGCTTGGGCACGTCCGGGTCGGTGCGGGCGATGAGGATGGCCCAGCGGGCGAGGTGCGCGCTGGACGTCCACACCTTCTGCCCGTCGACGACCCAGTCCTCGCCCTCACGCACGGCCCGGGTGCCGAGCGCGGCCAGGTCGGAGCCGGCACCCGGCTCGCTGAACAGCTGGCACCACACCTCCTCGCCGGTCCACAGCGGGCGCAGGAGACGGCGCTTCTGCTCCTCCGTGCCGTACTGGAGGATGGTCGGGGCGGCCATGCCGAGGCCGATGCCGATGCGCCGGGGGTCGTTGTCGGGGGCGCCCGCGGCCGTCAGTCCGGCGTCCACGACGGCCTGGAGGGAGCGGGGGGCGGCGAGTCCGCCGAGGCCTTCCGGGTAGTGCACCCAGGCGAGGCCGGCGTCGAAGCGGGCCCGGAGGAAGTCCAGGCGGGCGGTGGTCGCCGGCGGGTGCGCGGCCAGCAACTCCTGTGTACGACGGCGCAGTTCCGCTGCGTCGGTCATGCTGCGGCTCCCTTCCGAGGGACGACGGCCACGCGGCCGGTCGTCGTGCCGTCGGCGACGCGCTGCACGGCCTCCGCGGCCCCGTCGAGCGCCACCCGCTCGCTGACCAGCGGTTTGACCGCGCCTCGTGCGGCCAGCCCGGTCAGCTGCTCGTGGCAGTGCTGGACCAGCTCGGGGTTCTTGGTGTTGTACAGGCCCCAGTGCAGGCCGAGGATCGCGTAGTTCTTCACCAGGGCGTGGTTCAGCGCGGGGCTGGGGATCGTGCCGCTCGCGAAGCCGACGACGACGATCCGGCCCTCGAAGGCGACGGTCTTGGCGGACTGGGCGTAGGCCTGGCCGCCCACCGGGTCGTAGACCACGTCGGCGCCCCGGCCGCCGGTGGCCTCCTTCACGGCCGCGACGACGTCCTGGCTGCGCCGGTCGACGACCACGTCGCAGCCCAGCTCGCGGGCGACGGCCGCCTTCTCGGGGCCGCCGACGACACCGACGACGGTGGCGCCGGCGGCCTTGCCGAGCTGCACGGCCGCGCTGCCGACCCCTCCGGCGGCAGCGTGGACGAGCAGCGTCTCACCGGCCTCCAGCCGGGCCCGGCGGTGCAGGCCGAACCAGCCGGTCTGGTAGCCGATGTGCAGGGCGGCGGCCTCGGCGTCGTCCAGGGCGTCCGGCGCGGGCAGCAGGGCGCGGGCGTCGGCGACGGCGTACTCGGCGAAGCCGCCGTGCGGGAGCGCCGGAGTGGCGATGACGCGGCGCCCGTCCTCGGTCTCGCCGCAGATCTCCACGCCCGGCGTGAACGGCAGCGGCGGCCTGACCTGGTACTGGCCCCGGCACAGCAGGGCGTCCGGGAAGTTGATGTTCGCGGCGCGGACCCTCAGCAGGACCTGGCCGTCGCCGGGTGTCGGGGGCGCCACGTCCGCGAGACGCATCACCTCGCGCGGCTCGCCGTTCTCGCGCACCTGCCATGCCTGCATGCGGGGCCTCCACCGACTGCGTCGTCCGTCCGGGGTCCACCGCATACTAAGCGGTCGCTTGCAGATCAGGGAACAGGGCGCGGGCAGTCGCGCCGCACGGCCGACCGGGCCGCCGGGACACCGGGGCCACCGGCACCGCAGCGGGCCCGGACCGCCGGGAGCGGGGCCCGGACCGCCCGGGACGGGCACCCGGGACGCCAGGACTGGACCTCGGGACGGTCAGGCCCGGGGCCACCTGGCCGCCCGGCCACCGAGACTCAGGCCAGGACCACCTCGCCTCAGGACAGACCCCGGCCCGCCGCGCCTCCGGGTACTCGGCGGCGGCGTTGATGACCGGGCAGCCACGGAAGCCCGGCCCGCAGATCTCCGCCCCGATGCCCGCCATCATCGTGAGCAGCAGGGCCTCGGGGTCGGTACTCGTCCGGAACGCCTCCGTCGCCAAGGCAGACCCCGGGACCGTCAGGCCCGGGCCGGCCGTGCCCGTACGTGCATCCGCTCCCCCTGCGGGCCGAACAGGCTGAGGAACTCGACCGGCCCCTCCCCCGTCGACCCGAACCAGTGCGGCACCCGGGTGTCGAACTCGGCGGCCTCCCCCGCCGACAGCACCACGTCGTGGTCGCCGAGCACGAGGCGCAGCCGGCCGGAGAGGACGTAGAGCCACTCGTACCCCTCGTGGGTCCGCGGGTCCGGCTCCTCCTTCCGGCGGGGCTCCAGCACCTTGAACGCCTGCAGTCCCCCCGGCTGACGGGTGAGGGGCCAGTGAGTGCGGCCGTGGTGCTCGATCGGCTTGGCGCGCACCCGGGGATCGCCGACCGGCGGCGCGCCGACCAACTCGTCCAGCGGCACCTGGTGGGCCTGGGCGATCGGCAGCAGCAGCTCCAGGCTCGGCCTGCGCAGCCCCGACTCCAGCCGCGACAGGGTGCTCACCGAGATGCCGGTCGTCTCGGAGAGCGCCGCCAGGGTCACCTCCCGCTCCTTGCGCACCTGGCGCAGCCTCGGTCCGACACCGGCGAGAACGTCGTCTGCAGTCGTCATGCACTTATTGCAGAACCGGCAAACACATTTGTCAATCCCGGCGGCTTCGAGGGACCTTTTCCGTGGAGGTGGTCACCATGACCCTGAACACCCAGAGCAAGGACCTGCCCGGGAGCAAGGACCTGCCCGGGAGGTACGACGTGGTCGTCGTCGGCGGTGGCGCGGCCGGACTCTCCGCCGCGCTCGTCCTCGGCCGCTCGCGGCTGCGCACCCTGGTCGTCGACGCCGGAGAACCGCGCAACGCGCCCTCGGACCACATGCAGGGGTACCTGACCCGGGACGGCATGTCGCCCGCCGGGTTCCTCGCGCTCGGCCGGGAGGAGATCGCGCGGTACGGCGTGGAACTCGTCCGCGACCGGGCCGTGGACGTGGCCCGGGGCGAGGACTTCGCCGTGGAGCTGGCCGGCGGGCGGACCGTCCGCGCCCGTCGGCTGATCGTCACCACCGGGCTCCGGGACGAGCTGCCGGCGGTGCCCGGCGTCGCCGCGAGGTTCGGCCGGGACGTGCTGCACTGCCCGTTCTGCCACGGCTGGGAGGTGCGCGGCGAGCGCTTCGGCGTCCTCGCCGCCGGCCCGCTCGGCGTGCACCAGGCGCTGATGGTCTCCGGCTGGTCGGACGACGTGACCCTCTTCCTGCACACGGTCGCCGAGGAGGAGCTGTCCGACGACGACCTGCGCCGGCTCGCCGCGGCCCGGGTCAAGGTGGTGCCCGGTGAGGTGGCCGGACTGCGGGTCGAGGACGACCGGCTCACCGGGGTCCGGCTGGCGGACGGCACCGTGCACGACCGCTCGGTGGTGTTCGTCGCCCCGAAGGCCGTACCGCAGACCGGTCTGATGGAGCGGCTGGGCGCGGAGCTGCAGGAGACCCCGTTCGGCTCCTACCCCGTGGTGGACCCGACGGGCCGGACCACCGCGCCCGGCGTGTGGACCGCCGGCAACGCGATGGGCTTCGGCGAGCAGGTCGTGCACGCGGCGAGCGGCGGCTACCGCGCGGCGGCGGCCGTCGTCGGCGACCTGATCATGTCGGACCTGGACGCGGCCGTCGCCGGTTAGGCCCCCGCCCCCGGGCCCCGCCGTCGGTTCCCGCCCCGGGCTCCGTCGTCCGTCCTGGCCCCGCACGGCGGCGGCGAACGCGGGTGCCCCTCCCGGGGGAGCGCGGGTGGTGCCGGGCGGCCGGCGCCAGGGCCCCGGTGAGGCCTCCGCACGGGAACCGGCGGCCACCGGGTGTGGCCCGGCCCCCTCCGGTGCACCATGACTGCATGCTCCTTGCCCGGTTGGCCCAGGTGTCCCGGGAGGTCGCCGCCACCTCGGCGCGGTCCCGGAAGACCGTCCTGCTCGCGGAACTGTTCCGGGAGGCGGAGGCGGCGGACGTGCCGGTCGTGATCCCGTACCTGGCGGGCCGGCTCCCCCAGGGCCGGATCGGCGTCGGCTGGAAGGTGCTGGGCCACCCGGTCGCACCGGCCGCCGAGCCGACCCTGACCGTGCGCGAGGTGGACGCCCGGCTCACCCGGCTCGCGGCGGTGTCCGGCACCGGCTCGCAGGCGGAGCGGACGCGCCTGGTCGGTGAGCTGATGGGCGCGGCCACCGACGACGAGCAGCGCTTCCTGACCGGGCTGCTCACCGGTGAGGTCCGGCAGGGCGCGCTGGACGCGGCCGCCGTCGAGGGCCTGGCCGCGGCGACCGGCGCACCGGCGGCGGACGTACGGCGGGCGGTGATGCTCGCGGGCTCCCTGGAGACGGTGGCCGAGACCCTGCTGACCGACGGCCCCGGCGCCCTGGAGGGATTCCGGCTCACCGTCGGCCGCCCGGTCCTGCCGATGCTCGCCCACAGCGCCTCCTCCGTCGCCGAGGCGGTCGGCAGACTGGGCGCCTCGGCCGTCGAGGAGAAGCTGGACGGCATCCGGGTCCAGGTGCACCGCGACGGCGAGACCGTACGGCTCTACACCCGCACCCTGGACGACATCACCGCCCGGCTCCCCGAGGTCACCGCGGCGGCCCTCGCGCTGCCCGGGGAGCGGTTCGTCCTGGACGGCGAGGTGATCTCCTTCGACGGGACCGGACGCCCCCGCTCCTTCCAGGAGACCGCGGGACGGGTCGGCTCCCGCACGGACGTGGCCACGGCCGCGCGGGCGGTGCCCGTCTCCGTCGTGTTCTTCGACGCGCTGTCCGTCGACGGCCGCGACCTGCTCGACCTGCCGCTGACCGAGCGGCACGCGGAGCTGGCCCGGCTGGTCCCCGAGCCGACGCGGGTGCGGCGCGCGCTGGTGCCGGGGCCCGAGCAGACGCGGGCGGCGGAGGAGTTCCTCGCCGAGACGCTGCGGCGCGGCCACGAGGGTGTCGTGGTCAAGGGGCTCGACGCCGCCTACAGCGCGGGCCGGCGCGGCGCGTCCTGGCTGAAGGTCAAGCCCGTCCACACCCTCGACCTGGTCGTTCTGGCCGCCGAGTGGGGCCACGGCCGCCGCACCGGCAGGCTCTCCAACCTCCACCTGGGCGCCCGCACCGCGGACGGCTCCTTCGCCATGCTCGGCAAGACCTTCAAGGGCATGACCGACGCCCTGCTGGCCTGGCAGACCGAACGCCTCGGGGACCTGGCCGTCGAGGAGCACGGCTGGGGGGTGACCGTACGCCCCGAACTCGTCGTCGAGATCGCCTACGACGGTCTCCAGCGGTCCACCCGCTACCCGGCCGGCGTCACCCTCCGCTTCGCCCGCGTGATCCGTTACCGCGAGGACAAACGCCCCGAGGAGGCGGACACGGTGGAGGCCCTGCTCGCCGCGCACCCCGGGGCGGCCCCGTGAGGCGCAGCGCGGGCCTGCTCCTGCACCGTCCCGCCGGCCAGGGCCGCCAGGTGCTGCTCGGCCACATGGGCGGCCCGTTCCACGCCCGCCGGGAGGCCGGCGCGTGGACCGTGCCCAAAGGGGAGTACGACCCCGGGGAACCGGCCTGGGAGGCGGCCCGGCGCGAGTTCGAGGAGGAGCTGGGGCTGCCGCCGCCCGGGGGCGAGGCCGTACCGCTCGGGGAGGTCCGGCAGGCGGGCGGGAAGGTCGTCACGGTGTGGGCCGTCGAGGCCGACCTCGACCCGGCGACGGTCGTTCCCGGGACCTTCCGCATGGAGTGGCCGCCGAGGTCGGGCCGGATCGAGGAGTTCCCCGAGCTGGACCGGGTGGCCTGGTTCCCGCTGGACCGGGCGCGCGAGGTGATCGTGGGGGCGCAGGCCGCGTTTCTCGACCGGCTGGCTGAGCACTCGCACTGACGGAAGCGACGAGGAGCGACGAGAGGCTCGGGACGGTTCCGACGAGGCCCGTCCGCGTTGCGGCGCCCCACGCCGCGCGCCAAGGTCGAAGCACGATCCGCACCAGGGAGGTCGGCCATGCCCATCGCGACGGTGAACCCGGCGAACGGCGAGACGCTCAGGACGTACGAGGCCATGGGCGAGGAGGAGGTCGAGCGCCGGCTCCAGCTCGCGGAGGCCACCTTCCGCACGTACCGGACGACGGCGTTCGACGAGCGGGCCCGGCTCATGCACCGCGCCGCCGGCCTCCTGGAGGCGGACCAGGAGGAGATCGGCAGGGTCATCACCACGGAGATGGGCAAGCCGGTCAGGCAGGCCCGCGCGGAGGCGGCCAAGTGCGCCAAGGCGATGCGCTGGTACGCCGACCACGCGGCGGAGCTGCTCGCCGACGAGGAGCCCGCCGCGTCCGACGTGAAGGATTCCGGCGCCTCCCGTGCCCTGGTCCGCCACCGGCCGCTCGGCCCGGTGCTCGCGGTGATGCCGTGGAACTTCCCGCTCTGGCAGGTGATCCGGTTCGCGGCGCCCGCACTGATGGCGGGCAACGTCGGCCTGCTCAAGCACGCCTCGAACGTGCCGCAGACCGCGCTGTACCTGGAGGACCTGTTCCACCGGGCGGGCTTCCCCGAGGGCTGCTTCCAGACCCTGCTCATCGGCTCGGCGGCGGTCGACGACGTCCTGCGCGACGAGCGGGTGCGGGCCGCCACCCTCACCGGCAGCGAGCCCGCCGGCCGCGCGGTGGCCTCCACCGCCGGGGAAATGATCAAGAAGACGGTGCTGGAGCTGGGCGGCAGCGATCCGTTCGTCGTCATGCCGTCCGCCGACGTCGACCGGGCCGCCGAGGTCGCGGTGACCGCGCGCACGCAGAACGCCGGACAGTCCTGCATCGCTGCCAAGCGGTTCATCGTGCACACGGACGTGTACGACGCCTTCGTCGAACGCTTCACCGCGGGCATGAGGGCGCTGAGGGTCGGCGACCCCATGGACGAGGAGACCGAGGTCGGCCCGCTCTCCAGCGAGCAGGGGGTGAACGATTTGGTGGAGCTGGTCGACGACGCGGTACGCGGCGGCGCGAGCGTCCTGTGCGGAGGCGAACGCCCGGACGGCCCCGGCTGGTACTACCCGCCGACCGTGCTGGCCGGCGTCACCCGCGCCATGCGCATCCACCGCGAGGAGGCGTTCGGCCCGGTCGCCACGCTGTACCGCGCGGCCGACCTGGACGAGGCCGTGCTGATCGCCAACGACACGGACTTCGGGCTCAGTTCCAACGTGTGGACACGCGACGACGGCGACGTGGACCGCTTCGTGCGGGATCTGGAGGCGGGCGGCGTGTACGTCAACGGGATGACGGCGTCCCATCCGGCGTTCCCGTTCGGCGGGGTCAAGCGGTCGGGCTACGGGCGTGAGCTGTCCGGGCAGGGAATCCGGGAGTTCTGCAACATCACCACCGTATGGCACGGAGCGTGAGCCTTCCGCGACTACGATCCCTCGTGTGAACCGCGAAGTGACCCTGCCTCTGATCGTCGACGACCGCGGTACCCTACAGGTCGCCGCGGCCGACGTGAGCAAGCTGCTGCGCACGGTGGGCGGGAGATGGCTGCGGCTGGTGGAGGCCGGTGAGGGGAGTCTGGACGAGGACACGGTCGCGGCCCTCACCATCGAACTCGCCAAACTGGCCGACCGGATCGACGTGGCCTGCATCGCCCACAGCAGCGGCCAGTCCACCTGACACCGCCCGTCCGGCACCGGCCCGCGAGGCGCCGTGCGCCGGGCTGCACTCCGGGCGGCCCGAGGGTGGGCGGGCGGGCGGCGAGCCGTTCCACGTGTCCGCGGGCGAGCCGGACGTCCCGCCCGCGGGGCCGGGGGTCCTAGCGGATCGGCATCCCCGACAGGGTCCGCGCGATCACCAGCCGCTGGATCTCGCTCGTACCCTCGAAGATGGTGTAGATCGCGGAGTCCCGGTGCATCCGCTCCACCGGGTACTCCCGGGTGTAGCCGTTGCCGCCCAGGATCTGGACCGCCTGGGCGGTCACCTTCTTGGCCGTCTCGCTCGCGAACAGCTTCGACATCGACCCCTCGGCCGCCGTGAACGGCTTGCCGCTGATCGCCATCCAGGAGGCGCGCCACACCAGCAGCCGCGCCGCGTCGATGGAGGTGCGCATGTCCGCGAGCTGGAAGGCGACGCCCTGGTTGTCGATGATCGGCCGCCCGAACTGCTCACGGGTCTGCGCGTACTCCAGCGCCACCTCGTACGCGGCCCGCGCCGTGCCCACCGCCATGGCGCCGACCGCCGGGCGGGAGGCCTCGAACGTGGCCATCGCGGCGTTCTTGACGCGCTCGCCGCCCTTCCTGGCCTTTTCGCGGGCGCGGGCCAGCCGCGCGTCCAGCTTCTCCTTGCCGCCGAGCAGGCAGGAGCCGGGGACGCGCACGTTGTCCAGGACGACCTCGGCGGTGTGCGAGGCGCGGATGCCGTGCTTCTTGAACTTCTGGCCCTGGGACAGTCCCGGGGTGCCGGGCGGGACGATGAAGGACGCGTGGCCCTTGGACCCCAGCTCGGCGTCGACGACCGCCACCACGACGTGGACGTTGGCGATGCCGCCGTTGGTCGCCCAGGTCTTGGTGCCGTCGAGCACCCACTCGTCCTTGGCCTCGTCGTAGACGGCACGCGTGCGCAGGGAGGCGACGTCGGAACCCGCGTCGGGCTCGGAGGAGCAGAACGCGGCGACCTTGACGTCGTTGGCGTCGCCGTACATCTGGGGGATCCAGGTGCCGATCTGCTCCTCGGTACCGTTGGCGAGGACGCCGACGGCGGCGAGGCCGGTGCCGACGATGGACAGGGCGATGCCCGCGTCACCCCAGAACAGCTCCTCCATCGCCATGGGGATGCCCAGGCCGGTGGGGTCGAAGTACTGCTGGGCGTAGAAGTCGAGGGAGTAGATGCCGACCTTGGCGGCCTCCTGGATGACCGGCCAGGGAGTCTCCTCACGCTCGTCCCATTCGGCGGCCGCGGGGCGGATGACGTCGGCGGCGAAGCCGTGCAGCCAGTCCCGGACCTCCTTCTGTCCGTCGTTGAGCTCCATGGTGAACTCGGCCATGTCCCCTCCAGTGACGCACGAGCATGTTACTTGCGGTAACACGAGTCTGTTACCGGCCGGTAGGAAAAGTCAACTCCCGTGGGCCCCTCGCCCTCCCGTTCGATGTCCGGCGCCCTGTGGGTGTTAGTTTGCGCAGGCGTCACCGAACCAGCACGGGTGGGGAGAGCACATGGACACCACGCAGCGGACCGATCAGCAGCGGTCCGCCGACCACAGACGGCGCGAGCTGCTGGAGGCCGCCGACCGGGTGGTGCTGCGCGACGGCCCCCAGGCCTCGATGAACGCCATCGCCGCCGAGGCCGGCATCACCAAGCCGATCCTCTACCGCCACTTCGGCGACAAGGGCGGACTCTACGCCGCCCTGGCGGCGCGGCACACGGACGCCCTCCTCGCCTCGCTGCGGGCCGCCCTGGACGCCCCGGCGGACCGCCGGGACCGCGTCGAGGCCACGCTGGACACCTATCTGGCGGCCATCGAGGCGCGCCCGCAGGTGTACCGCTTCCTGATGCATCCGGCGGAGGGCGGCACCGTACCGGGCGAGCAGGCCGAGCAGGGCTTCGATGTCGGCAAGCACTCGGCGCCGGTGCTGCGCCGGATGGGCGAGGAACTGGGCACGGTCATCGAGGAGCGCCTCGACATGGGTCCGGACAGCCGGCAGCTGTCCCGCGTGTGGGGACACGGCATCGTCGGCATGATGCACGCGGCCGGCGACTGGTGGCTGGGGGAACGGCCCTGCTCCCGCGCGGAGTTGGTGCGCAGCCTCGCCGACCTGCTGTGGGGGCGGCTGGCGGCGGCCGGGGACAAGGCGGGCGGGCCGGGCTTCTGAGGGCCGCGGGGAGCGCTCCGCGGTCCTCAGAAGCCCGGGAGCCGGCGGGCCCGGACGGTCCCGCGGCCCGCGACGCCCCCGGTGGGCCCGCGTCCGACGGCTCGGGACGGTCCGCGGCGGCTCAGGACGGTCCGGCGGCCCCCGGGGCGGTCCGGCGGCTGTTCCAGGGCGCCCGGGCGGCCCGCCGGAGCACCCTGCGCCTGCGCCACCCCCCGAGGCGGTCGACGTAGAGGCCGCCCTCCAGGTGATCGCACTCGTGCTGGAGGCACCGGGCGAAGAACCCCGTCCCGCGCACGGTGACCGGTTCCCCGGTCACCGTGAAGCCCGTCACGACCGCCTCGTCGTAACGCTCCGTCCCGGCCTCCAGCCCCGGCAGCGAAAGGCATCCCTCCGGCCCGCGCACCACCATTCCGCCGGTCTCGACGAGCCGGGGGTTCACCAGGTGGCCGAGGTGGCGCTCGTCCTCGTCGTCCGGGCAGTCGTACACGAAGACGCGGACCGGCTCGCCGATCTGGTTCGCGGCCAGGCCCACTCCGCGGGCGGCGTACATGGTCGCGAACAAGTCCTCCACGAGCGCCGCGAGTTCCGGGCCGTGGTCCGTCACCTCCTCGCAGGGCGCGCGCAGGACGGGATCGCCGAGGACGGTCAGGGGCCGGACGCGCCCGCGGGTGCCCGGGATGGAACCTTGTCGCATGGCGGCAAGAGTAAGGTCCGTGTGTCCCCCGGCGGCTCGCGCCCACCGCCGGAACCCGTGGCCGGTGCCGCGATTCGGGAGTGCGAACGGATCTCGATAGGCTGAGGTCCACACCACGTGGCCGGTCAGGCTTCAGGCGCGGCGCGTACGCAAGGAGGATCGAGAACTGATGGCAGGCAACTCGGACCCGCTCACGCCCCGGGCCAAGATCGCCGTGACCGCGGGCAAGGCGGTGGCGGCGGCATCTCGTGCCGCGGGGCGCGGCAGCGGTTCGGTGATCGGCGGCAAGGTCGCGCTGAGGCTCGATCCCGATCTCCTCGCCCGGCTCGCCCAGCACCTGGACGTGACCCTGGTCTCGGCGACCAACGGCAAGACGACCACCACCCGCCTCATCGCCGAGGCGCTCAAGGCGGCCGGGCCGGTCGTCTCCAACGCGCTCGGCGCCAACATGCCGGCCGGCATCACCTCGGCGCTCGCGGCCGGCGCGGAGGCCCGGTTCGGGGTCATCGAGGTCGACGAGAAGTACCTCGTCGGCGTCGCCCAGGCCACCGACCCCCAGTGCATCGCCCTGCTCAACCTCTCCCGCGACCAGCTCGACCGCGCCGCCGAGACCCGGATGCTCGCCGAGAACTGGCGCGAGGGCCTGGCCGGTTCCAAGGCCGTGGTCGTCGCCAACGCCGACGACCCGCTGGTGGTCTGGGCCGCGTCCTCCTCCCCCAACGTCATCTGGGTGGCCGCCGGGCAGATGTGGAAGGACGACGCCTGGTCCTGCCCGTCCTGCGGCGGTGTGATGCAGCGTCCGGGCGACGACTGGTTCTGCGGCGAGTGCGGCTTCCGGCGCCCCACGCCGAGCTGGGCCCTGTCCGGCGACCACGTCCTCGACCCGCACGGCTCCGCCTGGCCGATCCACCTGCAGCTCCCCGGCCGCGCCAACAAGGCCAACGCCGCCTCGTCCGCGGCCGTCGCCGCGGTCTTCGGGGTGCCGCCGCAGGTCGCGCTGGAGCGCATGTACCAGGTCCAGGCGGTCGCCGGGCGCTACGACGTCGTGCAGTTCCAGGGCCGTGACCTGCGACTGCTGCTCGCCAAGAACCCGGCGGGCTGGCTGGAGACCTTCTCCCTGATCGACCCGCCGCCGGCCCCGGTGATCCTGTCGGTGAACGCGCGCGGTGCCGACGGCACCGACACCTCCTGGCTGTGGGACGTGGACTACACCCGGCTGACCGGCCACCCGATCTGCGTGATCGGCGACCGGAAGCTGGACCTCGCGGTGCGCCTGGAGGTCGCGAACCAGCAGTTCCAGGTGTGCGAGAACCTCGACCAGGCGGTGCAGGCGTGTCCGCCCGGCCGGGTCGAGGTCATCGCGAACTACACCGCCTTCCAGGACCTGCGCCGCCGCGTCGGCAACTGACCGCGAGACTTCAGGGGACATTCGTGAGCGACAACCAACTGCGGATCGTCTGGATCTACCCGGACCTCCTCAGCACGTACGGCGACCAGGGCAACGCCCTCGTCGTGGAGCGCCGGGCCCGCCAGCGCGGCCTCGACGTGGCCCGGCTCGACGTGCGCAGCGACCAGCCGATCCCGACCTCCGGCGACATCTACCTGATCGGCGGCGGCGAGGACCGCCCGCAGCGGCTCGCGGCCGAGCGGCTGCGCCGCGACGGCGGCCTGCACCGGGCGGTGGCGAACGGGGCGATCGTCTTCTCGGTCTGCGCCGGCTACCAGATCCTGGGCCACGAGTTCATCAACGACCTGGGCCAGCGCGAGCCGGGTCTCGGTCTGCTCGACGTGGTCTCCACGCGCGGCGAGGGCGCGCGGTGCGTCGGCGACGTCCTCGGTGACATCGATCCGCGCCTGGGGCTGCCGCCGCTGACCGGCTTCGAGAACCACCAGGGCGTCACGCACCTCGGCCCCGGGGCCCGCCCCCTCGCACAGGTCCGTTTCGGCAACGGCAACGGCACCGGCGACGGCACGGAGGGCGCGTACAACGACACGGTCTTCGGCACGTACATGCACGGCCCGGTACTGGCGCGCAACCCGCTGATCGCGGACCTGCTGCTGAAGCTGGCCCTGGACGTGAACGCGCTGCCGCCGACCGACGACCACTGGTACGAGGCGCTCCGCAACGAGCGCATCGCGGCTGCGGAGCAGCCCGCGTAGGCACCGCTGCGGAGCAGCCCGCGTAGGCACCGCTGCGGAGCAGCCCGCGTAGGCACCGCAGCCCGGCGGCCCGTGATGGCACCGCCGCGCGGCGGTGCCGCTTGCGGGCTGCCGCGCGGCAGCCGCCTGAGGCCGGTCCGCCCGGGGGGTGTCGCACGAGCCGTCGAACGGCCCGTCTGACGACTCGTCCACACAGGTGAGCAGGCACGTCCAGCAGGCGGACGCGCGGTGCTGTTCCGGCCCCCGATGCCGCTAGGGTGGCGGGGATCCAGCCGGACAGCGCGGTCCGGACCCGTGCCACGTGGAGAAGGTATTTCGGGCTATGCGCATTGGTGTCCTCACGTCCGGCGGCGACTGCCCCGGCCTGAACGCCGTCATCCGGTCCGTCGTGCACCGCGCCGTCGTCGACCACGGCGACGAGGTCATCGGCTTCCGGGACGGCTGGAAGGGCCTCCTGGAGTGCGACTACCTCAAGCTCGACCTGGACGCGGTGGGCGGCATCCTGGCCCGCGGCGGCACCATCCTCGGATCCTCCCGGGTCCGCCCCGAGCACCTGCGGGACGGTGTGGAGCGCGCCCGGGGGCACGTCGGGGAACTCGGCCTGGACGCGATCATCCCGATCGGCGGCGAGGGCACGCTGAAGGCGGCCCGGCTGCTGTCCGACCACGGTCTGCCGATCGTGGGCGTGCCGAAGACCATCGACAACGACATAGCGGTCACGGACGTCACGTTCGGCTTCGACACGGCCGTCACCGTCGCCACCGAAGCCCTGGACCGGCTGAAGACCACCGCCGAGTCCCACCAGCGGGTGCTGATCGTCGAGGTCATGGGACGCCACACCGGCTGGATCGCACTGCACTCGGGCATGGCGGCGGGCGCCCACGCCGTCGTCGTCCCGGAGCGGCCCTTCGACATCGAGGAGCTGGCCGCCAAGGTCGGCGAGCGCTTCTCGGCGGGCAAGCGGTTCGCGATCGTGGTGGCCGCGGAGGGTGCCAAGCCGAAGGCCGGAAGCATGGACTTCGACGAGGGCGGCCGGGACGTCTACGGCCACGAGCGCTTCGCAGGGATCGCCCGCCAGCTCTCCGTCGAGCTGGAGGAGCGGCTCGGCAAGGAGGCCCGGCCGGTGATCCTCGGGCACGTCCAGCGGGGCGGTACGCCGACGGCCTACGACCGGGTGCTGGCCACGCGGTTCGGCTGGCACGCGGTGGAGGCGGTGCACCGGGGCGAGTTCGGGAGGATGACGGCCCTGCGGGGGACGGACATCACCATGGTGCCGCTCGCCGACGCGGTCGAGTCGTTGAAGACGGTGCCGGACGCGCGGTACGCGGAGGCGGAGTGCGTCCTGTGAGACCGCGGTAGTACGCCGGCACCGCCCCCGGTCGCGTCAGCGGCCGGGGGCGGTTCTAGTCTTGCTCCGGACAGACGGCGCTCAACCGCGCGCAACCCCCACGAATCAGGAGCCGTCGGATGGATCACAGCGGGCACGGCATGACGATGGATCTGCCGCCGTTCACGCTGGGGCGAGGTCTCGGCTGGTCGGCGGACCCGTTCTTCCTCGTCGCCTGCCTCCTCGGGCTCGCGCTGTACGGCTGGGGCGTCCTCCGGCTGACCCGGCGCGGCGACAAGTGGCCGGTGGGGCGGACCGTCGCCTTCGTCACGGGTGTGCTGAGCGTCGGGCTGATGATGTGCACCAGGCTCAACGACTACGGCATGGTCATGTTCAGCGTGCACATGGTGCAGCACATGGTCATCAGCATGGTGTCGCCGATCCTGCTGCTGCTCGGTGCCCCGATCACGCTGGCCCTGCGCGCGCTGCCCACGGCCGGCCGCGGCCGCAAGGGGCTGCGCGAACTGCTGCTGATGCTGCTGCACAGCCGCTACGTGCGCATCGTCACGCACCCCGCGTTCACCATCCCGCTGTTCATCGCGAGCCTGTACGCGCTGTACTTCACGCCCCTCTTCGACTTCCTCATGGGCTCCCAGGCCGGGCACATCGCGATGATGGTGCACTTCCTCGCCGTCGGGCTGGTGTTCTTCTGGCCGATCATGGGTGTGGACCCGGGCCCGCACCGGCCGGGCTACCTGATGCGGATGCTGGAGCTGTTCGCGGGCATGCCGTTCCACGCGTTCTTCGGCATCGCGCTCATGATGGCGTCCTCGCCCATGGTCGAGACGTTCCGCAGCCCGCCCGCGTCGCTCGGCATCGACGCGCTCTCCGACCAGAACGCGGCCGGTGGCATCGCCTGGGCCTTCAGCGAGGTGCCCTCCGTGCTGGTGCTGCTCGCGCTGCTGTTCCAGTGGTACGCCTCGGAGGAACGGCAGGCCCGGCGCTCCGACCGTGCCGCCGACCGCAACGGCGACAGGGAACTCGAGGCGTACAACGCCTACCTGGCCTCGCTGAACACACGCAGCGGCTGAACGGCGCCCCCGCCGCACCGGCGGGGGCGGGGCGGGGCTTCCCCGGCGTGCGCCCGGGTTCACCCGTTCGGCCTCCCCCGCCAGGCTCGCCGGCCCGCCCGCGGCGAGTGCGCGGCAGGGGCCTGCCCACTCGGCCCCTCCCCCGCGCGGCCGGGTCCGGTACGGCCGCGGCGGCCGGGGAATCCGGCCCGTATCCCGCCGTCCGCACCGTACGGAGGCGGAACGGGGGCACCATGGAGGGGAACGGACCACGAGGAGGGTGTTGCGATGCCCGGTTCCACGGACAGTTCGACGAAGACGATGGGAGCGCTCACCATCGGCGGCCTGGTCGCGGTGACGGCCTACACGGTGGCGCTCGGAAGCAACGGCTGGCTGTGGTTCGGCTGGGTCGTGCTGGGCCTGATCACCGTGGGGATGGTGGCCACGCGCAGCGCCTGAGCCCCGCGAGGGGCGCACGACGACTCACTCGCGGCCGAGCCGGCCCGCCGAGTGCACGCCCGGCTGGTACTTCGGCAGCCGGACCGTGATCTTCATGCCCGCGCCGACGGCCGTCTCGATGACGAGGCCGTGGTCGTCTCCGTAGACCTGGCGGAGCCGGTCGTCGACGTTGGACAGCCCGATGCCGCCCGACGGGCTGACCTCGCGTGCCAGGATGCGGCGCAGCAGGCCGGGGTCCATGCCTGCGCCGTCGTCCTCGATGACGACCAGCGCCTCGGCGCCGGCGTCCTGTGCCGTGATCTGGATGCGGCAGCGGTCGGCCTTGCCCTCCAGGCCGTGCTTGACGGCGTTCTCGACGAGCGGCTGGAGGCAGAGGAAGGGCAGGGCGACCGGCAGCACCTCCGGTGCGACCTGGAGGGTGACGGCGAGGCGGTCGCCGAAGCGGGCCCGCACCAGCGCCAGGTAGTGGTCGATGGCGTGCAGCTCGTCGGCGAGGGTGGTGAAGTCGCCGTGCCGGCGGAACGAGTAGCGGGTGAAGTCGGCGAACTCCAGGAGCAGCTCGCGGGCGCGCTCCGGGTCGGTGCGGACGAACGAGGCGATCACCGCCAGCGAGTTGAAGATGAAGTGCGGGGAGATCTGGGCCCGCAGCGCCTTGATCTCGGCCTCGATGAGCCGGGTGCGGGACTGGTCGAGGTCGGCCAGTTCCAGCTGGACGGAGACCCAGCGGGCCACCTCGCCGGCGGCCCGGACCAGGACGGCGGACTCGCGGGGCGCGCAGGCGACCAGGGCGCCGTGCACCCGGTCGTCGACGGTGAGCGGGGCGACCACCGCCCAGCGCACCGCGCAGTCGGGGGTGTCGCAGCTCAGCGGGAACGCCTCCCCGCGGCCCGTCTCCAGCGGCCCGGCGAGACGCTCCATGATCTCCGTGCGGTGGTGGGCGCCGGCTCCGTCCCAGACCAGGACCTCCTCGAGATCGGTCAGGCACAGCGCGTCCGTGCCGAGCAGGGAGCGCAGCTTGCGGGCCGACTTGCCGGCCGTCTCCTCGGTGAGGCCCGCCCGCAGCGGGGGCGTGGCCAGGGAGGCCGTGTGCAGGGTCTGGAAGGTGGCGTGCTCGACCGGGGTGCCGAGCCCGCCGAGGTGCTGCGGGCGGGCCGTGCGCCGGCCCAGCCAGAAACCGGCGGCCAGCAGGGGCAGCACGGCGACGGCGAGGCCCGCCAGGAAACCGCTCATGGAGCCGCTCACGGGGCCGCCTCCTTGCGCAGTTCGTCCGCCCGCAGCTCTTCCGGCAGGTGGAACCGGGCCAGGATCGCCGCCGTCCCGGCCGGCACCCGGCCCCGGGTGGCCAGGGAGACCAGCACCATGGTGAGGAAGCCCAGCGGCACCGACCAGAGCGCGGGCCAGGCCAGCAGCGCGTGCAGCGCTCCGCCGCCGCCCGGGAAACCGCCCATGGTGGCGGCGACCGCGAGCAGGGCGGAACCGCCGCCCACCAGCATCCCGGCCGCCGCCCCCGGTGGGGTCAGCCGCCGCCACCAGATGCCGAGGACGAGCAGCGGGCAGAAGGACGAGGCGGACACCGCGAAGGCGAGGCCCACGGCGTCGGCCACCGGCAGCCCGCCGACCAGCGCACTCGCCGCGAGCGGCACGGCCATCGCGAGGACGGTGCCGAGCCGGAAGTGCCGGACCGCGCGGGACGGCAGCACGTCCTGGGTGAGGACGCCCGCGACGGCCATGGTCAGCCCCGACGCGGTGGACAGGAACGCGGCGAAGGCGCCACCCGCGACCAGCGCGCCGAGCAGGTCGCCGCCCACTCCCCCGATCACCCGGTCGGGCAGCAGCAGGACGGCGGCGTCGGCGTCGCCGGTCAGGGTCAGTTCGGGGGCGTACAGGCGGCCGAGGGCGCCGTAGACGGGCGGCAGCAGGTAGAAGGCGCCGATCAGGCCGAGGACGGCGACGGTGGTGCGGCGGGCGGCGACACCGTGCGGGCTGGTGTAGAAGCGGACCACGACGTGCGGCAGGCCCATGGTGCCCAGGAAGGTGGCGAGGATCAGGCCGTACGTGGCGTACAGCGGGCGTTCCGTGCGGCTCTCGGCCCGGGAGGGTGACAGGGCGTCGTCGGCGCCGCGTCCGGCGGCCGGGACCGGGGTGCCCGCGGCGAAGGTGAGGCGGGCGCCGGCCTCGATGTGGTGGGTTCCGGCGGGCAGGGCGAGCCGGGTGCCGTCGTGGGCGCGGCCGTCCACGGTGCCGTCGACGGTGACGGTCAGCGGACGGTCGAGCTTGAGGGTGAGGCTGTCGTCGACCCGGACGGAGCGCTGCTCGCGGAAGGCGGCCGGTTCCTCGAAGGGGCGGCCGGGCGCTCCGTCGCCCTGCCAGGCCAGCACCAGGAAGAGGGCGGGGACGAGCAGGGCGGTGAGCTTCAGCCAGTACTGGAAGGCCTGGACGAAGGTGATGCTGCGCATGCCGCCGGCGGCGACGATGGCGGTGACGACGACGGCGACGATCACCCCGCCGAGCCAGTCGGGCGCGTCGCTCAGCACGGTCAGGGTCAGTCCGGCGCCCTGGAGCTGGGGAAGCAGGTAGAGCCAGCCGACGCCGACGACGAAGGCGCCCGCGAGGCGCCGTACCCCCTGGGAGGCGAGCCGGGCCTCGGCGAAGTCGGGCAGCGTGTAGGCGCCGGAGCGGCGCAGCGGGGCGGCGACGAAGAGCAGCAGGACCAGGTAGCCGGCGGTGTAGCCGACCGGGTACCAGAGCATGTCGGGGCCCTGCACCAGGACCAGGCCGGCGATGCCCAGGAAGGACGCGGCGGAGAGGTACTCGCCGCTGATGGCGGCGGCGTTGAGGCGGGGGCCGACCGTGCGGGAGGCGACGTAGAAGTCCGAGGTGGTGCGGGAGATGCGCAGGCCGAAGGCGCCGACGAGGACGGTGGCCACGACGACGAGGGCGACGGCGGATATGGCGTAGGTGGAGTTCACGGCGCCTCGTGGGACACGGTCACCGGTCCTCGACGAGGCGCACGAAGTCGCGTTCGTTGCGCTCGGCGCGGCGCACGTACCAGCGGGCGAGGAGGACGAGCGGGGCGTACAGGCCGAAGCCGAGGACGGCCCATTCCAGGCCGTGGGCGTCCGGCATCACCGCGAACAGCAGCGGCAGCGGCCCGACGAGGAGGCCGAGGACCGCGAAGGCGGCGAGGCCGGCGCGCAGCTGGCTGCGCATGAGGGAGCGGACGTAGGTGTGCCCGAGGGTGGTCTGCTCGTCGATCTCGGTGCGCGGGCGGTAGTACCCGAAGGCCCGGCCGGTGCGCCGGGGCGGGCCGGTGACGGTGACGCGGCGTTCGGTGGGGTCCTGGGGCACGGTCACGGCCTCCGCATGAGCAGGTCCCGCAGTTCGCGGGCGTGGCGCCGGCTGACCTGGAGTTCCTCGGCGCCGACCAGGACACTGACGCTGCCCGCGTCCAGGCGGAGTTCGCCGATGTGGCGCAGGGCGACGAGGTGGCGGCGGTGGATGCGGACGAAGCCGCGGGCGCGCCAGCGTTCCTCCAGGGTGGACAGGGGGATGCGGACGAGGTGGCTGCCCCGGTCGGTGTGCAGGCGGGCGTAGTCGCCCTGGGCCTCGACGTGGGTGATGTCGTCGACGGGGACGAAGCGGGTGACGCCGCCGAGTTCCACCGGGACGTGGTCCGGGTCCGGTTCGTGGACGGGGACGCGCGGGGCGGGGACGGGGGCGCCGCGCTGTTCGGCGGCGCGGCGGACCGCCTCGGCGAGCCGCTCCCGGCGGACGGGTTTGAGGACGTAGTCGACGGCCTCGAGGTCGAAGGCCTGGACCGCGAAGTCCTCGTGGGCGGTGACGAAGACGACCAGCGGCGGCCGGGCGAAGCCGGTCAGGAGCCGGGCGAGGTCCAGTCCGTCGAGGCCGGGCATCTGGATGTCGAGGAAGACGACGTCGATGGCGTCCGGCCCGTCGGGTCCCGACTCCAGGGCGCGGTTGATGCGGCGCAGCGCCTCGGTCGCGTCGCCCGCGCCCTCCGCCGTGCGGACGCGGGGATCGGTGTTCAGCAGGTACAGGAGTTCCTCGAGCGTGGGGCGTTCGTCGTCGACAGCCAGGGCGCGCAGCATGAAGGTGGAGTGTAGGAGCAATCCGTGCGCCTGCACACGTGCCCGGCGTCGGCGTATCCGCTGGATACAGTGCCCGCATGAACAGCAGGCCCACCCCGTTCGACGAACTCGACCGGAAGATCGTCACCGCCCTGATGGCGAACGCCAGGACGTCGTTCGCCGAGATCGGCGCGGAGGTCGGGCTGTCCTCCACGGCGGTCAAGCGCCGGGTGGACCGGTTGCGCGGGACGGGCGTGATCACCGGGTTCACGGCGACGGTGCGGCCCTCCGCCCTCGGCTGGCGCACCGAGGCGTACGTGGAGGTGTACTGCGAGGGGGCGGCGCCGCCGAGGCGGCTGGCGGAGGTCGCGCGGGGCTATCCGGAGATCACGGCGGCGATGACGGTGACCGGCGGGGCGGACGCGCTGCTGCACGTGCGGGCGCGGGACGTGGAGCACTTCGAGGAGGTGCTGGAGCGGATCCGGGCCGAGCCGTTCATCCGCAAGACGATCAGTGTGATGGTGCTGTCCCATCTGATTCCGGACAGTCCGGAGGCGGGTGCGAGCCAGCCGGCGCCCGCAGGGGTGGCCGAGGGCGCAGCAGACGTGCGCTGAGCGGGCCCAGGACGCAGCGTTCCTGCGCTGACACGCAGCTTTCGTCGCTTGTCGTTCTTCTGCTCCGCTTCCTACCGTGGTGTCATCCCTCAGTCACACCCCGTCAGGAAGCGGAGGAACCCCTTCGTGCCCGAATCCCGTGTGCGGCGCCGGCGGCGCTTCCTGGTCTGCGCACCCAGACACTTCGCCGTGCAGTACGCGATCAATCCATGGATGAGCACCGGCCGTCCCGTCGACGTCATCCGGGCCCTGGACCAGTGGCAGGCACTGGTCGACGCCTACCGCGCGCACGGCCACACCGTCGACACCGTCCAGCCGGTGTCCGGCCTGCCCGACATGGTCTTCGCCGCGAACTGCGCGGTCGTCGTCGGGGGCCGGGTCCTCGGCTCCCGCTTCCACGCGCCCGAGCGCCGCCCCGAGTCCGTGCCCTACGAGGCGTGGTTCAAGGCGGAGGGCTTCGAGGTCCACCAGCCCGAGTCGGTCTGCGAGGGCGAGGGCGACCTGGTGCCGGCCGGCCGCTGGATCCTGGCCGGCACGGGGTTTCGCACCACGCGTGAGGCGCACCGCGAGGCGCAGGAGTTCTTCGGTGTGCCGGTGATCTCGCTGACGCTGGTGGACCCGTACTTCTACCACCTGGACACGGCGCTGTTCGTGCTCGACGACGGAAGCGACGGTGCCGCCGGGACCGCCGGCAACATCGCCTACTACCCCGGGGCCTTCTCGCCCGGCAGCCGCGAGGTGCTGGAGCGGCTCTACCCCGGCGCGGTGATCGCCAGCCGGGAGGACGCCATGGCCTTCGGGCTCAATTCCGTCTCCGACGGACGACACGTGTTCCTCTCGCCCCGGGCCCGGGGACTCGCCGATCGGCTGGCCGGCCTCGGCTACGTCCCCGTCCCCGTCGACCTGTCCGAGTTCCACAAGGCCGGGGGCGGCATCAAGTGCTGCACCCAGGAGATCCGGGAGATCCGCTCATGACCGCACCCGCTCGCGCCCGCGGCTCCGAGGAGCTCATCCGCGCCGAGGAGCCCGTCCTCGCGCACAACTACCACCCGCTGCCCGTCGTCGTGGCCCGTGCGGAGGGCGCCTGGGTCGAGGACGTGGAGGGCCGCCGCTACCTGGACATGCTGGCGGGGTACTCGGCGCTCAACTTCGGCCACCGCCATCCGGCGCTGACCGAGGCCGCCCACCGCCAGCTGGACCGGCTCACGCTCACCTCGCGGGCCTTCCACAACGACCGGCTCGCGTCCTTCGCCGAGCGGCTGGCCGCCCTGACCGGCACGGACATGGTGCTGCCGATGAACACCGGCGCCGAGGCGGTGGAGAGCGGCATCAAGGTGGCCCGCAAGTGGGCCTACGACGTGAAGGGCGTCCCGCGGGACGCGGCGACGATCGTGGTCGCGGCGGACAACTTCCACGGCCGTACGACGACGATCGTGGGCTTCTCCACGGACGAGACGGCGCGCTCCGGCTTCGGCCCCTTCGCCCCCGGTTTCCGGATCGTCCCGTACAACGACCTGGCCGCTCTTCGGGCGGCGGTCGACGAGACGACGGCGGCCGTGCTGATCGAGCCGATCCAGGGCGAGGCGGGGGTGAACATCCCGGACGACGGCTATCTGACCGGCGTGCGGGAGCTGACCCGCCGGGCCGGGTGCCTGTTCATCGCGGACGAGATCCAGTCGGGCCTCGGCCGGACGGGGCGTACGCTCGCCGTGGAGCACGAGTCGGTCGTGCCGGACCTGGTGCTGCTCGGCAAGGCGCTGGGCGGCGGGATCGTCCCGGTGTCGGCGGTGGTCGGCCGCCGGGAGGTGCTCGGTGTGCTGCACCCGGGCGAGCACGGCTCGACCTTCGGCGGCAATCCGCTGGCCGCCGCGGTCGGCACGGCGGTGGTGGAGCTGCTGGAGACGGGCGAGTTCCAGCGCCGGGCGACCGAGCTGGGCGCGGTGCTGCGCGAGGGCCTCGCCGCCCTGGTCGGCAAGGGCGTGGTCGGTTTCCGCGCGCGCGGGCTGTGGGCGGGCGTCGACGTCGACCCGGCGCTCGGCACGGGCCGTGAGGTCAGCGAACGCCTGATGCGCGAGGGCATCCTCGTCAAGGACACCCATGACTCCACGATCCGTCTGGCGCCGCCGCTGACCGTCACCGGCGCGGAGCTGGAGGGGGCGCTGGGGACGCTGGAGAAGGTCCTGACGTCCTGATGCCTGACGTCCTGGTGCCCTGACATCCCGGGGGCCTCGGGGCCTCGGGACCTCCGGGCCTCCGGGCCTCCGGGCCTCGGGACCTCCGGGCCTCCGGGCCTCCGGGCCTCCGGGCCTCGGGGAAGACCGTCTACGGAGCGGCTCGGCCCAGGTCGAGCCGCTCCACGTGTGCCACGTTGTCCCGGTCCTCGGCGTCCTCGCCGGGCCCGGCCGCGAACCAGGCGTCGAGGATCTCCCGCAGCAGCGGTGCCGAGGTCAGCCGCAGTCCGAGGGCGAGTACGTTGGCGTCGTTCCAGCGGCGGGCCCCTTCCGCCGTGTACGCGTCGGTGCACAGGGCCGCCCGTACGCCCGGCACCTTGTTCGCGGCGATCGACGCGCCCGTGCCGGTCCAGCAGCACACCACCGCCTGGTCGGCCGTGCCGGAGGCGACCTCGCGGGCCGCCCGCTCCGAGCACACCGCCCACCGGGGGTCCGCCCCGGGCCGCAGCGCGCCGTGCGGCAGCACCTCGTGACCGCGTCCGCGCAGTTCCTCGACGAGGAGGCGGGCCACGGGTTCGTCCATGTCGGAGGAGACGGAGATCCGCATGCGGAAAGCCTACTCACCCTCCCGCTCACCTCATCGGCCCAACCACATGACCGAAGTCACGACCATACCCAGCATGATCGGGGGAACGGGACGACCTGAGAAACGTACGACCGAGCAGCACTCCCCCGGAGCGTCTGCGCGTGGAAAGGGAGGCCGCCACGTCCCCCACCGAGAACGGCCAAGAACCCGACGCCGCCGCGGTCCGCCGCCACCCGGCCAAGTTCCGGGCCATCCGGCGTCGGCAGAACCCCCGGCTGCGCCGGTCCGACATCACCGTCACGGACGAGGCGGCGGTCAGGCGAGCCGTGAAGGCCGCCTCCCTGGGCAATGCCATGGAGTGGTTCGACTTCGGCATCTACGCCTATCTGGCCGGCACCATCGGCCGGGTGTTCTTCCCGTCGGGGAGCGACACCGTGCAGCTGCTCTCCTCGTTCGCCACGTTCGCCGTGGCGTTCCTGGTGCGGCCGCTCGGCGGCATGGTCTTCGGCCCGATGGGCGACAAGATCGGCCGCAAGAAGGTGCTCGCGCTGACGATGATCCTGATGGCGATCGGCACCGCCGCCATCGGGCTCATCCCCGGCTACGACTCCATCGGTTTCTGGGCGCCCGTCCTGCTGATCCTGTTCCGTCTGCTCCAGGGCTTCTCGACCGGCGGCGAGTACGGCGGCGCCTCCACCTTCATCGCCGAGTACGCGCCCGACAAGCGGCGCGGTTTCTTCGGCAGCTTCCTGGAACTGGGCACGCTGGCCGGGTACACCGCCGCCGCGAGCATCGTCACCGCCCTCACGGCCTGGCTCGGCAGCGACACCATGGACGCCTGGGCCTGGCGCGTCCCGTTCCTCCTCGCGGCGCCGCTCGGCATCGTCGGCATCTACCTGCGTCTGAAGCTGGACGACACCCCGGCCTTCCTGCAGCTGCAGGACGCCAACGTCCACATCTCGGAAGCGGCGAACGCGGTGGAGACCACGGCCCGGGGCGACCTCGCCAGGATCTTCCGCACCCACTGGCGCTCGCTGGTGCTGTGCATCGCGCTCGTCGGCGCGTACAACATCACCGACTACATGCTGCTGTCGTACATGCCGACCTACTTGTCGGACGAGCTGGAGTACAGCGAGAGCCACGGTCTGATGATCCTGGTGGCCACCATGATCGTGCTGATGCTGATCATCAACCAGGTCGGCCGGCTGTCCGACCACTTCGGCCGCAAGCCCGTGCTCATGACCGGCATGGTCAGCTTCTTCGTGCTGTCCGCCCCGGCGTTCCTGCTGGTGCGGCAGGGCGGTCTGCTCGCCATCTCGGCGGGCATGCTGATGCTCGGGCTGTCCCTGGTGTGTCTGCTCGGCACGATGTCGGCGGCGCTGCCGGCGATGTTCCCCACCGACGTCCGCTACGGCTCGCTGTCGGTGGGCTACAACCTGTCGGCGTCCCTGTTCGGCGGCACCACGCCGCTGGTCATCACCGCCCTGATCAGCGTGACCGGCTCCGACATGATGCCGGCCTACTACGCGATGGCCGCGGCCCTGGTCGGTGTGGTGGCGGTGGCCTGCATGAAGGAGACGGCCCAGCAGCCGCTGGCGGGCTCCCCGCCCTCGGTGCAGAGCGACGAGGAGGCGGCGGAGATGGTCGAGGCGCAGGCTCCGACGCCGAAGTTCTGACGGTCCGGCGGGCCGCGGGAGGAAGGGCTGTGCGAGGTCCCCGGGGGGGCATCGCACAGCCCTTCCTCCCGTGGGCTCGTTCAGCGGGTGGCGCGCACCGCCTCGCGGATCGGGGCGACGGCCCTCCCGGGGCGGGAGACGGCGACCGCGTGGGACGCGCCCTCGACCTCGACGGCCGTCGCGCCGGCCCGCTCGGCACCGAAGCGCTCGGCCTCCGGGGCGGTCACCCGGTCCGCGGCGGCCACGAGCGCCCAGGAGGGGGTGGCGGTGCTCGTGCGGCGTCGTCCCCCGGCGTGCGGACGGCGTGCAGGGCGGCCCGCAGGGTGCAGGCGGCCCTGGTGATCGCGGCCTCGGCGCCGTGGGTCCCGCGCAGGGCGTTCAGCATGACGAAGTCGTGGATGACGCCCTGGAACCGCACGGCGGTCACGGGGCCCCCGCCTGACGCAGCTTGCCCGCGTACGCCTCGCCCTCGTCGCGCAGCACGTCCGCCTCGGCGGTGACGACCAGCGCCGGGGGCAGTCCGGTCAGCTGCTAGGTGGTGGCGCGCAGCGGGGTGGCGGTGATCTCGGCCCGTTCGGCGGGATCGGTCGTGTGCTGGGCCCAGAACCACCGCATGCCGTCGCGGCGCAGGAAGTAGCCCTCGGCGAACCGGCGGTGGGAGGCGGTGTCGAAGCCGGCGTCGGTGACCGGGTGGAACAGCACCTGCTGCAGCAGCGGGAGGCCGCCGCGTTCCTTGGCCATCAGGGTCGGCGCGGCGGCCGTGTCGCCGCCGACGGAGTCGCCGGCCACGGCCGGCCGCGAGCCGTCCAGGGCCTGGGCCGCGCCCACCTCCACGATCCAGCGGGCGACCGCGTGATCCTGCTCGATCGCCACCGGGTACCGCGCCTCGGGCGAGAGGTCGTACCCGGGGAAGACGACGGCGGCCCGTGCACCCACCGCGAGTTCGCGCACCAGGCGGTCGTGCGTGTGGGCGTTGCCGAGGACCCAGCCGGCGCCGTGGACCTAGACGACCACCGGCAGAGCCCCGGTTCGGCGTCCAGCCGGCCGATGGCGTCGGGGGTCATGGGGCCGGCGATGTCTGCGAAGTCGTCGTGCGGGTCAGGAACTTGGCGACGTAGGGGCAGACGGGCACGACGCGTTTCCCCAGGGCGCGCACGTCGGTGAGGGCCTGCCGGATCAACTGCCCGGCCAGGCCTTGTCCGGCGTGGGCGACGTCGATCTCCGTGGGGAAGAAGACGCGCTGCTCTCCGCGGTCGCGGTAGGCCGTCAGGCCGGCCTGACGGCCATCGACCAGGATCACGTAGCGGTGGCGGTCGTCGATCCGCTCGACGGTGGGCCCGGGGGCCGGTCGTTCACGGGGCTCCTTCCGCGGAGCCCGGCCGGCGGCGCGGCGGGTTGCCGCGCGGCCTCAGGGCGGTGCGGGGCAGGGCGGGGGCGGGCAGCCGGTCGCCCGGATGTCCGCCGACTTCTCCGAAGCGGTCGGAGGCGTTCTGCCAGTCGGCGCGCGCCCGGACGATGTCCTCGTGGCTGCGGCCGACGAAGTTCCACCACATCACGATCTCCTCGTCGAAGGGGGTGCCTCCGATCAGGACCGCGCGGGCGGGGCCGTCCGACTCGTTGACGAGGGTCAGGGTGGCGCTGCCGGCGTCGAGGCAGCCGAGATCGGCCGCGTGCAGCAGGGTGTCCGCCATGCGGACCTCGCCGCGGTCGACCAGGAGGCCGTGTTCGAAGGCCGGGTCGACGTCGAGCGTGACCGCGGCCCGGGGCGCGAGTGCGATCTCCGCGCCGAGGAGGGGCGAGAACGTCGCCACCGGTGAGGTGGACCCGGCCAGGGAGCCCAGGAAGACCCTCAGCTCCGCGCCGTCCACGGTGACGGGATCCGGCACGTGGTGCTGGAAGTCGCGGGCGGCGTCGCGGTGTTCCCGCGGCAGCGCGACCCACAGCTGCACGCCGTGCAGGACGGTGGTCCGCGCGGTGGAGACCTCGGTGTGGCTGATGCCGTGGCCGCCGGTCATGAGGTTCAGCTCGCCGGGGCGGACGAGGGCGTGGCTGCCGAGGCTGTCGCGGTGCTCGATCTCCCCGCCGAACAGCCAGCTCACCGTCTGCAGCCCGGTGTGCGGATGCGGGGCGACGTCCATGCCGCCGGTGTCCGCCACGTCGTCGGGACCGTAGTGGTCGGCGAAGCACCAGGCCCCGATCAGCGTCCGGGCACGCTGGGGCAGGGTGCGGCGCACGGTCATGGCGCGCGGGCCGCCCAGGGGTACGTCGCGCGGCGCGAGGACCTGGACCCGCGGGGCGGCGCCCGGCGGGCCGGCGTCGGCGTCGGGTCCGCGCCGCACCGCTGCGGGGTCTGTCTCGACGTTGCTCATCGGCGGCCTCCAGCACCTACCACGATAGTTTCAACTTCAACAACATGTCGCGATCATAGACGCCCGCGACCTCACGAAGGAGCCTCGGGGCGAACCCTCCCACCCGGGAATCCGCCGCCCGGCCGGCCCGGGCGGCGGACGCCCCCTGCTGGAGGGGACGCACCTCGACTACCGCGCCTGGACGGTCCCGCTGTGCGAAGGCCGCCCCCGAGACGGCCTCACCCTGCCCGCCCGGGCCCTGACCGCCGCCGAACGCGCCGTCGAACGCGCCGCTGATCCGGCCCAGCAGGCCCGGGCCCACCAGTATCAGGGTCTCCACGGCCACTCCCCCCGCGAGTGGCGCGGCCTGTGGGCGGCCGACGCACCGGACGCCGGTCGGGGGGCTCGTCCGACGCCCGCGATATCCGTAGGCTGACCTGGGAAGACGCTGCCGGGAGACCGACCGGGCGGAATGAAGGGCGAGTCGTGTTCTACTACGTGCTCAAATACGTACTGCTGGGGCCCCTGCTGAGGCTCCTCTTCCGGCCCCGCATCGAGGGCCTGGACCATGTCCCGGCGTCGGGAGCGGCCATCGTCGCCGGCAACCACCTCTCCTTCGCGGACCACTTCCTGATGCCGGCGGTGCTCAGGCGCCGCATCACCTTCCTCGCCAAGGCGGAGTACTTCACCGGCCCGGGCCTCAAGGGCCGGCTGACCGCGTTCTTCTTCCGCAGCGCCGGGCAGATCCCCGTCGACCGCACCGGCAAGGAGGCGGGGCAGGCGGCGATCCGCGAAGGGCTCGGTGTCCTGGGCGGTGACGAGCTGCTCGGCATCTACCCGGAGGGCACGCGCTCGCACGACGGGCGCCTGTACAAGGGCAAGGTCGGTGTCGCGGTCATGGCGCTCCGGGCCGGTGTGCCGGTCGTGCCCTGCGCGATGATCGGCACCTTCGAGGCGCAGCCGCCGGGCCGGAAGATCCCGAAGCTGCTCCCCGTGGTGATCCGCTTCGGCGAGCCCCTGGACTTCTCGCGCTACGCGGGCATGGAGGGCGAGAAGGCCGTGCTGCGCGCCGTCACCGACGAGATCATGTACGCGATCCTGTCACTTTCCGGACAGGAGTACGTCGACCGGTACGCGGCCGACGTCAAGGCCGAGGAGGCCCGCAAGGCGGCGAAGGGACCGAGGCTCCCCCGCCTGCCGCGCCGGGGGTGACCGGCTGTCTGCCGATGGCAGAAGGACGTGGCCGAGCGGCCGGAGGTGCCCCTACGGTCGCGGTATGACACGTGCTGTGGTGATCGGAGCGACGGGGCAGATCGGACGGGTGGCCGTGCGGGCGCTGGCCCGGGACGGCTGGGGCGTGACGGCCGTTTCGCGGGGCGGCGAGCGGGACGGGGGCTGGCCCGAGGACGTACGGGTGGTGCGGGCCGACCGGGAGGACGACGCGGCCCTGTCGGCGGCGGTCGGCGACGGTTGCGACGTCCTGGTGGACATGGTGGCCTTCGGGGAGGGGCACGCGCGGCAGCTGGTCTCGCTCGCCGGCCGGGTCGGGTCGGCGGTGGTGATCTCCAGCGTGTCGGTCTACGAGGACGACGAGGGCCGCGGCTTCGACACCCAGGCCGAGCCCGGCGGCTTCCCCGAGTACCCGGTGCCGGTCACCGAGGCGCAGCGCACCGTCCGGCCGGGCGGCACCTCGTACAGCACCCGCAAGGCGGCACTGGAGCGTGAACTGCTCGCGGCGGGCGACCGGCTGCCCGTCACGCTGCTGCGCGCGGGCGCGGTCCACGGGCCGTACTGCCGCACGCCGCGGGAGCTGTACTTCGTCAAGCGCAACCTCGACGGCAGGCGCCGGCGCGTCCTCGCGTACGGCGGGACGAGCCGCTTCCATCCGGCGAGCGTGCACACCGTCGCCGAGCTGATCCGGCTGGCCGCCCCCCGGCCGGGCACGCGCGTCCTGAACGCGGTCGACCCCGAGGCCCTGACGGTGGCGGAGATGGCGGCGGCGATCGACGCGGTGATGGGCGTGGAGGCCGAGGACGTGCTGATGGACGGTCCGCCGGCCCCCGACGGAGTGGGAGACACGCCGTGGTCGGTGCCCTCGCCGGTCGTGTGCGACATGACCGCGGCGCGGCGGCAGTTGGGATACCGCCCGGTCGTCCGCTACGCCGAGACCCTGCCGGAGACGGTCGCCTGGATCGAGGAGCGGCTGGCCGGCCGGGACTGGCGGGAGGCGTACCCGAAGATGGCCGCGGCGTACGGCGACCTCTTCGACTACGCGGCGGAGGACACCTGGCTGGCGGCGCGGCGGGCGTAGGGACGGCGGGGGCGGCCGGTCGGCCCGGCCGCCCTCCTCGTGCCCGCGCTCGTCACGACTGAGGCGTGACGTGCGGGGCGCAGGTCGCGTCCCCGCCGTCCACCTCGCCGGTGAGCAGGTAGCTGTCCACCCTTTCGTTCACGCACGGGTTGACCAGGCCGGTGACACCGTGCGAACCGGCGCCCCGCTCCGTGATCAGGCGCGATCCCTCGAACCGCCGGTGCAGTCCCACGGCGCCGGCGTACGGCGTGGCCGCGTCCCGCTCGGACTGCACGATCAGCACCGGGGGAAGCCTTGCCGCTCCGGTCGACGGGACCTCACCGCAGCGCGGCCGACGCCCCGTCCAGCAGCCGTCTGAGCCGTAGCGCGTCCGATGCCACGGCCGTCACCAGCGCACACGGCCCGGCGAGCGGCATGACGGCCGCGCCCTCGGCGAGGACGCGGGCCACCGGCGGCGCGGTCGCGAACTCCGGGCGTGCGACGACGAGCTGGCCGACGGCACGGTGCCCCGCCAGGCCCGCGGGGCCGTCCCAGCCGGCCGGGGCGCCGGGCCCGCAGGCCAGTTCCTGGTCGAGGACGCACCGGCCGGCGATCCGCACGGTCAGACGGCTGGTGAGCCGCCCCGGTTCCTCGCCGGACCGGCCGAGCACCTGCTCCTCGCGCAGCAGGAGCCGGGCCGTGGCGGCGAGGTCGACGCGCGTGGTGACGTGCAGGTCGCTGCCGTGGGCGGAGATCAGCTGTTCGGGCAGCCAGAGCAGTTCCGCGTCGTCGCCGACGGTGAGCCGGACGTCGTAGCGGGCGCCCGCCCCGTCCTGCCCCGGCAGTGCGAGGGTGGCGGCGGCCGAGCCGACCCGCAGCCGGGCGCCCCGGGCCGACTCGGCGGCCACCGTGAGGTGATCGCCGCCCAGTGGCCCGCTCATCGCACCGACCAGCACGACCCTGGCCTCGACACCGCTTCCCCGGGTCCGGCGCACCGCGAGCGGTCCCTCGCCCTCCAGCACGGGCAGGGCGGTGCCGCCGCGTCCGTCGCCGCGGGCGAGGACGTGCGCCCTCGCCCGCACGCCGCCCGGCACCCTCACGCCGTCCACGCGGTGATCCGGGCCCGCACCCAGTCGGCGACGTCCCGGACACCACCCTCGCCGCGCAGCGACTGGAGGACGACGGGCAGTTCGCCGCGCTGCGCCTTCGCGTCGGCGGCCATCCGCGCGAGGTCCGAGCCGACGTACGGCGCGAGGTCGGTCTTGTTGACGATCAGCAGGTCGGCGGTGGTGACGCCGGGGCCGCCCTTGCGCGGGACGTCGTCGCCGCCGGCGACGTCGATCACGAAGATCTGGGCGTCGACGAGCCCCTTGGAGAAGGTGGCGGTGAGGTTGTCGCCCCCGGACTCCACCAGGACGAGGTCCAGTGGGCCGGCCTCGTCCTCCAGGTCCTCCACCGCTTCGAGGTTGGCGGAGATGTCGTCCCGGATCGCGGTGTGCGGGCAGGCGCCGGTCTCCACGGCGCTGATCCGTTCCGGCGGCAGGACGGCCTCGCGGAGCAGGAACTCGGCGTCCTCACGGGTGTAGATGTCGTTGGTCACGACGGCGAGGGACAACTCCTCGCGCAGCGCCCGGCAGAGGGCGGCGACGGTCGCCGTCTTGCCCGACCCGACGGGCCCGCCGATCCCGACGCGCAGGGCTCGGCGGGTGCCGTCGGGCCGCCGGGCGTCGGCGCCGACGGCCGAGGGGCCGTGGGGGGACTGGTCGCGGGGGGAGTGGTCGAGATGCATGGGCAACTCCTGAGGCTCGGTCGGCCGTTGCGGCCGGTACGGGTCGGGCTCCCGCCGGGGAGTCCGAGGACGGGTCCGTCCAGGCCGAAGGGGGTACAGGGGGCACGGCCCCTGGCGGGGCCGAAGGGCGGCGCCCCCGGATCGGGAAGGACACCGCGGACCCCGGTGCGAGAAGGACACCGCGGACCCCGGGTCGGGGAAGGACGGTGCGGCTCCCGGGCCGGGACGGAAGGGGCGGAGCCCCCGGGCCGGGAGGCGAGAGGCGGCGGGGATGAACGCCCCTACGAGGCGAACAGCCGTACGGGCCAGGCCGCATGCGCCTCCGCCCCGGTCTCCAGCAACGGCGCGGACCGTGCGGGCAGCACGTCGGTGCCGTCGGTCACGGCCGCACGCGCCGCCTCCACGGCGTCCTGTGCCACCCGGTCCAGCTCGGGGGCGAGTCGCGCCAGGACGCCGGTGGCGTCGAACGGGTCGAGGCCGAGCAGCCGTACGACGGCCGTCGCCGGTCCGCTCACCCCCTCGTAGGCGGAGCAGTACGCCGCGTCCAGGGGCCCGAGGCCGGCCGCGCGGGCGGTCAGCCCGAGGACGACGGGCTGGTGGGCGCCCTTGGGGAACCGCCGGGCCAGGGCGTCGAGTTCCGGGTGCGGCCAGGTGGCGCGGGCGGCGCGCATCAACTGCCGGCCCAGTCTGCGTGCCGTCGCGCGCAGGGCGGGCGACGGGGTGCGGGCGTCGGCGGCCAGGTCGAGCGCGACGGGGTCCACACCGAGGGCCGCCGCTGCCGCGAGGGAGGCCACGACGGCGCCGCTCGCGTGCAGCCGGCCCCGGCAGAACGCCTCCAGGCTCGCGGCGTCGGTGATGCGCCCCGCCCGGACGGCGGCCTCCGCCCCGCCGGAGTGGGCGTGCCCTCCTGCGGGGAAGCGGCCGTCCGCGAGGACGAGCAGTGCGGCACGGTTCATGTCGGCGCTCAGAACAGGAAGTACCGCTGCGCGAGCGGCAGTTCGACGGCGGGCGCGGCTTCGACCAGCTCTCCGTCGATGGTCACCGCGAAGGAGTCCGCGGCCACCTCGACGCGCGGCAGGGCGTCGTTCTCCCGCATGTCGGCCTTGGTGCGCCCTCGGGTCGACCGGATGGGCACGAGTTCCCGGCCGAGTCCGAGGCGCTCCGGGAGCCCGTCCTCGATACCCGCCCGGGCCACGAAGCCCACCGAGTTGGCGGCCGGCGCCGTGCCGAGTGCGCCGAACATCGGTCGCGGCAGCACCGGTTGCGGGGTGGGGATGGAGGCGTTGGCGTCACCCATCTGCGCGTACGCGATCTGTCCGCCCTTGAGGACGAGTTGTGGCTTGACGCCGAAGAACCGGGGGTCCCACAGCACCAGGTCGGCGAGCTTGCCGGTCTCCACGGAGCCGACGACGTGCTCGATGCCCTGGGCCACGGCGGGGTTGATGGTGTACTTGGCGACATAGCGACGGACACGCAGGTTGTCGGCGCGCGTGTCGCCGGGCAGGAAGCCGCGGCGCCGCTTCATCACGTGCGCGGTCTGCCAGGTCCGCAGGATCACCTCCCCGATGCGGCCCATGGCCTGGGCGTCCGACGCCATGATCGAGATGGCCCCCATGTCGTGCAGGATGTCCTCGGCCGCGATGGTGCTCGGCCGGATCCGGGACTCCGCGAAGGCCAGGTCCTCGGGGACCGCGGGGTTGAGGTGGTGGCAGACCATCAGCATGTCGAGGTGTTCCTCGACGGTGTTGACGGTGTGCGGCCGGGTCGGGTTGGTGGACGCGGGCAGCATGTTCGGCAGCGACACCGCCGTGATCATGTCGGGCGCGTGCCCGCCGCCGGCGCCCTCGACGTGGAAGGCGTGCAGGGTGCGGCCCGCGACGGCGTCGAAGGTGTCGCCGACGAACCCGGCCTCGTTGAGGGTGTCCGTGTGGACGGCGAGCTGGACTCCGGACTCCTCGCACACGTCCAGACAGGCGGAGATCACCGCGGGGGTCGCGCCCCAGTCCTCGTGGATCTTGAAGCCGAGGATGCCGGCCCGCAGCTGGTCGCGCATCGACTCCTTGGACATGGTGCTGCCCTTGCCGAGGAAGCCTATGTTGACGGGGCTCGACTCCAGAGCCGCGAACATCCGCGCGAGGTGCCACGACCCGGGGGTGACCGTGGTCGCCTTGCTGCCCTCGGCGGGGCCGGTGCCGCCTCCGATGAGGGTGGTGACGCCGGAGGCGAGGGCCTCGTCGACGGCGGCCGGCGCGATGAAGTGGACGTGCGTGTCGATGCCGCCGGCCGTGACGATCCTGCCGTTGCCCGCGATGACCTCCGTCTCGGGGCCGATGACGAGGTCCGGGTGGACGCCGTCCATGGTGTCCGGATTACCGGACTTGCCGATACCGGTGATGCGGCCGTCGCGGATACCGACGTCGGCCTTGACGATGCCCCAGTGATCGATGACCACGGCGCCGGTGATCACCGTGTCCAGGGCGCCTTCGGCGCGGGTGACGCGCGACTGGCCCATGGACTCGCGCAGAACCTTGCCGCCGCCGAAGACGGCCTCGTCACCGGAGCGGCCGGGCCCGCCGGAGCGGTCCTCCTCGATCTCGACGAGGAGGTCGGTGTCGGCGAGGCGGATGCGGTCGCCGGTGGTGGGGCCGAACAGGTCGGCGTAGGCGGGGCGGGACAGTTCAGGCATCGAGGGCACCTCCGGTCGTGCCGCGCAGCCCCATGACGACGCGGGCTCCCGCGAGGGGGACGAGCTCCACGTCGACCGGGATGCCGGGCTCGAACCGGACGGCCGTGCCGGCGGCGATGTTGAGCCGCTTGCCGCGGGCGGCGGCGCGGTCGAGGGCGAGACCGGGGTTCGCCTCGGCGAAGTGGTAGTGGGAACCGACCTGGACGGGCCGGTCGGCGGTGTTGAGCACGGTCAGGCGAGTGGTCTCGCAGCCCTCGTTGAAGGCGACCGGCTCGTCGGCGAAGAGGATCTCTCCGGGGATCACGGCTGCCGTCCCCGTCAGACGACCGGGTCGTGGACGGTGACCAGTTTGGTGCCGTCGGGGAAGGTGGCCTCCACCTGCACGTCGTGGATCATCTCGGGGACGCCCTCCATGACCTCGTCGCGCCGCAGCAGCGTACGGCCGGAGGCCATGAGTTCACCGACCGTGCGGCCGTCTCGTGCCCCTTCGAGGATGTGCGAGGTGATCAGCGCGACGACCTCGGGATGGTTGAGCTTCACGCCTCGTGCGCGGCGCTTCTCCGCCACGTCCGCGGCCACATGGACGAGCAGTCTCTCCTGCTCGTGCGGGGACAGCTGCACGTACCACCTCACAGGGCATCACGCCGGGACCGGGCGGTCCGGCTGCCGCGGCCACCGCGACGGCTATAGGTGTAACACGCACGCATACGCGGGGAACGCGCGCGCCGATGATCGAAACCGCGGATGGATCGGGGTGCAGAGTAGGGCCGCCGTGTTTCCGTCACGTCACCCGGATTTGACCGGCCGATTACCGGCGCCGCCGGTGGCCTCCCGCACGCCTTGGCAGCGCCCGTACGCCCGCCCGGAGCGCCCCGGACGAGAGGCCGCCGAACGGCACGTGCCGGACCCCGACGCCCCGCACCGCACCCCTCAGGGTTCGGGCCACGGCCTCCGGGTGGGCGTCGTCGCGCGTCACGCCGTCCTCCTGGTGGCGGCCCGAGACCTCACCCGGGCCACGGGCCGTCGCGACCCCGACCCGCCCGGCGACTCCCGCACCGACGGCGGTCGACGGACGGCGGACGGCGGACGGCGCGGGTCAGCCTTCCCCCGGGTTCCGACAGTTGAGGCACCCGAGGCCGAAACGGACCAAACGACTTACCCTCCTTCGGCGTAGGAACACCTCCGATTTCCGGCCGCCCGCGGTTGCGCGACGGACCTGTCCCGGCGGCGGAACGACCGCTCCGCCGCTGGTCCCGGGGTCGCCGCCGCAGTCGGCCGCGACTCGAACAGGGTGCGTCCACCCGAACGGGTGAGTGGTGAGTAACAACACAAAAGGCACGTTCCATTGGGATTTCCCCGCTGGGCGGGACAAGATCCGTGACTGACGACAAGCCCCCGCCGCAGCGGCGGGGCGGTCCGGGCGGACGCCGAGTCCTGCCGCCGTCCGGACGACCGGTCGACAGGAGTGGATCGGCAGGAGTGGAGGACCCGAGCACGACGGGTTCGCCGGAACGGACGCCTTCGCGAGACGGGCGCCGGACCGAGCGGCCCTTGGGGTGAAGCCGCACTCGTGCGGCCGGGCAACTTCGCCAGCCCGAATCCGACAGGTCATCCTTCACAGGCGGCTGACGAAGGGTTGCGCATGTCCGCGCTCAATCGTGTCCCGTCGCTGATGGTCCGTGCCGGTACGGCCTCGGCCCTCACCCTCGCCGCCGTGGGCGGCTCCGTCGTGGTCCCCGGTGTCGCCTCCGAGGCGGCAGCCGCGAGCCACGCGACGAAAGCCCTCAGCATCGCGGCCTCCAAGAAGGGGGCGCCGTACAAGTGGGGCGCCGTCGGGCCGAGCAGGTTCGACTGCTCCGGGCTGACGCTGTACGCGTTCAAGCAGGCCGGCAAGAAGCTGCCGCGCACCGCGGCCCAGCAGTACAACAGGACCCGGCACATCTCCGCCGGAAGCCGCAAGACCGGGGACCTGGTCTTCTTCCACTCGGGCAGCAGCATCTACCACGTCGGCATCTACGCCGGGAAGGGCAGGATCTGGCACGCCCCGAAGACCGGGGACGTGGTGCGTCTGCAGAAGATCTGGACCGGCAGCGTCTGGTACGGCCGGGTCAAGTAGCCCACCCGGGCGGACGACGGCACCACCCCGCCGTCACCGCCTCGGACGCGTGGCCCTTCGTCGTCCCACGCCGCCGTCGGGCCGGTGCGGGACAACCGCGCGACGGTGCGCCGGACCCCGTCGGCACCTCACCGCGACGGCTCCTGCCCGTGCGCCGTCCGCCCCGTGACCGGGGCCGGCCCGGGAGCCGCCGGGCGGCCCCGGGGCTCCCAGCGAAGCTCGATGGAGACGGTCTTGCCGCCCTCCCGCGTCGGCCGGACTCTCAGCCTCCCCCCGCACTCCGCCGTCAGCCAGCGGACGATCACCATGCCCCGTCCGTTGTCCTGCTGGACCGCGGCGGGCAGGCGCTTGGGAAAGCGCGGGTGGCTGTCGGTGACGCCGACGCGCAGCCGCTCGTCGCGGTCGAGCGCGAGGTCCACCGTGAAGGTGGGCGACTGCCCGAACGTGTGCTGGACCGCGTTGGTCGCCAGTTCGGAGACGATGAGCCGGACGGTGTCGGCGAGATCCGCGTCCGCCGGCAGACCCCATTCCGTCAGTGTCCCGACCACGTAGGTACGCGCTACGGCCACCGAGGCGGGATCGCTCGGCAGAGTGACGGATGCTTCCAGATGGTCTGCCATGGCGACGCCGTCCCTTTCCCGCGGGACCGAGCCCGACACGGAGTGGACGGTTCGAGTACGGTCCCGGACTGGTGCTTCGCCGCCAGACTGCCATCACCAGGGCCGTACAGGGCGACGATCCACCAAGATATGCATATATCTGTCGCTCGAAGCGGTGAACTCTGCGACGGCAGAGCGGATTTGGGTGACCCGTAAGGAGTAAGGGAGTGGCCCATGCAGCACGGTCCCGTGGTGCGCCGCCGGAAGCTGGGCGCGGAACTGCGCGCCCTGCGCACGTCGGCGGGGATCACCAGCGGCGAGGCGGCCCGGCTGGTGGGCTGGCACCAGTCGAAGGTCAGCCGCATCGAGACCGGAACGAGCGGGGCCAGACCGGCCGACGTGGGGTTACTGCTCGACGCCTACGGTGTGGACGACCCCCAGCTGCGGGAGTTGCTGGTGATGCTCGCCGGCTCCGACGACGCGGGCGGCCGCAACCACTGGTGGCACGCCTATCGCGGGGTGCTGCCGCCGACCTACCGCGACTTCATCAGCCTGGAGTCCCAGGCGAGCGCGATGCGCACCCTGGAGACCACGGTGGTGCCCGGACTGCTGCAGACACCGGAGTACGCCCGCGCGGTGACGCGCGCCGCGGCGGACGGGCTGTCCGAGGAACGGCTGGACACGCTGGTGGAGGTCCGGCTGGCACGGCAGGACGTGCTGCGGGCGCAGTCGCCGCTCGAGCTGAGCGCCGTCCTGGACGAGGCGGTGCTGCGCCGGGAGGTGGGCGGCCCCGGAGTCATGGCCCGTCAGCTGGTGCGTCTGGTCGAGGCCGCGCGCCTCCCCCATGTCCGGCTGCAGGTCCTGCCGTTCACCGCCGGGGCGCACATCGGTGTCACCGGCCCTTTCGTAATCTTCTCCTTTTCGAGCACTTCCGATCTGGACGTGGTTGTTCTCGACCACTTGACGAGTAGCCTGCATCTCGAACGGAAAGAAGACCTGGAGGCCTACACCGAGGCCTTCAACGCTCTTCTGACCCATGCCCTTCCGCCCCAGGACTCGTTGGACTTCATCGCCGCGACCGCGGCAGGCGCGTAAGGAGGCCCCATGTCAGGCACACCGTCCCCCCTCTGCCGGAACATCCCTGCCGGCACCGATCTGCCCGGCGTGCGGTGGCTGCGCAGCAGCTACAGCACCGGCGCGAACAACTGCGTGGAGACGGCCCGGCCGTCGGCCGGCCTCTGGGCCGGACTGCTCGCCGTGCGCGACTCCAAGGACCCGGCCGGACCCGCGCTGCTCTTCTCCCCCGGGAGCTGGGCGTCGTTCACGGACGGATTCCACCGCCGCTGACCCCGGTCCCGACCGGGCGGAGCACGGCCGTGCCACGCCGACTCATGGCCGCGTTTCGCCGATCACCCGTACCGCGCGTTCGATCTGCTCCCCGGACAGGTCCGCACGAGCGGTCAGCCTGAGCCGTGAGATGCCGTCGGGCACGGAAGGAGGCCGGAAACAGCCCACGGACAGGCCGGCCGCACGGCAGTCCGCCGCCCACCGCACCGCCTGCTCCGGGGAGGGCGCGCGCACCGAGACGACCGCGGCGTCCGGACGCACCGCCGAAAGGCCCAGGGCGGTCAGGCGTGCGTGCAGCTCGGCAGCCACCGCGCGTGCGCGCGCCGCCCGCTCCGGCTCGCGGCGCAGCAGGGTGAGTGCGGCCAGGGCCGCGCCCGCCGCCGCGGGGGCGAGACCGGTGTCGAAGATGAACGTCCGGGCCGCGTTGACCAGGTGCTCGATCACCCGGGCGGGGCCGAGCACGGCACCGCCCTGACTGCCGAGCGACTTGGACAGCGTCACCGTCGCGACGACGTCGTCCGCACCCGCGAGTCCCGCCGCGTGCGGGGCGCCCCGGCCGCCCTCGCCGAGGACGCCGAGGCCGTGGGCGTCGTCGACGACCAGCCCGGCGCCGTGCTCCCGGCAGGCCCGCGCGAGCCCGGCCAGCGGTGCGGCGTCGCCGTCGACCGAGAAGACGGTGTCGGACACGGCGACGGCGGGGCCCCCGTGCGTCGCCAGCGCCTTGCGCACGGCGTCCGGCTCGGCGTGCGCCACGACCTGGGTCGTGCCGCGGGCCAGCCGGCAGCCGTCGATCAGCGAGGCGTGGTTGCCCGCGTCGGAGACGAGGAGGCATCCGTGCGGCGCCAGCGCGGTGACCGCGGCGAGGTTGGCCGCGTAACCGGAGGAGAAGACGAGCGCGGCCTCGAAGCCGCAGAATCCGGCCAGTTCGCGTTCGAGTTCGGCGTGCAGCTCGGTCGTGCCGGTCACCAGGCGGGAACCGGTCGCACCGGCGCCCCACGTCCGCGCGGCCGAGGCCGCCCCCTCGGTGACCTCCGGGTGCCGCGCCAGTCCGAGGTAGTCGTTGCTCGCCAGGTCCAGCAGCGGCGAGCCCGCCGGACGGGGGCGCAGAATCCGTACCAGACCGGCCCGGCGTCGCGCCGCGGCCTGCTCGTCGATCCAGCCGAACGCCATGGAGCGGTCCTCCGGTGAATTTGTAGGCAGTGGACAGACACTAGCGGTACGGCCGCCCCCGCGAGGTGTGGCGATACCCACACCTCGATCTGTCAGTGTTGTGCGAAGTCTCCTTGGCCCCGGGCGGCCCCTTAGGACAGGATCGGCTCTCATGGATCTGCTGAACACGCTGGTGGACAAGGGGCTTCGGCGCGAGACGCCGACCCGCGAGGAGGCGCTCGCCGTCCTCGCCACTTCCGACGACGACCTGCTCGATGTGGTGGCCGCGGCGGGCAAGGTACGCCGTCACTGGTTCGGCCGACGAGTGAAACTCAACTACCTCGTCAACCTGAAGTCGGGCCTGTGCCCCGAGGACTGCAGCTACTGCTCGCAGCGGCTCGGTTCCCAGGCCGAGATCCTCAAGTACACCTGGCTCAAGCCCGACCAGGCCTCGCAGGCCGCGGCCGCCGGAGTGGCCGGGGGCGCCAAGCGGGTGTGCCTGGTGGCCAGCGGGCGCGGTCCGACCGACCGGGACGTGGACCGGGTGTCGGACACCATCAAGGCCATCAAGGAGCAGAACGAGGCCGTCGAGGTGTGCGCCTGTCTGGGCCTGCTCTCCGACGGCCAGGCGGAGCGGCTGCGCGAGGCGGGCGCCGACGCCTACAACCACAACCTCAACACGTCCGAGGCGACGTACGGGGACATCACGACCACGCACACGTACGCCGACCGGGTGGACACGGTGCACAAGGCGCACGCGGCGGGACTCTCCGCCTGCTCGGGTCTGATCGCGGGCATGGGCGAGAGCGACGAGGACCTGGTCGACGTGGTCCTCGCGCTGCGCGAACTGGACCCGGACTCGGTGCCGGTCAACTTCCTCATCCCGATGGAGGGCACGCCGCTGGCGAAGGAGTGGCACCTCACCCCGCAGCGGTGCCTGCGCATCCTGGCGATGACGCGGTTCGTCTGCCCGGACGTCGAGGTGCGCATCGCGGGCGGGCGCGAGGTCCATCTGCGCACCATGCAGCCGCTGGCCCTGCACCTGGCCAACTCCCTCTTCCTCGGCGACTACCTCACCAGCGAGGGGCAGGCGGGCCGGGCCGACCTGGAGATGATCGCGGACGCCGGCTTCGAGGTGGAGGGCGCCGGCCGGGTGACCCTTCCGGAGCACCGGGCGTTCCCGGGCGGAGGCGGCTGCGGCTCCCACGAGGGCGGCGGGGCGTGCGGCTCCCACGAGGCCGGTGGGGCCTGCGGCTCCCACGAGGGCGGCGGGGCGTGCGCCCCGGTTCCCGCGGCGGGTTCCGGCGAGCCCCGTACGGACCTGGTGGCCGTACGCCGCCGTGGTGCCGGCACGGACCTCGCGCCCAATGCCTGAGCCCGCGCTGACCGTGGCCGAGCTGCTGGCGCTCGACCGGCGGCACGTCTGGCACCCGTACGGTCCCATGCCCGGCCGGCAGGACCCGCTCGTCGTCGGGTCGGCGAGCGGGGTGCGACTGCGGCCGGCCGACGGTTCGGCGGAGCTGGTCGACGGGATGGCGTCCTGGTGGTCGGCGATCCACGGCTACAACCACCCGGTGCTGAACGAGGCCGCGCGCGAGCAGCTGGGGCGGATGAGTCATGTGATGTTCGGCGGGCTCACCCACGAGCCCGCCGTGCGGTTGGCGAAGCTCCTTGTCGACATGTCACCCGAAGGTCTGGAGCACGTCTTCCTCGCCGACTCCGGGTCGGTGTCGGTCGAGGTCGCGGTCAAGATGTGCCTCCAGTACTGGCGTTCGCTGGGCCGCCCCGCCAAGCGGCGCCTGCTCACCTGGCGCGGCGGCTACCACGGCGACACCTGGCAGCCCATGTCGGTGTGCGACCCCGAGGGCGGGATGCACGAGCTGTGGTCGGGCGTGCTGCCGCGCCAGCTCTTCGCGGACGCGCCGCCGGCGGAGTACCAGGAGACCTACGCCGACCACCTGCGGTCGATGATCGAGCGGCACGCCGACGAACTGGCCGCGGTGATCGTCGAGCCGGTGGTGCAGGGCGCCGGCGGGATGCGGTTCCACTCCCCCGCGTATCTGCGGGTGCTGCGGGAGGCGTGCGACGCGCACGGCGTGCTGCTGGTGTTCGACGAGATCGCGACCGGGTTCGGGCGTACGGGCGCGTTGTTCGCGGCGGAGCACGCGGCGGTGACGCCGGACGTGATGTGCGTCGGCAAGGCGCTGACCGGTGGTTACCTGACGATGGCGGCGACGCTGTGCACGTCGGAGGTGGCCGAGGGCATCTCCCGGGGCGAGGTCCCGGTCCTCGCCCACGGGCCGACGTTCATGGGCAATCCGCTGGCGGCGGCCGTGGCGTGCGCGTCGATCGGGCTGCTGCTCGGCCAGGACTGGCTCGCGGAGGTCAAGCGGATCGAGACCGGCCTGCGGGAGGGGCTCGCGCCCGCCGCCGGACTCCCGGGTGTGAGCGACGTACGGGTGCTCGGCGCGATCGGCGTGGTGCAGCTGGACCACCCCGTCGACATGCGGGCGGCGACCGACGCGGCCGTGCGCGAGGGTGTGTGGCTGCGGCCGTTCCGCGACCTGATCTACACCATGCCCCCGTACGTCACGGGGGACGTGGACCTGGCGCGGATCGCCCGCGCGGTGTGCGCGGCGGCGCGGGAGGGGTGACATGCCGGTACTGGTGATCACGGGCACGGGCACGGAGGTCGGCAAGACGGTCGTGACCGCCGCCGTCGCCGCGGCGGCGCTGGCGGCCGGGCGGTCGGTGGCCGTGCTGAAGGCCGCGCAGACGGGCGTACGGCCGGACGAGCCGGGGGATGCCCAGGAGGTGGCGCGTCTCGCGGGCGCCGTGACGGCGGCCGAAGTCGCCCGCTACCCCGAGCCTCTGGCGCCGGGGACGGCTGCCCGCCGGGCCGGCCGGGCGCCGGTGCGTCCGCAGGAGGTGGCGGAGGCCGCGGGCAAGCTGGCCACCGAGCACGACCTGGTGCTGGTGGAGGGCGCGGGCGGGCTCCTCGTGCGCTTCGACGCCGCCGGCGGGACGCTGGCCGACGCGGCCGGGCTGCTGGGGGCGCCCGTGCTGCTGGTGGCCTCGGCGGGTCTGGGCACGCTCAACACCACGGAACTGACGGCACGTGAGCTGCGTTCCCGGGGGCTGGAGCTGCCGGGCGTGGTGATCGGCAGCTGGCCCGGAGCCCCGGACCTCGCCTCGCGCTGTAACGTCGCGGACCTGCCCGCCGTGGCCGGCGCGCCCCTCCTCGGCGCGGTGCCCGCCGAAGCCGCCTCCCTCCCGCCGGGCGCCTTCCGGTCGGCGGCACCGCACTGGCTCGCGCCCCGGCTGGAGGGGACGTGGGACGCGGACGCGTTCCGGGCCCGGGAGGCGCCCTGACCACACCGTGGTGGGTGCGCCGGGTCCGGGAGGGGCACGATCGGGGTGAGGCACCACCTCGCGAGGGAGGTCCCATGCCGTTGCGATCCGCCCGCACCCGCGGGACGCCGCGGGACTCCGTGCACCATCCGCTGTTCGCCCGCTGCTACGCCCGGTGCAGTGTGAGCGCCGAGACCCGGATGGGCATGGGCCGCGTGCGCGAGCGGCTGCTCGCCGGGCTGTCCGGGCGGGTGATCGAGATCGGCGCGGGCAACGGGCTGAACTTCTCCCACTGTCCGGGCACCGTCTCGGAGGTCGTCGCCATCGAACCGGAGCCGATGCTGCGGCGGTTGGCCGTGGAGGCCGCGCTGCGCTCCCAGGTGCCGGTGGACGTGGCGCCGGGCGCGGCGGAGGCGCTGCCGGTCAAGAGCGAGGCCTTCGACGCGGCCGTCGTGTCGCTCGTGCTGTGCAGCGTCCGCGAGGTGCCGCGCGCCCTCGCGGAACTGCGACGGGCCCTGCGTCCGGGGGGTGAGCTGCGCTTCTTCGAGCACGGACAGGGCGGCGGCCGGGTGATGACGTGCACCCAGCGCGCGCTGGACCGGACGCTGTGGCCACCACTGAGCGGTGGCTGCCACCTGTCCCGCGAACCGGTCGCCGCGCTGCGGGAGGCCGGGTTCGCGCTGGGGCCCTACCGGCGGATGACGATGCCGGAGAACGGGCCGGTGCTGCCGAGTTCGTACTGCGTGCTCGGCACGGCCTGGCGACCGTCCGGGCCCGGGACGTAGCCGCCTTCCCGACGTCCCCGAATCACTGAGCCCCCGGGCCCCCGTGCCCCCGTGCCCCCGAACATCTGAGCCCCCGCGCCCGGGGAGGGTTCACGTCGCGGCCGTCGTGCTGGTGCGGGCGCCGCCCGCCGTCCGGACGGTCCACATGCAGGAATTCCCGTCTCGTCGCCGTCGGCACGTGGTGGGATCGGGCGATGAACGATCTGCGGATACGGGCCGCCGGGCTCGAGGACTTGGACGCCGTGCTCGCGTTCTGGAAGGTGGCCGCCGAGGGCACGAGCATCAGCGACGACCGGGAGGGCGTCGAGCGGCTGGTCGCGCGCGACCCCGGGGCGCTGGTGCTGGCCGAGCGGGACGGGGAGCTGGTGGGCACCGTGATCGCGGGCTTCGACGGGTGGCGCTGCCACCTGTACCGGCTGGCGGTGCACCCGGACCACCGGCGCCGGGGCATCGGATCGGCGCTGCTCACGGCCGCGGAGGAACGCTTCGTACGGCTCGGCGGGCGCCGCGGGGACGCGATGGTGCTGCGGCGCAACGAACGCGCCCAGCATGCCTGGCGGGCGGCCGGGTACGCGCCCGAGGAGCAGTGGCGACGCTGGGTGAAGCCCCTCACGGACTGAAAGGCTGTGACCACCGGCGCATGAGCGAGTCCTTTCCGGCGATTCACCCCGGTGCCTCCCCCGGCGCACGAGAGCGCGCGACCCGTCGCGTCCTGGCCGATCATGGATGCGAGGTGACCCGATGACCGAAGTGCTCCTGCTGCTGGTGGCGATCCTGCTCTCGCTGGCGTGCGGCGCCTTCGTGGCGGCCGAGTTCTCCCTGACCACGGTCGAGCGCGGCGAACTGGAGCGGGCCGCGGAGCGGGGTGAGCGGGGTGCCGCGAGCGCGCTGAAGGCCGTACGGAACCTGACCTTCCAGCTCTCCGGGGCGCAGCTCGGCATCACCGTCACCAACCTGGTGGTGGGCATGCTCGCCGAGCCCTCGGTCGCCGCGCTGATCGCGGTCCCGCTGGAGAGCGTGGGCGTGTCGGGCTCGACGGCCTCGTCACTGGCGCTGGTGCTGGGCACGGCCCTGTCGACGGTCGTCCTGATGATCGTCGGCGAGCTGGTGCCGAAGAACTGGGCGATCTCCTCGCCGCTGGCCGTCGCCCGACGGGTGGGCGGCCCGCAGCGCTGGTTCAGCGCGGCCTTCGGCCCCTTCATCGCCCATCTGAACAACACGGCCAACCGCATCGTGCGCCTCTTCGGTGTGGAGCCCGCCGAGGAACTGGCGTCCGCACGCGGGCCGCAGGAGCTGGCGGCACTCGCCCGGCACTCGGCCAAGGCGGGGGCGCTGGAGGCGGACACCGCCGAGCTGTTCGTGCGGACCCTGAACCTGGCCGACCTCACGGCGGGGAACGTGATGACCCCGCGCGTCCAGGTGGTCGCCCTCGACTCCCGGGCGACGTGCGAGGACGTGGCGAACGCGACGCGGGCGACCGGCCTGTCCCGGTTCCCCGTCCACCGGGACGGCCTCGACGCCGTGGTGGGGACCGCGCACATCAAGGACGTCCTCGCCGTGCCCGCCGAGCAGCGGTCCGGCATCCCGGTCGCCGAGGTGATGCGCGAGCCGCTGCTCGTCCCGGAGTCCCTGACCGTCGACCGGCTCCTGGACCGGCTCTCCGGGCGGCGCACGATGGCCGTCGTGATCGACGAGTACGGCGGGACGGCCGGCGTGGCCACACTGGAGGACATCGTGGAGGAGGTCGTCGGCGAGGTCCGGGACGAGCACGATCCGCACGAGACGCCCGAACTGGACCCGGCCGGCACCGACGACCAGGGCCGCGCCCTGTACCGGGCCGACGGCGCGGCGCGCGTGGACCGGCTCGCGCGGCTGGGGTTCAAGGTGCCCGAGGGGCCGTACGAGACGGTCGCCGGGTTGGTCGCGGCCGGTCTGGGGCGCATTCCCGTCGTCGGCGACGTCCTGGAGGTCGCCGGCTGGCGGCTGGCCGTCGTGGACGCCACGGGGCGCAGGGCGGCCCAGGTACTGCTGCACGCGCCGCTCGACGCGGCACACGCCGCCGCCCAGGACGGGGAGGCCGGCCGGTGACCGCCGTACAGCTCGTGATCGGTCTGCTGACCCTCGTCGTCAACGCGTTCTTCGTGGGGGCCGAGTTCGCGCTGATCTCGGTGCGCCGTTCCCAGGTGGAGCCGTACGCCGAGGAGGGCGACCGGCGTGCCAGGAGCGTGCTGTGGGGGCTGGAGCACGTGTCGGCGCTGATGGCGGCGGCCCAGCTCGGCATCACGCTGTGCACGCTGGTCCTCGGCGTGGTCGCGGAACCCGCGATCGCGCACCTGCTGGAGCCGCTGTTCCACGCAGTGGGCGTGCCGTCCGGCGTGGGACACGCGGTGTCCTTCGTGATCGCCCTGGCACTGGCGACGTATCTGCACATGCTGCTCGGCGAGATGGTGCCGAAGAACGTCGCGCTGGCCGAGCCGGTGCGCAGCGCGCTGCTGCTCGGGCCGCCGCTGGTGGCGCTGTCCCGGGCACTGCGCCCCGTGATCTTCACGGTCAACGCCTTCGCGAACGCCCTGCTCAAGCTGCTCAGGGTCGAGACGAAGGACGAGGTCTCGGCGACCTTCACGGACGCGGAGCTGGCCGAGATCGTGAAGGACGCCGGCGAGGCCGGGCTGATCGACGACCGGGCCCAGGAGCGGCTGCACGACGCCCTGGAACTGGGACGGCGGCCGGTACGGGACGTGGTGCTGCCGCTGGAACGGGTCGTCCAGGCGCGCGTGGGCATCACTCCGGAGCAGCTGGAGCGGCTGTCGGCCCGGTCGGGGTTCTCCCGTTTCCCCGTGGTGGACGACGGACGGCGGATCGTCGGCTATCTGCATGTGAAGGACGCCTTGGACGCCTCGCCGCGGGAGCTGCCGTTCCGGCTGCAGGACATGCGGCCCATCGCGCGGGTGCGGGAGAGCACCCCGTTGGACGACGTGCTCACCGCGATGCGGCGCAGCCGTACGCATCTGGCGGCCGTGCTCGGGTCCGACGGGCGGCTGGCCGGGCTGGTGACCATGGAGGACGTGCTGCGGGAGCTGTTCGGGCAGCGGACCTGAACCGGCCGGACGGGAGCCGACCGACCGGGGGGTATGTGCAGGGGCTACCATTCTTCCGCCATGCAGACGAACCCCACCCACACCAGTCTCGTCGCCGTCGGCGACTCCTTCACCGAGGGCATGTCGGACCTGCTGCCCGACGGCTCCTACCGGGGCTGGGCCGACGTCCTCGCGGCGCGGATGGCCGCCCGCTCCCCCGGCTTCCGGTACGCGAACCTCGCGGTGCGCGGGAAGCTGATCGGACAGATCGTCGACGAGCAGGTGGACGTCGCGGCGGCCATGGGGGCCGACGTGATCACGCTGGTCGGCGGGCTCAACGACACGTTGCGTCCCACGTGCGACATGGCCCGGGTGCGGGATCTGCTGACGCAGGCCGTGGAGCGACTCGCCCCGCGGTGCGAGCAGCTGGTGCTGATGCGCAGCCCCGGCCGTCAGGGCCCCGTACTGGACCGCTTCCGGCCCCGCATGGAGGCCCTGTTCGCGATCATCGACGACCTGTCCAGGCAGCACGGCGCCGTGGTCGTCGACCTGTACGGGGCCCAGTCGCTGGCCGACCCGCGGCTGTGGGACGTGGACCGGCTGCATCTGACCGCCGACGGGCACCGCAGGGTCGCGGAGGCCGTGTGGCAGGCGCTCGGCTACGAGCCCGAGGACCCCGACTGGCACGCGCCGGTCCCGGCGACGCCGCCGCCGGGCTGGATCATGCGCCGGACGGCGGACGTACGGTTCGCCCGGCGGCATCTGCTGCCCTGGATCGGCCGCAGGCTGACGGGCCGCTCCTCCGGTGACGGCCTGCCGGCCAAGCGTCCGGAACTGCTGCCGTACGAGGACCTGGCGTGATCCCGCGCGGGCCCGCGCGGCGTTCGTAGCTTCGGACGAAGAACCCGGCGGCGCCGGCCTGCACGATGCGCCAGTAGAATCCGTACACGTGACTTCCGCTCCCGCCAAGCCCCGCATCCCGAACGTCCTCGCCGGACGCTACGCCTCCGCCGAGCTCGCCACGCTCTGGTCGCCCGAGCAGAAGGTGAGACTGGAGCGGCAGCTCTGGCTCGCCGTGCTGAGGGCCCAGAAGGACCTCGGCATCGAGGTGCCCGACGCCGCGCTCGCCGACTACGAGCGCGTCCTCGACCAGGTCGACCTGGCCTCGATCGCCGAGCGCGAGAAGGTCACGCGGCACGACGTGAAGGCGCGGATCGAGGAGTTCAACGACCTCGCCGGGCATGAGCACGTGCACAAGGGCATGACCTCCCGCGACCTGACGGAGAACGTCGAGCAGCTCCAGATCCGGCTCTCCCTGGAGCTGATCCGCGACCGCTCGGTGGCCGTCCTGGCCCGGCTGGGCAAGCTGGCCGGCGAGTACGCCGAGCTGGTCATGGCCGGCCGCTCGCACAACGTCGCCGCGCAGGCCACCACGCTGGGCAAGCGCTTCGCCACCGCGGCCGACGAGCAGCTCGTCGCGTACGGCCGGGTGGAGGAGCTGCTCGGTCGCTACCCGCTGCGCGGCATCAAGGGCCCGGTCGGCACCGCCCAGGACATGCTGGACCTGCTGGGCGGCGACGCGGGCAGGCTCGCCGAGCTGGAGCAGCGGATCGCCACGCACCTCGGCTTCTCGCAGGCGTTCACCTCGGTCGGCCAGGTCTACCCGCGTTCGCTGGACTACGAGGTCGTGACCGCGCTGGTGCAGCTGGCGGCGGCACCGTCCTCGCTGGCGAAGACGATTCGGCTGATGGCCGGGCACGAGCTGGTCACCGAGGGCTTCAAGCCCGGCCAGGTCGGCTCCTCGGCGATGCCGCACAAGATGAACACCCGCTCCTGCGAGCGCGTCAACGGCCTGATGGTGATCCTGCGCGGCTACGCCTCGATGACCGGCGAGCTGGCGGGCGACCAGTGGAACGAGGGCGACGTGTCCTGCTCGGTGGTGCGCCGGGTCGCGCTCCCCGACGCGTTCTTCGCCCTGGACGGGCTGCTGGAGACGTTCCTGACCGTGCTCGACGAGTTCGGTGCCTTCCCGGCCGTCGTGGCCCGGGAACTGGACCGCTACCTGCCGTTCCTGGCCACCACCAAGGTCCTGATGGGCGCGGTGCGGGCCGGCGTCGGCCGCGAGGTCGCGCACGAGGCGATCAAGGAGAACGCCGTCGCCTCCGCCCTGGCGATGCGCGATCAGGGCACCGAGCGCAACGAGCTGCTGGACAGGCTGGCCGCCGACGAGCGCGTCCCGCTGGACCGCGCCGGGCTGGACGCGCTGATGGCCGACAAGCTCTCCTTCACCGGCGCCGCGGCCGGCCAGGTCGGTGTCGTCGTCGGCCGCGTCGAGGAGATCGTCAAGCAGCACCCGGCCGCCGCGGGCTACACCCCGGGGGCGATCCTCTGACCCGCTTCACCCGGGCCGAACTGGAGGCCGCCCGCGACCGTCTCGTACCGGACGTCGTCGCGGACGGTCTCCAGGTGCTGTTCTGCGGGATCAACCCGGGACTGATGACGGCGGTGACGGGCCACCACTTCGCCCGCCCGGGCAACCGCTTCTGGCCGGTGCTGCACCTGTCCGGGTTCACGCCCCGGCTGCTGAAGCCGTCGGAGCAGGGGGAGCTGCCGTCGTACGGGCTCGGCATCACGAACGTCGTCGCGCGGGCCAGCGCGCGGGCGGACGAACTGACCGCCGAGGAGTACCGGGAGGGCGGACGGCTGCTGGAGCTGAAGGTGGCGCGGCTGCGGCCCCGATGGCTGGCCGTGGTCGGGGTGACCGCGTACCGGGCGGCGTTCGACGACCGCAAGGCCCGGGTCGGCCCGCAGGACCGGACGATCGGGGACACCCGCGTGTGGGTGCTGCCCAACCCCAGCGGGCTCAACGCGCACTGGACGGCGCAGACGATGGCCGAGGAGTTCGCGCGGCTGCGGGTCGCGGCACAGGACGAGGCGTAGGACGGGCGGCCGTCACGGAGGCGCCTGCTCCGTGACGACGGCCAGCAGCCGCACCTCGTCGCTCGGGTCCCGGTCGGCGACGGCCAGCGCGATCCAGCGGCCGGTGCCCTGCGCCTCCCAGAGGTACGCCACCCGCGCGCGGGCGCTCAGCCCGGCCCACGGCTCGGGTATCTCCTCCCGCTCGCTCCGCAGCAGGACCGTCTGCAGGTTCCAGGGGTCCGTCTCCCCCCAGCGCGGGGCGAGGCGCTCGTAGAGGGCGTCCCGGCCCTTCTCGTACTGCTCCACCGTCACCGCCCGCTCCGCCCGGTCGCCGCCGCGCAGGCCGTGGCTGCTCTCCAGCACCGCCACGAACCGGCCCGGAGGCCCGCCGCCCCCGTCCGGCGGGCCGTGCTCCGCCGGGAAGGGCCGGAAGCACAGCTCGTCGACGAGGGCGATGTGCCGGGCGATGTCCATGCCGTCCAGTAAACCTGCCCCCACTGACAATTGGCGGGGCGTCAGTCGGGGACGGGGATCAGGCGTCCCCGCCGCGCAGCCGCCGGGCCCCCGCGAGGAGGACGGCCGCGGCCCACAGCGCCGTCACCCCGAGACCCGTCCAGGGGCCCACGGTCTCCTCGTACGTCTGGTGCAGGACGACCTGCCCGGCCTTGTCCGGCAGGAAGTCGGTGGCGCCGCCCGCGGCGTCCCCGATCACGAAGGACACGACGAGGAGGAACGGGATCAGTGTGGACAGGGCGGCCACGCCGCTGCGGAGGAGGGCGGTGAGGCCGGCCGCGAGCAGGGCCATCAGCATGAGGTAGACGGCGCAGCCCACGACGCCGCGCGCCTGCTCGCCCGCGGTGAGCCCGTCCGCCGCCGGGCCGAGGCCCGCCCGGGCCGCGGCGAGGGCGGCGAAGGCGGTGAGCAGTCCGACCACGAGGACGGGTACGGCGACGACGGCCAGCTTCGCCGCGAACCACCGCCCGCGCCGCGGGACGGCCGCCAGGGAGAGCCGGATCCCGTTGCCCTGGTACTCGGAGGAGACGGCCACGGTGCCGAAGGCGACGGCGGCGATCTGGCCGGGCGTGACACCGGACAGGGCCATGAACAGCGGGTCGAACTCCGGGTCGGAGGTGTCGGAGACCCCGGCCAGCGCGGAGAAGGCGGTGGTGACCGCGAACATGGCCGACAACGTGCCGCACAGCGGGCGCAGGGTGAGGACCTTGAGCGCCTCGGAGCGGAGTACGGGGGCGAACTGCACGGTCAGGCCTCCTGGGGGTGTGCGGCGAACTCGGTCTGCGTGGCCGTCAGGTCGAGGTACGCCTGCTCCAAGGTGGCGCGTTCCGCCGCCAGTTCGAGGACGGGCACGCCCGCGCCGGAGACGATCCGCCCGATGTCGTCCACGCGCGCGTGGCGCACGGTCCAGTACCCGTCGTCGTGTTCCCGGGCGTGGTGGCCGTGCCGGGCGAGGGCGGCCTGCAGGGCGATGGCGTCCGAGGTGCGGATGCGCACCCGCGGCTGCACGCGCGCGTCGCGGCCGCGCCCTGAGGGCGATCGAGGAGACCGGCCGGGCGGCGCTGGAGGAGCGCGGCTGACCGGGCGGGAGGGCGAGGTGCTGCGGCTGATGGCGCGCGGGTTGTCCAACGCCGAGATCGCCGCCCGGCTGGTCGTGAGCACGGAGACGGTGAAGTCCCACGTGAGCGCGGTGCTGGCCAAGCTGGGGGCGCGGGACCGCACGCAGGCGGTGATCACGGCGTACGAGTCGGGATTCGTGGCGCCCGGCTGAGGCACCCGACGGCCCGGGAACGAGCGGTCCGGCACTCGCCGGGCCGGACCGGGCCGAGTACGATCCGGCCAACACGCGCGCGAGCTGGGAGGACGGACGTTGGGAGGGCTGACCGGCGGGGACCCCTCGCTGCTGCGGAGGATCAACTCCGCCGTGGTACTGCACGCGTTGCGTGCCACGGACTGCGCGACGCTGACCGAGATCACCCGGGTGACGGGGCTGTCCCGGCCGACCGTCGAGGGCGTCGTCGAAGGGCTCATCGGAGCCGGCCTCGTCGTCGAGACGGCCGCCGACGAGGGTACGGCCCGGCGGCAGGGCCGGCCCGCCCGGCGGTTCAGGTTCCGGGCGGAGGCCGGGCACCTGCTCGGGCTGGAGATCGGGCCGCACCGCGTCGCCGCGCTCCTGTCCGACCTGGACGGCCGGGTGATCGGCGCCCAGGCCAAGGACGTCGACGAGACCGCCTCGGCGGACGAGCGGCTGGAGCGGCTGCGCACCGCGGTCGCCGAGCTGTTGCGCCGGGCCGGTGTCGCGCGCGGTTCCCTGCGGGCCGTGGGGGCCGCCACGCCGGGGATCGTCGAGGCGGACGGCACGGTGCGGCTGAGTACCGCCCTGCCCGAGTGGACGGGACTGCGTCTGGGCGAGCGGCTGAGCCGTTCCTTCAAGTGCCCGGTGCTGGTCGAGAACGACGCCAACGCGGCGGCGGTCGCCGAGCACTGGAAGGGCGCCGCCACCGAGTCCGACGACGTCGTGTTCGTCCTGGCCGGGCTGAGCCCGGGGGCCGGGGCGCTGATCGGCGGGCGGCTGCACCGCGGGTTCGGCGGGGCGGCCGGCGAGATCGGCGCGCTGCACCTGCTGGGCCGGGACGTGACGCCGGAGACGCTGCTGTCCACCACGGACCAGCCGCTGCACCCGCTGGACGAGCAGGCGGTCGCCAAGGTGTTCGCCGAGGCCCGCGAGGGGGACGAGCGGGCCCGCGCGGCCGTCGAGCGTTTCATCCAGCGGCTGGTGCACGACGTGGCGGCGCTGGTGCTGGCCCTCGATCCCGAACTCGTCGTCGTCGGCGGCTGGGCGGCCGGGCTGGACGGCGTACTGGAGCCACTGCGGCACGAGCTGGCCCGCTACTGCCTGCGCCCGCCGAAGGTGGCGCTGTCGCTGCTCGGCGAGGCCGCCGTGGCGACGGGCTCACTGCGGCTGGCCCTCGACCACGTGGAGGAGCAGTTGTTCGCCGTCGAGGGCGCGACGGCACGCCACTGACCGGGGTCGGGTCGGCGCGCCGATGGCCGCGGGCAGGCCTGCACACCCGTGACCAGGGCGCGTGCCGGCACATCCCTGGCCGGGTCGGGCCGGCACACCGGTGGCCGGGACGCGGCCGACGCGCCCCTGACCGGGGCGAGCCGGCACATCCCTGGCCGGGGTGGTCAGGAGGCCCGGGTCTGCGGGCCGTGGTGTATCTCCACGTCGCCGGAGTCCCCGAACGTCAGGCGGCAGGTGTCCGCACGGTAGGTCGCGACCGAGAGCGCGGCGGTGCGGCCCCCGGCGAGGTAGCGGGTGGTGACCACGAGGACGGGCGCCCCCGGCAGACGGTCGAGTTCCTTCGCTTCCTCGGCGCCGGCCGACCCCAGCTCCACGGCGCTCTCCTGCCCCTCCAGCTCTCCGCGCTGCAGCTCGCGCAGCACGGCACGGGCGCGTGCGGCGCCGGAGGGCGCGTCGATGGCGGTCAGGTCGGGCACCGAGGACGACGGGACGTGGAGCAGCTCGGCCGCGACGGGCCGGCCGTGGGTGCCGCGGGAGCGGCGGACGGTGTGCACGGGCTCGTCCCGGCCGGTGCCCAGGGCGTCGGCGACGGCCGCGGGCGGAACGGCCAGGGCGCAGTCGGCGGGCTGCCAGACGTCGTCGGCCGTCCCCGGCCAGTCGTGCCGCCGGTTGCCCACGGCCACACCGACGCGCGGCGGGGCGACGGTCGTGCCGACGCCCCGCCGGCGCTGGAGCCTGCCCTCCAGTTCGAGCTGTTCCAGGGCCTGGCGGAGGGTGGCGCGGGCGACGCCGAAGCGGGCGGCGAGATCGCGCTCGTTGGGCAGGATCTCGCCCACCGAGAACTCCGAGTCCAGGGCCTGGCTGAGCAGGTTCCTGAGATGCCAGTACTTCGGTTCCGGCACCGTCCCCAACTGCGTGGTCCCCACCCTGTCCTCCGCAATCGCCGTGGTCCGGCGGTGTTTTGACGCCCTTGTTTATTAAAGGTTGTTGAAGTTCTCTGCGACCATAAAACGGCCCACACCCTTGGTCAAGACCAATCCCGTGACAGCGGGACGAAACCCGCGTCACGGGTGGGGCCCGGGTGGGTGCGGGGGCGGCTGGACGAGAGCGGCCAGCGGGCGCAGCTTGCCGGGGTTGCGAAGGACGTACACCGACTGGACGCGGCCGTCGGCCACGTCCAGCTGGAAGAAGGAGTCGGGTTCGCGTCCGGAGAGCACCAGCAGGGCCGGGCCTCCGTTGCGCTCCACGAAGTGGAAGGAGGCGTCCGGGACTCCCTTGGCCGCGGCCCCGAGCAGGAAGCGGGCCACCTTGCCGGAGGTCTCCAGCACCCGCAACGGCACCCTGGCCCTGCCTCCGCTGCCGCCCACCAGGCGGACGTCCGGTGCGAGGAGCGCCAGCAGGCCCTCGAGGTCGCCACCGGCCGCGGCGGCGAGGAAGCGCTCGGTGAGGTCCCGGCGCTGCACGGGATCGACCTCGTAACGGGGCCGCCGCTCGTCCACGTGCCTGCGGGCCCGCCCTGCGAACCGGCGCACCGCCGCCTCTCCGCGCTCCAGCATGGCGGCGATCTCGGCGTACGGGTAGCCGAACGCCTCCCGCAGCACGAACACCGCCCGCTCCAGCGGCGACAGCGACTCCAGGACGACGAGGACCGCGAGGGACACGGAGTCGGCGAGCACGGCCCGCTCGGCGGTGTCCGCGACGATGTCCCCGAAGCCGGTGACCCAGGGCTCGGGCAGCCACGGGCCGACGTACGTCTCGCCACGCGCCTTGATCCGGCGCAACCGGTCGACGGCGACCCGGGTGGTGATCCGCACCGGGTAGCCGCGCGGCTCGCGCACGCCGGACCGGTCGGCGCCGGACCAGCGCAGCCAGGCCTCCTGGACCACGTCCTCCGCGTCGGCCGGACGGCCCGGCATGCGGCAGGCGACGCCCAGGAGGACGGGGCGGTGCTCTTCGAAGACGTCGGTCGCGGTGTCGGGGGTCACCGCTCCATCCCAGCGGACGCGTCACGCCGTGCCCAGGCGGGGCCGCCCGTCCCGGAGGCCGCCGGGAAGTGAACGGCATCCGGGGGCTACCCGTCGGTAGCCACTACTGACACTCTGTCTACGCGACACCGTCTTCGCCCACGCGTTCCCGACGACGCGTGTTCCCGACAAGGAGCCCCATGTCCGCATCGCTCTCCTTCGCGGCCCCCACCGAGCACGGCCCCCAGGACATCACCCTCTCCTACACGCGCGCAGGCGCCGGCGAGCCGCTGCTCCTGCTGCACGGCGTCGGCCACCACCGGCAGGCCTGGGACCCGGTGGTCGACATCCTCGCGACCGAACGCGACGTGATCGCCGTGGACCTGCCCGGGTTCGGGCGGTCCTCCGCGCTGCCGCGGGGGCTGCCGCACGACCTGCCGACGACGGCCGCCGTGCTCGGCGCCTTCTGCACGGAGCTGGGACTGGACCGGCCCCACGTGGCGGGCAACTCCCTGGGCGGTCTGCTGGCCCTGGAGCTCGGCCGGGAGAACCTGGTGCGGTCGGTGACCGCCCTGTCCCCGGCCGGTTTCTGGACGCAGACCGAGCGGCGCTACGCCTTCGGCCTGCTGACGGGCATGCGCCGGACCGCCCGGAGCCTGCCCCTCCCCCTGGTCGAGCGGCTGTCCCGCACGGCGGCCGGCCGCACCGCCCTGACCAGTACGATCTACGCCCGTCCCGGCCGCCGCGCCCCCGAAGCCGTGGTCGCCGAGACGCTCGCGCTCGCCCACGCGGAGGGATTCGCCGAAACACTGCGGGCCGGGCGCACCGTGCTCTTCGCCGACGACCTCCCCGGCGTCCCCGTCACCGTCGCGTGGGGCACCCGGGACCGGGTGCTCCTGCCCCGGCAGGGCGTCCGCGCCAAGCGGATCATCCCGCGGGCCCGGCTGGTCCGGCTGCCCGGCTGCGGTCACGTCCCGATGAACGACGACCCGGCGCTGGTCGCCCGCGTCCTCCTGGACGGCAGCCGCACCCGGCCGGCCGGGGCCCTCGGCACCTCGAGGAGCGCGGTCGCGTCGTAGCACCCCGCGCGAACGTCCGGGATGCCGGGGCGCTTGCGTCCCGAGGGCGGCGCCGGAGTACCGCGGGAGCCCCCGGAGAGGACCAGGCCGCCGGTGAGGCGGACGGACGACCGAGGCCCCGCATGGCGGACGGACGACCGAGGTCCCGCGAGGCGGACGGACACAGGCCCGGTGGGGCGGGCGCAGGACGGACCTGAGGGCGGGGCCCGGCAAGGCGGCCGGGGAGGGATCCCCCGGGTGGGCGGCAGGTTGTTCACCCCCAGTTTCCACGGTCGCCGCGCCGTACCAGTAGGTCTGGCTCCGCACACTGGCCGGACCCCGTCCCTGGAGGCGCTTCCATGTCCCACCGTCCGTTGCCCGGTCGCCGCAGCGTGCTGCGCGGCTCGCTCGCCGCGTCGGCGGCCCTGACCCTGCCCACGGCCCTCGGGGCCGCACCGGCGTTCGCCCGTTCCGGCCGTCCGGGGGCGAACTGGGGCGTGCAGACGGGAGACGTGACCTCCCACTCCGGCCTGGTGTGGGTGCGGTCCGACCGGCCGGCCCGGATGATCGTCGAGACCTCGGCGACCGAGTCGTTCCGCAACCCGCGCACATGGCGCGGGCCGCTGCTCGGGCCGGGGACGGACTTCACCGGCACGACCAGGCTGCGCGGTCTGCCGCCCGGCGAGCAGATCCACTACCGCGTGCTCCTCGCCGACCCCGACGACCCGCGCCGCACCGGCGAGCCGGTCACCGGCACCTTCCGCACGGTGCCGGCCGGCCGGCGCGGGGGAACGCGTTTCGTGTGGTCCGGCGACCTGGCGGGCCAGGGCTGGGGCATCAACCCCGACCTCGGCGGCTACCGCATCTACGACGCGATGGGCGCCCTCGACCCCGACTTCTTCCTGTGCAGCGGCGACACCATCTACGCCGACGGCCCCATCGACCGGACGGCCGCGCTGCCCGACGGCGGTACCTGGCGGAACATCACCACCGAGGAGAAGTCGAAGGTCGCGGAGACCCTCGGCGAGTTCCGCGGCAACTTCCGCTACAACCTGCTCGACGAGAACCTGCGGCACTTCAACGCCCGGGTCCCGTCCGTCATCCAGTGGGACGACCACGAGGTGCGCAACAACTGGTACCCGGGCCAGGTGATCGCGGACACGGACAGCCGCTACACCGAGAAGAGCGTCGACGCGCTGGCGGCCCGGGCCCGGCGCGCCTTCGGCGAGTACTTCCCGGTCTCCACCCTGCGTCCCGGAGCGCGGGAGGGCCGCCTGCACCGGGTGCTGCGCCAGGGCCCGCTGCTGGACGTGTTCGTGCTGGACATGCGGACCTACCGCAACGCCAACTCCCCCGGCGACCAGACCGTGGACCCGCAGGGCATTTTGGGACGCGAGCAGTTGGAGTGGCTCAAGCGGGAGCTGTCCCGGTCGCGTGCGGTGTGGAAGGTGATCGCCGCCGACATGCCGATCGGCCTGGTCGTGCCCGACACCTCCGAGGGCGCTGCGAACGTCGAGGCGGTGGCGCAGGGCGACCCGGGGGCGCCGCTGGGGCGTGAGCTGCAGATCGCCGAACTGCTCCGGTTCGTCAAGCACCGGCGGATCACCGGCACGGTGTGGCTGACGGCCGACGTGCACCACACCTCGGCCCAGCACTACCAGCCCTCGCGGGCCGCGTTCACCGACTTCGAGCCGTTCTGGGAGTTCGTGTCCGGGCCGCTGAACGCGGGTGCCTTCCCGGCCAGCGCCCTCGACGGAACCTTCGGCCCGGAGAGGGTGTTCGTGAAGGCGCCGACCGCGTCGAACGTCTCGCCCGCCGGCGGTTACCAGTTCTTCGGCGAGGTCGACATCGACGGCGACAGCGCCGAGATGACCGTGCGGCTGCGCGAGCAGGACGGCACGGTGCTGTTCACGAAGGTGCTCCAGCCGGGCCGGGTCGGCCAGTAGTCCCGTAGCCTGTCGGGTGTGCCGCGCACCGGCGTCATCTCCCGGTGCGCGGCCCGGAGTTGCCGCACGTCACGGTGCGGGGCCGTGCCCTCACCACCGCGGCGAAAAGTACAACAAAAGCCCCAGAGGCACTCTTTACCCGTACGTCACAGGGCGTTCGCGATCACGCAACACCGTTCCTTCACAGTGGCTGCATGAATCGACACCTGTCCGACGTGACGCTGACCGCCGCGCCCCTGCTGGAGCACGGCCCCGCGTTGCCCGCCCTGCTCGTGGCGTCGGTGGCCGCCCTGGTCGCCACGGCCGGCTTCCGCACCCGGTGGTCACGCCGCCACGGGCACGCCCCGCCGACGGACGATACCGGCGCCCGGCCGCCGTCCCCGGCACGGCGGCCGGGGCCGTCCGAGGCCGACTCCGGTACCACTCCGGGTCCCGGGTCCGGTTCCGCGGACAGCGCGCTGTGGCGGATGCGGACGACGGTGCGGGACACGCCCGGGTCGCTGGCCCTGCTGTGCGCCGCCCTCGCCGGCCGGCAGGTCGACATCCTCAGCCTGCAGACCCATCCGCTGGCCGAGGGCACGGTGGACGAGTTCCTGCTCCGCGCCCCGGGCGAGCTGACGGGCTCGGAACTGGCCGGCGTGGTGGCGGCGGCCGGGGGCTGTGACATCTGGACGGAGCGGGCGGACGCGCACGACCTGGTGGACGCGCCGACCCGGATTCTCGGGCTGGCGACCCGTACGGCCCTGGACACGGCGGAGCTTCCGCTGGCGCTGCGGCAGTTGCTCGGCCGGTGCACCATCCGGTCGCTGCCCGCGCCGGCCGGGGGACGGACGGCGCACGACGTGCCGCCGGAGGGCTCGCTGGAGGACACCGTACTGCGGCTGCGCGCGCCGGAAGGCGGGACGATCAGCGTGGAACGGCCGTATCTGCCGTTCACCCCGGCCGAGTTCGCCCGGGCGCGGGCGCTGGTGGAGCTGGACGCCCGGCTCGGTCCGCGCGTCCCGCGCGGCCTGGACGTGCTGACGCTGCCCGAGGGGAGCGACATCACGGTCCGCCGTGCCGACACACGCGACGTCCCGGCGGCGAAGGCGATGCACGAGCGGTGCTCGGTCCGGACGCTGGGGATGCGGTACCACGGTCCGGTGGGTGACGCCGACCGGTACCTCGACCACCTGCTCAGCCCGCGCTACGGCCGCACCCTCGCCGTGCAGACCGCCTCGGGCCGGATCGTCGGGCTGGGGCACCTGCTGTGGGACGGGGACGAGACGGAGGTCTCCCTGCTCGTCGAGGACGCGTGGCAGCGCAGGGGCATCGGCGGCGAACTCCTCGGCAGGCTCGTGGCGATGGCCGTGGAGACGGGGTGCGAGAGCGTCTACGCCGTGACCCAGGCCTCCAACACCGGCATGGTCGCCGCGATGCGCGGCCTGGGCCTCCCCCTCGACTACCAGATCGAGGAGGGGACCCTGGTCGTCACGGCCCGCCTCGACCCTGCGGCGTTGGCCGCGGCACGGCTCCCGCACGGGGAGCGGATCGGCACGGAGTGAGCGGGCGCGGGCGGTGCCGGGGTCACTCGGCCCGCGACAGCGCCTCCCGCGGCCGGGCCGCCTCGGCCGCCCGCTCCCCCAGCGCCCGGTCCAGGTCGGCCCACAGGTCGTCGACGTCCTCCAGGCCGACCGACAGCCGCAGCAGCCGGTCGCCCACCCCGGCCTCCCGCCGGTCACCGGCGTCGACGATGCGGTGACTGATGGACGCCGGGTGCTGGATGAGCGTGTCGACGCTGCCGAGGCTCACCGCCGGGGTGATCAGGCGGACGCGGGCGATGACCTCGTGCGGGTCGCCGTGGACCTCGAAGGAGACCATCGCGCCCCCGATGCGCGGGTAGTGGACGCGGGCCACCCGCGGGTCGGCGGCGAGCCGCTCGACGAGCACGGCGGCGTTGGCGGACGCGGCCCGTACCCGTACGGGCAGGGTCGACAGCCCGCGCAGCAGGAGGTAGCCGGCCAGCGGGTGCAGGACGCCGCCCGTGGCGAAGCGGACCTGCCGCAGCCGCCCCGCGAACTCCTCGTCGCAGGCCACGACTCCGGCCAGCACGTCCCCGTGCCCGCCGAGGTACTTGGTGGCGCTGTGCAGGACCAGCCGGGCGCCCTGTTCGGCGGGCCGCTGGAGGACCGGAGTGGCGAAGGTGTTGTCCACGAGCAGCGGCACCGATCCGCAGGCGTGGGCGACGGCCCGCAGGTCGGTCTCGGCCAGGGTGGGGTTGGCCGGCGACTCCACGAGGACCAGGCCGGTGTCCGGGCGCAGCGCGTCCGCGATGCCCGCCGGGTCGGTCCAGGTGACCTCGGACCCCAGCAGACCGGCGGTCAGCAGGTGGTCGCTGCAGCCGTACAGGGGCCGTACGGCCACGACGTGCCGCAGTCCCATCGAGGCGCGGACCAGCAGGACGGCGCTGAGCGCGGCCATGCCGCTGGCGAAGGCGACCGCGGCCCCGGTGCCCTCCAACCGGGCCAGCGCCGTCTCGAAACGGGCGACGGTGGGGTTGCCGAGGCGGCCGTAGACCGGCGGGCCCTCCGGGTCGGCGCCGGTGGTGGCGAACGCGTCGATGCGGGCGGCCTCACCGCGGCTGTCGTACGACGGGTAGGTCGTGGACAGGTCGATGGGCGGGGCGTGCAGTCCCCGGCCGGCGAGATCGTCGCGGCCGGCGTGCACGGCCTCGGTGGCCAGTGCCCTGCCCGTGGGCCGAGTGGTGCGTACGTCCTCGGGTGGTGACGTGTGCGTGCGCGCAGAGTCCATGGGCGGAAGAGTGAACACCGAACGGGTGGTCCGGGCCGTCGGCCGTGTTACGTTCGGCCCATGGCCGAATCCGTCGTACTGGACCCGGTGGATCTCCATCTGCTGCGGCTGCTGCAGAACGACGCCCGGACCACCTACCGCGACCTCGCGGCCCAGGTCGGGGTCGCCCCGTCGACCTGCCTGGACCGGGTGACCCGGCTGCGGCGTGCCGGGGTGATCCTCGGCCACCGGCTCGAACTGGACCCGGCGAAGCTGGGGCGCGGGCTCCAGGCACTGCTCTCGGTGCAGGTGCGCCCGCACCGGCGGGAGCTGGTCGGCCCGTTCGTGGAGCGGATCCGGGCGCTTCCGGAGTCGCGCACCGTCTTCCACCTCACCGGCCCGGACGACTACCTCGTGCACGTCGCGGTCACGGACATGACGGATCTGCAGCGGCTGGTCCTGGACGGGTTCACCTCCCGGCCGGAGGTGGCCCGTGTCGAGACCCGGCTGATCTTCCAGCAGTGGGAGTGCGGCCCCCTGCTGCCGCCCGCCGTGCCCACGCCCTGAGCGAAATCCGGCCGCCCGCGCCACCGGGCCCGGGCCGGCGGGCTGACGCGGCACCGGCGTCCGTACGAGGATGTCCGCATGTCAGAGACCAACAGCCCGCTGCCCCGCGAGGTCGCCGACGCCTACGTCGACGACCTCATCGCCCTCGACCCGGTCACCGGTACCTACCTCGGCGTGCAGGAGAGCTCCGGCCGCCTGCCCGACCTCTCACCCGCGGGGCAGGAGGCCCTCGCGGAGCTGGCGCGGACCACGCTCGCCCGGCTGGACGCGGCGGAGCGCCGGCCCGGCGGGGACAGCGACGTGGAGCGGCGCTGCGCCAGGCTGCTGCGCGAGCGCCTCACCGCGGAACTGGCGGTGCACGAGGCGGAGGAGGGTCTGCGCTCGGTCGGCAACATGGGCACCGTCGCGCATGCGGTGCGCGAGGTCTTCACGGTGACGCCGACGCGGACGGACGAGGACTGGGCGCGGATCGCCGAGCGGCTGCGCGCGGTGCCTGCGGCCCTCGCGGGCTACCGCGCGTCCCTGGCCCTCGGGCTGGAACGCAGGCTGTACGCGTCTCCGCGCCCGACCGCCACCTTCGTCGGTCAGCTGGGCGAGTGGGCGGACACGGGCGAGGGCCGCGGCTGGTTCGAGGACTTCGCGTCGGCCGGCCCCGACGCGCTGCGCGCCGAGCTGGACGAGGCCGCCCGGGGCGCGACCGCCGCCGTGGTGGAGCTGCGGGACTGGATGCGGGACGTGTACGCGCCGGCGATCGGGGGCGCCCCGGACACGGTGGGCCGCGAGCGCTACGCCCGCTGGTCGCGCTACTACAACGGCACGGACCTGGACCTGGACGAGGCGTACGCGTACGGCTGGGCCGAGTACCACCGGCTGCTCGCCGAGATGAAGCAGGAGGCGGAGAAGATCCTGCCGGGCGCCGGGACCCCGTGGGTGGCGCTGGCGCACCTGGACGAGCACGGCCGGCACATCGAGGGTGTCGACGAGGTCCGCGACTGGCTGCAGGGCCTGATGGACCAGGCGATCGAGTCGCTGGACGGCACCCACTTCGAACTCGCCGAGCGCGTACGGAAGGTGGAGTCGCGCATCGCCCCGCCCGGCAGCGCCGCGGCCCCGTACTACACGCCCCCGTCGGAGGACTTCTCGCGTCCCGGCCGCACCTGGCTGCCGACGATGGGCCTGACCCGCTTCCCGGTGTACGACCTGGTCTCCACCTGGTACCACGAGGGCGTCCCCGGGCATCACCTTCAGCTCGCCCAGTGGGCCCACGTGGCCCAGGACCTCTCCCGCTACCAGGCCTCGGTCGGCATGGTCAGCGCCAACGCCGAGGGCTGGGCGCTGTACGCGGAGCGGCTGATGGACGAGCTGGGCTTCCTCACGGACGCCGAGCAGCGGCTCGGCTACCTGGACGCGCAGATGATGCGGGCCGCCCGGGTCATCGTGGACATCGGCATGCACCTGGAGCTGGAGATCCCGGCCGACTCGCCGTTCCACCCGGGCGAGCGCTGGACGCCGGAGCTGGCGCAGGAGTTCTTCGGTGCGCACAGCAGCCGGCCGGCGGACTTCGTGGAGAGCGAGCTGACCCGGTACCTGACGATTCCGGGCCAGGCGATCGGCTACAAGCTCGGTGAGCGGGCGTGGCTGCTGGGCCGGGAGAACGCCCGCAAACGGCACGGTGACGCCTTCGACCCGAAGGCCTGGCACATGGCGGCCCTCTCCCAGGGGTCGCTGGGCCTGGACGACCTGGTGGACGAGCTGTCCCGGCTCTGAGCCCGGCTCACCGCCGGAAGCCGCCCTCCGAGTCGCCGACCTGGCCAGCACGCGGTGAGGCGCCGGGCCACGGCGTGGCCGATGCCGCCGCGCCGGCCGGCTCCGGTGACGAGGGCGGTCCGGCCGCGCAGGGGCAGGGGGCGCGGCGCAGGTCTTCGGGTGCGGGAAGGCGGAGTCGTGGCATGGGCAACCGTGACGGGCGCCCCGCCACGGCGGGCAACCGTGACGGGCGCCCCGCCACGGCGGGCAACCGTGATGGGCGCCCCGCCACGGCCCCGCACGCCGTTTCCGATTCCGCCGGCGGGAAGCCCCGCCGGTCGGCTACCGGTCCGCGAGCCGCCGCAGTTGTACGACGTTCAGCCAGGTCTCCGGCCCGGGGCGCACCTCGGCCGCGCGGACCGTGTAGTGGCCCGGTTCCAGGGCGACCCGCACGTGGTCGGCGCGGTCGCAGTCGGCCCCGGGCCAGGCCGCGTCGAACAGGAACACGGGACCGGACACCTGCCAGGACACCTCGGCGTCCCACTCGGCCGCGTCCAGGGCCGCGGGGACGCCGGCCAGGACCTCGTCCTCGGAGTCGGCGGCGCACCAGCGGACGAAGGCGCCGTGGTCGGGCAGATAGGCGGTCGAGGCGGGTTCGTCGCCGAGCACGAGGGCGGTGGCGTCCCCGACCGGGAGGAGTCCGACGTGACCGTCGACCTCGCAGGCCCGGTCGTAGTCGGAGGCCGTCTCCTCGCCGTCGGCGCCCGTCCAGAACGGCAGGACCGTCTCCGGGACCGCTATGAGCGGACCGCCGCCCGACTCCACCCACTCCACCGCGCCCGGCTCCGCGTATCGCACCATGCGGCCGAACCTACACGCACGCCGGCACCCGCACGTCAGCAGCCGCAGCCGTCCACGTGCACCGGGGCGGTCAGGGGGTCGGCGGCGCGGCGTTCGGTGCCCTGCCGGGTCCCGTGGGCGAAGCCCTGGCCGCCGTCGGCCGTGAACGCGGCGGCCACGTCCGAGACGTCGGTGTGGAAGGCGGGGCTCGCCCGGAAGTGCTCCCCCGGCCGGCCCCTGTGCCGCTGACGGCCGCGGTGGTCCCTCAGCCGGCGCCCCGCTGCCGCAGCACCGAACCCGACCGTCCCTTCACGACCTCCAGTTGGGCGTGGATCCGCCGCCGCAGGTCGGCCACATGGCTGACGATGCCGACGCTGCGGTCCCGCTCGCGCAGGGAGTCGAGGACGTCGAGGACCTCGTCGAGGGTCTGGTCGTCGAGGCTGCCGAAGCCCTCGTCGATGAAGAGGGTGTCCAGGCGCACACCGCCGGCCTCGTCGGTGACGACGTCGGCGAGGCCCAGCGCGAGGGCGAGCGAGGCGAAGAACGTCTCACCGCCGGACAACGTGGCCGTGTCGCGCTCGCGGCCGGTCCAGGCGTCGACGACGTGCAGACCGAGCCCGCTGCGGCCGCGTCCGGTGCGGCCGTCGGAGTGGACGAGGGTGTAGCGGCCCGAGGACATGCGCCGAAGGCGCGCGGTCGCCGCCGCGGCGACCTGCTCCAGGCGGGCGGCCAGCACGTACGACTCCAGGCGCATCCGGCGTTCGTTGTCCGCCGAGGTGCCCGCGGCGAGGGTGGCGAGGCGGGCGACGCGGCCGTGTTCCTCGCGCAGCGGGACCAGCCGGCGCACGGAGGTGGTGGCCTGCGCGGAGAGGCGGTCCAGCTCGGCGCAGCGCCGGGCGGCGGCGTCGCGTGCCGAGGAGGCCTCGCGCACCCGTCGGCCGGCGTCGGCGGCGGTGCGTTCCGCCGCGGGGAGGTCGGCGGGCGGGCGCCGGGCCGCGGCGGCGGTGTCGGCCTCGGCGAGGACCTCGCGGACGGCGGAGTCCTCGGACTGCCAGGCGTCGAGCCGTCGTTGCAGTTCCCGGTGGGCGGTGTCGTCGAGCAGCGCGGCGGCGGCGTCGCGGGGGGTGTCGAAGCCGGCGCGGAAGGCGGCGTCGGCGAGGCGGGCGTCGGCGTCCTTGAGCCGCCGGGCCGTGTCCTCGGCGACGCGGACGGCGTCGGCGGCCTCCGACAGCCGTGCGGCCCGGCGCTCCAACTGCTCGGCCCGCGCCGCCACGCTGTCGGCGGTGCCGCGGGCCCGCGCCAGCTCCTCCTCCAGCGACAGCCGTTCGCTCTCCAGCCGTTCCCGGTGGCCGACCCGCGAGGCGGCGCGGACGGCGGCCTGCTGCTGAGCGGCGATCCGCTGCTCCCGCTCCTCCTCCGCCCGGCGCAGTTCTTCCTGCGCGGCGTGCAGCCCGGAGGCGGTCGCCCGCGCCCGCGTGTACTGCCGCTCCAGCTCCTCGGCCTCCTCGGCCAGCCGTGCGGTGGGCGCGTCACCCGCCTCCGCGGTGGCGGCGGCCAGCGCCTCCCGTACGGTGCCCAGGCGCCGTTCGGCCCCGGCGCGCCGCGCGTCGGCGTCCTGGTGGGCGGCGAGGGCGCGCTCCTCCGCCTCACGGTCCACGTGCCCGACGACCTTGCGGGCGGGGGCGGGGTGTTCGGTGGCGCCGCACACCGCGCACGGTGCGCCGTCGGTGAGGCCCGCGGCGAGCTCGGCCGCTATGCCGTTCAGCCGCTGTTCCTTGAGGTCGAGCCAGTGGGCGCGGGCCTCGACGGCATCTTCCGCCGCGGCGACCGCCTGCCGCCGCGCCTCTTCCGTGTCACCGGCGAGCCGGTCGCGCTGCCGGGCCGCGTTCAGCCGGCGCCGCGCCGGGTCACGCTGCACGGCGAGCTGCTCGGCCCGCGTCGCCGCCTGCCGGGCCGAGTCGACGCGGGTCTGCAGTGCGGTGCGTGTGGCCTCCCAGTCGGCGAGCCAGGTCTCCGCCTCGTGCAGGGCCTCCTCGTCGGCGCGGTCCTGGCGCTCCAGCCGGGTCCGCTCCTCGGTCAGCTCGGCGAGGCGCTGTTCGGCCCTGCGCGCCGAGTCCAGCCCGCCCAGTTCCTCGGCGGCCCGGCGTGCGGCGGCGGCGAGGCCGGCGGCGCCCGCGTCCGCGAGAGCCTCCGGCAGCAGGGCACGCGCGTGTGCCTCGGCGGCCGCCGCCCGCCGGTGTTCGGCGTCGGTGCCCTCGCGCACCTCCAGGGCGGGGGCCACCGCCTCGGCCTTGCGGCCCCGCTCCATGCGCTCCTGCGCGGCGCGGTGGGCGTCGGCCCGTCCGGCGAGCCGCTCGGCGCGCTCCTGCGCCTCGGCGAACCGCCGCTGCAGGCGGTGCAGTTCCCGCGCGTCCGCCAGAGCGTGTTCGGCGGCGGCCTGGGCGGACTCGGTGGCCGCGAGCCGGCAGTCGGCGACGTCGAGCAGTTCCCGGGCCGTGCTGCGGGCGACCGCGGCGGCGCTCAGCACGACCTCGGCCAGGCCCGGCTCGCCCGGCGCCAGCTCCGGCAGTTCCATGGCGTCGCCGGCCGCCTGCTGCATGCGGTGGGCGTCGGCCAGCAGCGCGGTGTCTCCCTCGCGCACCCGGGCCTCGGTCGCACGGCGCCTCTCGGCGAGGTGCTTCTCGACGTCGGCGAAGCGCCGGGTGTCGAAGAGCCGGCCGAGCAGCTTGCCGCGTGCCTCCGCGTCGGCCCGCAGGAAACGTGCGAAGTCGCCCTGGGGCAGCAGCACGACCTGGCAGAACTGCTCACGGCTCATGCCGAGCAGCTGTGTGATCTCCTCGCCGATCTCCTGGTGCGAACGGCTGAGGTCCTTCCAGGTCCCGGCGCTCGCGTCGTACGCGCGCAGCCAGGTCTGGGCCTTGTCGACGGTGGTGCCCCTGCCGCGCAGCTTGGGACGCTCCCAGGGCGGCTGCCGGGTGACCTCCAGCCGCCGTCCGGCCACGGTGAGTTCGAGGCGCACCTCGGTGCGGGTGCCGACGGCGGCGTGGTCGCTGCGCAGGGCGGCGCCCTGGCCGCTCTGGCGGGCGCCGGGCACCGAGCCGTAGAGCGCGTAGCACACGGCGTCGAGGACGGAGGTCTTGCCGGCCCCGGTCGGTCCGTGCAGCAGGAAGATCCCGGCCGCCGACAGCTCGTCGAAGTCGACGCTCTGCGAGGCGCCGAAGGGCCCGAAGGCGGTGATGTCCAGGCGGTGCAGCCTCACCGGGCGACCTCCCGCACGGTCTCGTCCGTGCGCACCGTGTCGAAGGCGTCCCGCAGCACGGTCCGTTCGTGACGGTCGGGCCCCGCGCCTCTCACGTGCGTCACGAAGTCCTCCGCGATCTGCTGGTCGCTGCGGCCCACGAGGCGCCGGGCGTAGGAGACGGCCGGGCCGTCCGGGGCCCGCTCGGGGTCGAAGACGAGGCTGAGGGTGTGCGGGAAGCGGTCGGCGAGTCTGGCCATGGGGTCGGTGGGGCGGACCGCGTCGGTGAGGGTCGCCTCCACCCACGCCTCCTCGTGCCGGGTCAGTTCCGGGTCGGCGAGCAGGTCCTCCAGGGTGCCCCGCAGCCGGGCCAGCGCGCGCGGCACGGGGCAGTCGACGCGCTCGGCGGTGACCGAGCCGTCGGCGTCCAGGTCGACGAGCCACATGCTCTTGCGGTGCGCGGCCTCGGAGAAGGAGTACGGCAGCGGGGAACCGGAGTAGCGCACGCGCTCGCTGAGGGCCTGGCAGCCGTGCAGGTGCCCGAGGGCCACGTAGTCGACGCCGTCGAAGACGCCGGAGGGCACGGCGGCCACCCCGCCGACGGTGATGTCCCGCTCGCTGTCGCTCGGCTCGCCGCCGGTGACGAAGGCGTGGGCGAGGACGACGGAGCGGGTCCCCCGCGCGCGGGTGGCGAGGTCGGCGCGGACCCGGTCCATGGCGGCGGCGAGCACCGCCTCGTGGCCTGCCTTCTCCACCCCGAACCCGTCCTTGACCAGGGCGGGCTCGAGATACGGCAGTCCGTAGAAGGCCACCTCTCCGTGCGTGTCCGCCAGCACCACCGGCGTCCCGCAGCCGGCGGGGTCGGTGCGCAGATGGATGCCGGCGCGGTCGATCAGTCCGGCGCCGACGCCGAGGCGCCGGGCGGAGTCGTGGTTGCCGGAGATCATCACCGTCGGCACGCCGAGGTCGGCGAGGCGGTGCAGGGCGTCGTCGAAGAGCTCGACGGCGGCGAGCGGCGGCACCGCCCGGTCGTACACGTCTCCCGACACGACCACGGCGTCGACGGCGTGCTCGCGCACGGTCGCGACGAGGTGGCCGATGAACCCGGCCTGGGCGTCGAGCATGTTCACCCGGTGGAACGCCCGGCCCAGGTGCCAGTCGGACGTGTGCAGCAGTCGCATGATTCCCGAGGTTAACCGCAGGGTCCGACAGCCCGGACGGTTACTCCTGTTTCGCCCCTCACACCGCCTCACAAAAGCGGATTACGCCCTGATTGCCCATATTGCCCTTGCCGTTCGCCGGCCCTTGCCCGCTGCCCGCTGCCCTTGCCGTTCGCCGGCCGTCGCGCGTGGCCCTTGCCGTTCGCCGGCCGTTCGCGCGTCGTCCTTGCCGTTCGCCGTGGGCCGCGGCGTCACGCGTCGCCGTACGCCTCGCCGCCGAGTTCGAACCCGGCCGACCCGGCGGTGGCGTCCGCGAGCCAGGACCGGAAGGCGTCCACGTCGGCCTCCGGCAGACCGACCTCGATGGTGACCGCCTCGGCGTACCGCACGTCGCGGACCGCGCGTCCCGCCGCGTGCAGGTCGTTCTGGAGCTTGCCGGCCCGCTGGTGGTCGACGGTCACGGTGGCCAGCCGGAACCGGCGGCGGGTGAGCGTGCCGAGGTCGTCCAGGGCCTCGCCGACCGCGCCGCCGTAGGCGCGGATGAGGCCGCCCGCACCGAGCTTGACGCCGCCGTAGTACCGGGTGACGACCGCGACGACGTACCGCATGTCGCGGCGCAGCAGCATCTGGAGCATCGGCACCCCGGCGGTGCCCCCGGGCTCGCCGTCGTCGCTCGCCTTCTGGACGCCGGCGTCGGCGCCGATGACGTACGCCCAGCAGTTGTGGGAGGCGTCCGCGTGCTTCTTGCGTACGACCGCGATGAACGCCTGGGCCTCCTGCTCGGTCGCGGCCGGGGCGAGGGCGCACAGGAAGCGGGAGCGGTTGATCTCGGTCTCGTGCACACCCGCGCGGGCGACCGTGCGGTACTCGTCCTGCATCCGGCCAGCCTATGCGCTCGCGACCGTCCGCCCCGCGGCGCGGTCGGCGGGGTCGGCGGGGTCGGCGGGGTCGGCGGGGTTCTGTCGTCGGGGCCGCCACGGTGGTCGCCTGGGGGCGTGCTTCACCCGGGTACGGGGTGGTGCGGGCCGGTCATTCCAGGGCTCCGACGTCCCGGGCGAGGTGGAGTCCGAGGAAGCGGTCGGCGTAGGCGTAGGTCTCGAACCGCGCTCCGTCCGGAAGGCCCGGGTCGTCCTCCACGCCACGCAGGACCCGCAGGACCCCGGGTGCGTCCAGGTCGTCGTCCCAGGCGGCTCGCAGCCGGTCGCGCACCTCGCCCGGGACGGGACGCGACGGCTGCCGCGCCCAGGCGGCGACCGCGCGGCGCCAGCGCGCGAGGGTGTCCCGGGCCTCGTCCAGCTCGGTCGCGTCGAGCTCCACGCGCGCGTGGTGGTGCCGCGACAGCAGGGCGAGGCGCAGAGCGTCGGGGTCGCCGAGGTCCGGTGCGGCCGGATGCACCGGGGCCACGGCGAGCGTCGCCCCGTCCGGGACGGTCCGGCCCTCGCGCACCACGTGCACGGCCTGGCCGGCGCCCGGTCCGGAGCCGGCGGCGCCGCCGGCCTCGAAAGGACGGATGCCGAGGGCAGCCGCGTCCGCACGCACCGGCGCTCCGCCCTCCTCGTCCTCCGCCCCCCTCAGCAGTGCCCACGCGGGCGTGCTGTCGAGTTCCAGGGCGCGGACCAGCAGGTCGGCGACGAGCAGCACGCGCAGTCCGGTCGCGTCGCGGCCCGGCGCGTGCGCCTCGACACGGGTCGCGCCCCGGCGGGCGGGTGCGGCGGGGGTGAGTACGGCGGTCCGGGCGTCGATGATGTGCAGCACGGGGTGAGCGTAGGCGGGGCGGGGGCGGGGCGCACCGGGGCGCGCCCCCGTGCCGGGCGCACCGGGAAGCGCCGCGTGCGGGGAATCCCGGCGCACCGCCGTCCGTTGTCCCCACCGGAAGGCGCGACACGCGAGTCGTCCAGGAGTCCAAGGAGGCCGCCGGTGTACGGCGACGAGGCAACCGTCCGCAAGATCCTCACCGAGCTCGGCGACACCTGGGCCGTGGTCGGCCTGTCGTCCAACCGACAGCGTGCGGCGTACGGCGTGGCCGAGGTGCTGCGGCGCTTCGGCAAGCGTGTCGTGCCCGTGCATCCCAAGGCGGAGACGGTGCACGGCGAGCGGGGTTACGCCTCCCTCGCGGACGTCCCCTTCGACGTGGACGTCGTCGACGTCTTCGTCAACAGCGATCTGGCCGGGCCGGTGGCCGACGAGGCGGTCGCGAAGGGCGCCCGGGCCGTGTGGTTCCAGCTCGGCGTGCTCGACGAGGCCGCGTACGAGCGGACCCGGGCCGCGGGCCTGGAGATGGTGATGGACCGCTGCCCGGCGATCGAGATCCCGCGGCTCGGCTGATCCGGCGGCTCGGCTGATCCGGCGGCTCGGCTGATCCCGGGGCTCGGCTGATCCGGCGGAGCCGGGCCCCCGTGGCCGTGGCAGGGAGGGCCGCCCGGACGGTTTCCGTGGGCCGCACACCGCCGACATACTGTTCGAGTGACCACAGCCCCTCGCCGTTCCGGCGCCGAGCAGCGCTTCCCGGTCGTCGTCGTGGGGGCGGGACCCGCCGGGCTCACCGTCGGCAACATCCTGCGCGCCGCGGGCGTGGACTGTCTGGTCCTGGAGACCGAGACCCGTGAGTCCATCGAGCGGCGGCCCCGGGCCGGGGTCATCGAGGAGTGGGCCGTACGCGGGCTGGAGCGGCGCGGACTGGCGCGGAACCTGCTGGAGCGGGCCCAGGCGCACACCGAATGCGAGTTCCGGTTCGCCGGGGAGCGGTACCGGTTCGAGTACACCGGGCTCACCGGCCGTCACCACTTCTTCTACCCGCAGCAGTTCCTCGTCACGGACCTGGTCCGGGAGTACGCGGACGTGCGGGGCGGGGAGATCCGGTTCGGCGTCCGGGACGTCCGCCCGCACGGGCTGGACTCCGGCCGGCCGTCGGTGTCGTACGTGTGCCCCGACTCCGGTGAGCGGCGCACCGTTCAGGCCGGCTTCGTCGCGGGATGCGACGGTGCGCGCGGGGCGACCCGGGCGGCGTTGCCACCCGGGCGGGTCCGGGTGGCCCGCCACGACTACGGCGTCGGCTGGCTGGCACTGCTCGCCGAGGCGCCCCCGTCCGCGGACTGTGTCGTCTTCGGCATGCATCCGCGCGGATTCGCGGGCCACATGGCGCGCAGCCCCGAGGTGACCCGCTACTACCTCCAGTGCCCGCCGGGTGACGACCCGGAGAACTGGCCGCACGAGCGGGTCTGGGCGGAGCTGCGGGAACGGCTCGGCGCGGCCGGGGCGCCGCCGCTCCAGGAGGGACGCCTGCTCGAGAAGCGCGTCCTGGACATGCACGGCTACGTCGTCGAGCCCATGGCCCTCGGGCGCCTCTTCCTGGCCGGGGACGCCGCCCACCTCACCGCGCCCATCGCGGCCAAAGGCCTGAACCTCGCCCTGCACGACGCCTTCCTGCTCGGCGACGGGCTGGTCGGGCACCTGACCAGGGGCGACGACACGGGTCTGGCCGGTTACTCGGCCGCTTGTCTCACCCGGGTGTGGGACTACCAGGAGTTCTCCCAGTGGCTCGCGGAGATGTACCACGGCACGGCGTCGGGCGATCCGCACCGGGCCGGGGCCGCGCTGGCCCGGCTCCGGCGCCTGTTCGACTCGCCCGCCGCGGCGGCGGCGTTCGCCGAGCAGTACCTCGGCGCCCGGACCACCGGCTGAGACCGCCCGTCAGCCGTGGAGCGGACGGCCGCCGAACCGCATCCGGCGCCGGGCCGCGACGCGACCACGTGTCTGCGTGACCGCGTGACCGGTCAGGCGGTCCCCAGTCCTTCCAGGATCGCGGCTCCCGGCAGTTCGGCGAAGGCCTTGCCCGGCACCAGCAGCTTGCCGCGCCTGCGTCCGCTGCCGACGAGGACGTACGGCAGGTCGACGACGGCCGCGTCCACCAGCACGGGCCAGTCGCCGGGCAGGCCGACCGGTGTGATGCCGCCGTACTCCATGCCGGTCTCGCCCGTCGCCGTGTCCGTCGGGGCGAACGACGCCTTGCGGGCGCCGAGGTGGCGGCGTACGACCCCGTTGACGTCGACCCGGGTGGTGGAGAGGACCACGCAGGCGGCCGGCGTCGTACCGCCGCCCCGCTTGCCGTGCACCACCACGCAGTTGGCGGACTGTTCGAGCAGATCACGGCCGTAGTGCTCGACGAAGACGGCGGTGTCGGCCCACTGCGGGTCGGTGTCGACGTAGAGGATGCGCTCGGCGGGGGTGGTGCCGCGCCAGTCGCGTACGGCGTCGGCGACCGGGCGGATCAGCGCGTCGAGGCAGTCCGGGGCGGGTGTGGCATGGTCGAAGTTGCCGATGGGTGCGTGCATGGCGGCACGCTAACAACGGCGGGCGGCACGGTGGACGGGTGTCTCAGCGGACGGGCGGCACCGACACCGCCATGATCATCTCCATCGGGGCGTCGCCCTCGTTGCCGTACGTGTGCGGGGTGTCCGACTCGAAGGAGGCGCTGGCGCCCGTCGTCACGCGGTGCGCCGTCCCGTCGACGGTGAGGGTCAGTTCCCCGGCCGTGACGTGCACCATCTCGACCGTACCGGTGGGGTGCGGGTCGGACGGGCTGCTCTCACCGGGCATGAGCCGCCACTGCCACATCTCCAGCGGGCCGGGCGCCTCCACCCCGGCGAGCAGCCGGCTGAAACTGCCGGCATCGGTGCGCCAGAGCCGGATCGCCTGTTCGGCGGGGACGACGCGGACCGTGGGTCCCTGCTCCCAGTCCAGCAGCGTGGTGATGCTGACACCGAGCGCGTCACCGATCTTCACCACCGTGCCGAGGCTCGGGTTGGTCCGGGCCTGTTCGATCTGGATGAGCATGCCGCGGCTGACGCCGGCCCGGGCGGCGAGCGCGTCGAGGGTGAAGCCGCGCTCGCCGCGCCAGCGCTTGACGTTGCGCGCCAGGGACTGGGTCAGCAGGTCGAGGTCGGCCACGTTCCGTCCCTGTTCTCGTGCACTGTTGTGGATGACGCGGTGCGGTCCGGCGAGTCCCTCCGGCTGCACCCGGACGTTCAACGCACTGTACTGCGAGGCGACCGGGCGCGACGGCGCGCCGTCCACCCCGGCCACCAGCCTCCCGCAGGCCGGCCGGCTACGGCGGCGGGGTGCCGGAGCGGCACACGGAGGGGTGCCCGGACCGGCACACGCCACCGCGCCGACAGTGGTCGAGCCGGGGCGTACGGCGCGACTCGGCGGGGTCCCGCCGAGGTCCGACAGGATCCCGCGGGCGGACGCTCAGCCCTCCGCGGCCGGCTCAGCCACCTTGCCCGCAGCCTCGGCCCGGTCCTCCAGCTCGGCGAGCCGCGCCACCGCCGCGTCGTCCAGCTCCGACAGCGCCCGCAGCTCACCGGGCGTGACGCCGTCGGGTATCGGCACCGGAGCCGGGGTCCGCAGCGGCGGCTGCCAGCCCTCCCCGGGCGTCCAGCGCCGTACGACGCGGGCGGGCGCGCCCGCCACCACCGCGTGGTCGGGCACCGCGCCCCGGACCACGGCACCGGCCGCCACCACCACGTTCCGTCCGATCCGCGCGCCGGGCAGGATCACCGCGCCGGTGCCGACCCAGCAGCCCGGCCCGATCTCCACGGGGTCCATCCTGGGCCACTGCTTGCCGATGGGCTGGTGCGGATCGTCGTAGGAGTGGTTGGTCGACGTGACGTAGACGTACGGGCCGAAGTAGCAGTCGCTGCCGATGGTGACCGCGGTGTCCGCGATGACGTGGCTGCCGCGGCCCAGGACGACTCCGTCACCGATGCGCAGGATCGGCTCGGGGCCGAGGTCCAGGTCCGGCATGAGGCCGGCGGTCAGGGTGACCTGCTCGCCGATGATGCAGTGGGCGCCCACGTGGATCCAGGGCTCGCCGAAGACTGTGCCGAGCGGGAACGCCAGCCGGGTGCCCGTGCCCAGGGCACCGAACCGGAAACGGCCCGGGCGTTCGGCGGTGACGGAGCCGGTGCGCCGCACCCAGGCCCAGCCCGCGTGGACGGCCCGCTGCGCGAGGCGGCTCCGCCAGGACGAGAACGTGTTCTTGCGCTTCGGCACCCGCTCACGGTAATCGGAGCGCGGTGCGGGCACCGGGCGGGAGGCCTGTGATCTTCACCCCACCGGGTGGCGTACGGTGCCGTACATCACCCGAGCAGGAGGCGACGATGACGCAGAAGGCGCTGATCACGGGCATCGGTGGCAAGGAACCGAAGGTGGACGCGGCGGCCTTCGTGGCACCGACGTCCTCGATCGTGGGAGACGTGACGCTGCACGCCGGGGCGAGCGTCTGGTACGGGGCGGTGCTGCGCGGCGACGTCGAGCGGATCTCCGTCGGCGCGAGCAGCAACGTGCAGGACAACTGCACCCTCCACGCCGACCCGGGCTTCCCCGTCACCGTCGGTGAGCGGGTCTCCATCGGGCACAACGCCGTGGTGCACGGGGCGACCGTCGAGGACGACTGCCTGATCGGCATGGGTGCCACGGTCCTCAACGGCGCGGTGATCGGTGCGGGGTCGCTGGTCGCGGCCCAGGCCCTGGTGCCGCAGGGGATGCGGGTGCCGCCGGGCTCGCTGGTGGCGGGGGTGCCGGCGAAGGTGAAGCGGGAGCTGTCGGAGGAGGAGCGCCAGGGGGTCACGCTGAACGGGACCATGTACGCGGCGCTGGCCGGGGAGCACCGGGCGGCGGTGGGCGAAGCCCCGTAGCCAGGAACGGAACCCCGCAGGCAGGCACGGAACGCCCGTAGCCAGGCGAAGCCCCGTGCGCAGGCCGACCCCGCAGGCAGGCGAAGCCCCCGTGGACGGGACCCCCGGTTCACGCCCGGCGAGCCGGGGCCCGCCCCTACTCGCTGGTGGCGGCGACGGGCTGGGCCTTCTTCGCCTTCCTCTTCAGAACCAGCATCGAGGCGACACCGATGGCCACGGCCACCACCAGGCCCAGCCAGGAGAACCGCTTCAGCCAGGACTCGGCGACGACACCGACGTAGAAGATGACGGCGGTGGTGCCGCCCGCCCAGACGATGCCGCCGAGGACGTTGGCGATCAGGAACTTCCAGTACGGCATCCGCAGCACACCGGCCAGCGGGCCCGCGAAGATGCGCAGCAGGGCGACGAAGCGGCCGAAGAAGACGGCCCACACGCCCCACTTCCGGAACGAGCGTTCGGCCGTGGCGATGTGCCCCTCGCTGAAGTGCCGGGGGAACCTCCGGCCCAGCCGGGCCAGCAGCGGCCGGCCGCCCTTGCGGCCGATGGCGTACCCGACGGAGTCGCCGATCACGGCGCCCGCACTGGCGCAGGCCCCCAGGACCAGCGGGTCGACCCCGCCGTGCTGCGAGGACAGCAGCGCCGCCGAGACCAGGATGATCTCGCCGGGCAACGGGATGCCCAGGCTCTCCAGACCGATGACGAGTGCGACGACGGCGTAGACGGCCGCCGCGGGCACCGTGTCGAGCCACTCCTGGACGTGCAAGGCCAGACCCTCCGATTCGCGCCCCCGACGGGTTCCGGGTGGGTCACGCACCGCTTCCCGGGCCGCCTCGGACGCGGCGACCCGGGAAGCCTACCGGCTGGACGCGCGTCAGCCGTGGGGACGCAGGGTCCATATGACGGTCATCTCACCGGTCACGGCACCGTCCTCGCGCTGGATGGCGACGCTCACCGGGAACTCGGGGCGGTCGCCCCCGTCCAGCTCCGCGACGACCTCGGCGATCGGGCGGCCGAGCCTCGCGGTGGCCGTGACCGGTCCGAGCGCGATCTTCTTGAAGGCGATCTCCGCGGTGACCGGCAGCGGCACCGCCCGGGAGAGCTGGTCCCCGAAGGCCGCCAGCACGATTGCGCCGCTGGCCGACTCGCCCAGCGTGAACATGGCTCCGGCGTGCGGACCGCCGACGTGGTTGCGGTACTCGCTCTGGTCCGGGAGGGCCAGTACGGCCTTCTCCGGAGTGGTCTCCAGGTACTCGAGGTTCAGGGTCCGGACCATCGGCACCGTGGCGGCGAGCAACTCGCCGATTGACTTCTGATCTGCGCTCATGAGCGAAGGTTACCCATGAGTAGCATCCGGGGCCAGGCATCCGGGACGAACGCCGTCCTCGCCGCCGTCGGGGGAGTCCACGCGGGCCGGCCCCCTCGGAGCCGGCCCGCGTCCGTCCGTGCCGTTGGAGGACCCGCACCGGCCGAGCGTTCACGACTTCGGTACGTCCCTGACAAGGGCCGGTGACCGAATCGTGTCCTGCGCGGCATTAGGGTGACTGCTCATGTGGCCAGGACAGCAGCCGCCCGGGGGCGAGCAGAACCCGCAGCACAATCCGTACCAGCAGCCGGGGTACCAGCAGCCGAATCCGTACCAGCAGCCCGGCTACCAGCAGCAGCCCGGTCCCTACGGGCAGCAGCAGTGGAATGCTCCGCAGCCGGCCGGAGCCCCTCAGCCGTCGCCGGGCGGTGGCGGTGGCGGCAACCGGACCAAGGTGGTCGCGATCGTCGCGGCCCTCGCCGTGGTGGTGGCCGCCGGTGTCACCGGTTTCCTGGTCCTGGGCGGTGACAAGGGCGACCAGGCGGACGACGGCAAGGACACCAAGCCGTCGGCCAGCGCTTCCGCGACCCAGTCCGAGGACCCGTCCGCCGAGCCGAGTACTTCCGGCGGTGAGGACAACCCGCGGGGCGGCGACGGGCTGGAGGCGACCGTGGACGGCTGGAAGGTCGTCGCCAACCCCCGCTTCGGCACCATGTTCGACGTGCCCGCGGACTGGGAGATCGACAGCACGGACACCAGTGTCGGCTTCGAGTGGGAAGAGGACGGCGAGATCGAGCGCACGACCGTCACCGCCCCGGCCTACCTGAAGTCCGAGTGGTGCACGACCGACGAGAACAAGGACGGCCGCGAGGAGAGCACCTCCCTCGCGACCGCGGGCACACGTGGTGAGAGCGGCGCCAAGGACTCCGACCAGGCGGCCGAGACGCGGGTGCCGTGGTGGATCTACGGCGGTTTCACCGAGCCGGACAAGAAGAGCGTGAAGTACGGCAAGGTGAAGCCGTACACCACGGCCTCCGGCATCGAGGGCAGCGTCATCACGGCGCACTCGGAGGGCGCGCCCAAGAAGGGCAAGTGCGACACCGAGGGCAAGGCGATCACCTTCGCGTTCAAGAACGGCGCGGGCGACTTCGTCACCTGGAACCTCTACGGCGCCAAGGGCGTCGACGAGGAGATCCCGGAGGCGACGGTCCAGAAGATCCTGAGCACCGTGCGCCTGACCGAGGCCCCGCCGACCGACTCGTAGGCCCGGCGGCGCCGCGTGCGCCGCTCAGCCGATGCCGAACGCGCCGGCGGGAGGCTCGGGCGACGGCACGGCGTCCTCGTCCCGTACCGGCCGCGCGTCGCCGATGAAGTCCCGCAGGCCGGGCCCGTGCTCGACCCTGGCCGGAAAGGCGTCGGCGGCGGTGCGCCGGGCGAGAGCCGCCGTGTCGATCGGCCGGTGCGCGGCGACGAGGACCACGTTGCCGAAGCGCCGCCCGCGCAGCACCCCCGGTTCGGCGATCATCGCCAGCTCTCCGAAGAACGAGGCGAACGAGGCCAGTTGGGCGCGCAGGAAGCCGAACGGCGCCCCGTCGGCCAGGTTGGCCACGTACACTCCGTCGGCGCGCAGCACCCGTGCCGCCTCCCGGGCGTAGGCGACCGAGGTCAGGTGCGCGGGCACCCGGGAGCCCCCGAAGACGTCGGCGACCAGGACGTCGGCCGAGTCCGAGGGGGCGGCTTCCAGCCAGGCGCGGGCGTCGGCGTCGTGCGCGGTGACGCCGGCGCCGTCCGGGAGCGGCAGGTGCTCGGCGACCAGGTCCAGCAGGGCCCGGTCGGCCTCCACGACGTCCTGCCGCGAGCCGGGCCGGGTCGCGGCGACGTACCGCGGCAGGGTCAACGCGCCACCGCCGAGGTGCAGCACGTCCAGCGCACGCCCCGCCTCGGCCACCGTGTCCAGGACGTGGCCGAGCCGGCGCGTGTACTCGAACTCCAGGTGCGCGGGCTCGTCCAGGTCGACGTACGACTGCGGGGCCCCGTCGACGGTGAGCAGCCAGGCCCGCCTCCGGTCGACGTCGGGCATGAGCTTGGCGGTGCCGTGGTCGGTGACGCGGCTGACGGGTACGGCTTCGTTCACGCCCTCATTGTGCCCGCGGTGGGGGACATGGCGCTCCCTCGTGGCGGAGACGGGACCCCGGTGCCCGGCGGGCCCTCGCCTGCGGGGTCGCCGGGCGGTCCGGGGAGGGCCGGCTTCGGGCGCCGTCGACGGCGGCCGGGCACGAGGGGGCGGCAGGCTTCGGGGCGTCCCCGACCGCGGATGCCGCCAGGTGGGAGGCGTACCGGACCACGAGGCCGATCCTCGCCGACGCCCTGCGCCGCGTCGCACGGGCTGCGCGGCGCGGGAGTTGGAGTGCCGGCCCGGTCCGCTACGGGCCGGTGTTCCGCAGCGCCTCCCGCACCGACAGGGGGGCGAGGCGCCGTCCGTGCTCGGCCACGAAGGCGCGGACGGCGTCCGGGCCGGTCCTGGCGTACTCGCGCAGACACCAGCCGATGGCCTTGCGGACGAAGAAGTCGTCGTGGCCGCCCTGGCGCAGGCAGTAGGAGAAGAGGCGGCCGGTGTCGGTGCGCTCCTTGTACCGCAGTTGGTGGAGCAGGGCCGCACGGACCAGCCGGCGGTCCGCGTCCCCGATCCAGGCGTCCGTCTCGGCCGTGAGGTCGCGATCGGCCGCGACCAGTCCTCCCACCACGTGTACGGAGAGCGGGTCGACGGTGTCCCACCAGGAGACCGTGGTGAGCAGATGCCGGACCACCGGCAGGAGTCCGGACGAGCATTTCGTCACATGCCGGCGCAGGAGGTCGACGGCGAAGTAGTGGTACTCGCGCTCGGGCAGCCGCCGGCAGCGCAGGGCGATCGCGGCGAGGTCCGGCTCGCCGGGACGGGGCACCCCCGCCAGGACGGTGCGGGACAGGGCACGTCGATCAGGGGAGGTCAGCCCCAGGAAGGGAGCCGCGTCCCGCATGTACGCCCGCAGGGCGGCGGCCCGTTCGGGGTCGGCCGCGGCGGCGTACACGGACGTGAGCCGCTCCACCACGGTGTCGGCGAGCGGGCTGTGCGGCACGTCCGGAAGTCCCCTGGCTGTGACGCTCATGAGACGCACCATACGGCGATCACACACATATGTCGGTTAGTGTCACCGGATGTTCGATGCCACCACCCGCTCTGGGGGCACCGCCACGGTCTCACCCCGGACCGCCGCAACGGAGCTCGCCGTCGTCACGGTCGCCGGACCGGTCCCGCCGGCCGCGCCGACCGGTTTCACCGCCCGCCTGACGAGAGTCGTGCTCTCCCCGTGGTCCCGGCTCTCCCTGCTCGTCGCCCTGCTGGCCTCGGCGGCGACGGCGGTCCTGCTGCTGCGGCCGCAGGAGTTGCTGACCGACGGGTGGCCGCCGCAGCTCGGCGGGGCCACGGCGGCGGTCGCGTACGCGGTGGCGTACGGGCTGTGCACCGTCGCCTTCGTCCCGCGTCCGCTGCTGAACCTGGCCGCCGGTGCCCTGTTCGGCGCACAGCTGGGCCTCGCGTCGGCTCTGGCGGGGACGGTGCTCGGCGCCGGGATCGCCTTCTGCCTGGGCCGGGTGCTGGGCCAGGAGGCGCTCCGTCCGCTCCTGCGGGGCAAGTGGCTGAAGGCCGCGGACGGGCAGCTCAGCCGGCACGGTTTCCGTTCGATGCTGGCGGCCCGGCTGTTCCCCGGGGTGCCCTTCGCCGCCGCCAACTACTGCGCGGCCGTCTCCCGCATGGGCCTGCCGCCCTTCCTGCTGGCGACGGCGCTCGGGTCCGTCCCCAACACCGCCGCCTACGTCGTCGCCGGGGCCCGCGCCTCGACGCCCACGTCGCCGGCCTTCCTCATCGCGCTGGCGTGCATCGCCCTGCCGGGCCTGGCGGGCGCGGTGGTGGCCTGGCGCAAGCGGCACCGGCTGCGGGGGCGCTGACGGAGCGCCCGTTCCGCCGGGCCGGGCCCTGACCGGTCCGACGCCGCGTGGGTGCCCTCCCACCCCCGTGGGCTGATCTTCACTTCGGGACGCTACGCTGCCCCTCGGCACGCCAGATCCTGATCACCGCGCACGGCGGTTCGGTGTGTCCATCGACCGTTTCTCGATCGGCACTTGGACTCCGTAACCTCATGTCTTGGTTTGAATCCCTCATCCTCGGACTCGTCCAGGGGCTGACCGAGTTCCTCCCCGTGTCCTCCAGCGCGCACCTGCGCCTGACCGCGGCGTTCTCCGGCTGGCACGACCCGGGCGCGGCGTTCACGGCGATCACGCAGATCGGCACCGAGGCCGCCGTGCTCATCTACTTCCGCAAGGACATCGGGCGGATCCTCGCGGCGTGGACCCGGTCACTCACCGACAAGTCGATGCGTCACGACCCCGACGCCCGGATGGGCTGGCTCGTGATCGTCGGCTCGATCCCGATCGGCGTGCTCGGCCTGACCCTCAAGGACCAGATCGAGGGGCCGTTCCGGGACCTGCGGATCACGGCGACCATGCTGATCGTCGTGGGCGTCATCATCGGCATCGCGGACCGCAGGGCCGCACGGGACGAGAAGGGCGGCCGGCACCGCGCGCCCCAGCAGCGCAAGGAACTGGACAACCTGACCGTCCGGGACGGCCTGATCTACGGCCTCTGCCAGGCGGCGGCCCTCATCCCCGGCGTCTCCCGCTCCGGAGCCACCATCAGCGGCGGGCTCTTCATGGGCTACCGGCGTGAGGCGGCGGCCCGGTACTCGTTCCTGCTCGCCATCCCGGCGGTGCTCGCCTCCGGTCTCTTCGAGCTCAAGGACGCGATGGAGAACGACCACGTCTCCTGGGGACCGACGCTGTTCGCGACGGTGATCGCGTTCGCCACCGGGTACGCGGTCATCGCATGGTTCATGAAGTTCATCTCGACCAAGAGCTTCATGCCGTTCGTCTGGTACCGCATCGCGCTCGGCATCGTCATCATCGTCCTGGTCACGGCGGGCGTCCTCAGCCCGCACGCCGCGGAGTCGGCCGGCTGACCGAACCCGTCTGTGTAGCCGTCCGGTAGCGCACTGTCAGTGCTTGCCCCTAGGCTTGCCCGCATGTCCCCCGATTCCATGATGCGTGCTTCCGTGCGGTCCGCCGCGGAGCTGAACGACCAGATCCGTGCGCTGTGGCGGCGTGCGGGCGGCTCCCTGTCGGCGCAGGAGCGCGTGGAGTACGAGTTGCTGGTGGTCGAGTGGGCGTCCGCGATCCGCGGTGAGGTCATCGAGGCGGCCTGACCGGCCCGGCCGCGCCCGCCCTCCGCTCACCCGCGCCCGACGGCGCGTGAAAGGCCGTCGGCCCGGAGGCCGGCGTCAGCGTCCGCCGGCCACCCGCAGCACCGTGCCCGTCGTGTACGAGGCGTCCGGCGACATCAGCCAGGAGATCGCCGCCGCGATCTCCTCCGGCCGGCCCGGCCGGCCCAGCGGGACGGCGGACCCCATCTCCCACGCCCGGTCCGGGGCGCCCATCGCGGCGTGCATCCCGGTGTCGATGACCCCGGGCGCGACCGCGTTGACGCGGACCCCGTCCGGGCCCAGTTCCTTGGCCAGCCCCACGGTCAGGGCGTCGACACCCGCCTTGGTCGCCGCGTAGTGCACGTACTCCCCCGGACTGCCGATGGTCGCGGCGCCCGACGACACGTTCACGATCGACCCGCTCCCCCGCGCGGACATCAGCTGCGCGGCCCGCCGGGAACACAGCAGCACGCCCAGCAGATTGACGTCGAGGACCCGGCGCAGGTCCGCGGTGTCGCTGTCCGCCAGCCGCCCCAGCGGGCCGGTCACCGCCGCGTTGTTCACCAGTCCCGTCACCGGCCCGAGACGTTCCTCCGCCACCTCGAAGAGCCGGTCGACGTCGGCCTCGACCGACGTGTCGGCCCGCACCGCGGCAGCCCGGCCGCCGGCCTCGCGCACCCCGGCCACGACCGCCTCGGCGGCCGCCGGGTCCCGTACGTAGCCCACGACGACGTCGTGCCCGTCCGCCGCGAGACGCAGACAGGCCGCCGCGCCGATTCCCCGGCTGCCACCGGTGACCACCGTGAGGGGACGCTCCATGAGTACCTCCAGCAGAAGAACGTGCGGCCGGCACGTCCGACCCCGCGCCACCCGTTTGATCGATCATCGATCATTCTAGGCGAGGCTCCGTCTCCCGGGAACCGGACATCCCAGTGATCAACTGCGATCCGTCCTCGCGGAAGCGCACACTGAAGGCACCACGGGGCAGGGAGGCGCCCATGAAGACGCTCGACCGCTGGACGGCCTCCCCGTGGCGACGCTCGGGCACCGCCGTGCTGGCCGGCGCGCTCCCCGTACTGGCCTTTCCGGGGCCGGCCCTGTGGTGGTGGGCGTGGTTCGCCCTGGTGCCCTGGCTGCTGCTGGTCCGGGCCGCTCCGGGCGGGCGGCGGGCGGCGTACGACGGGTGGTGCGGCGGGTTCGGCTTCATGCTGGTCATGCACCACTGGCTGCTGCCCCACCTGCACGTGTTCACGTTCGTCGTCGCCGCGCTGCTCGGCGCGCTCTGGGCGCCCTGGGGCTGGCTGGTGCACCGGCTGCTGGGCGGAACGCCCTCGCTCCACAGGGCCGGGACGGCGCTCGTGGTGCTGCCCTCGGGGTGGCTGGCGGTGGAGCTGGTCCGCTCCTGGGAGGGGCTCGGCGGGCCCTGGGGCGTGCTCGGCGCGAGCCAGTGGCAGGTGACGCCGGCGCTGCGGCTCGCGTCGGTGGGCGGGGTGTGGCTGCTGAGCTTCCTCGTGGTGGCCGTCAACGTCGCCGTCGCCGTGCTCGTCGGTGTACGCCGGGCCCGGACGCCCGCCCTGGCCGGGCTCGTCGCCACCGCGGCCGCCGCCTCCGCGGCCTGGGTCTGGTCACCGCGCCCCGAGACCGACGAGCGCGCCGCGATCGCCGTCGTCCAGCCCGGCGTCGTCAGCGGGGCGGACAGCGCCGACCGGCGCTTCGACCGGGAGGAGCGGCTGACCCGCCGGCTCGCCGGCCGGGACCTCGACCTGATCGTCTGGGGCGAGAGCAGCGTCGGCTTCGACCTGGACGACCGGCCCGACCTGGCCCGGCGGCTCGCGGTGCTGTCCCGGGAGACCGGCGCGGGCATCCTGGTCAACGTGGACGCACGCCGCTCCGACAAGCCCGGCATCTACAAGAGTTCGGTGCTCGTCGGCCCGGACGGCCCGACCGGCGACCGGTACGACAAGATGCGGCTCGTCCCGTTCGGGGAGTACGTCCCGGCCCGTTCCCTGCTCGGCTGGGCCACCTCCGTCGGTGAGGCGGCGGGCGAGGACCGCAGGCGGGGCACCGAGCAGGTCGTCATGGACCTCGGGGACGGGCTGCGGGTGGGGCCGATGGTCTGCTTCGAGAGCGCGTTCCCCGACATGAGCCGCCGACTGGCCGCCGGCGGGGCCCGGGTGCTGCTCGCCCAGTCGTCGACGTCGACCTTCCAGCGCACCTGGGCGCCCGCGCAGCACGCCTCACTGGCCGCGCTGCGCGCCGCCGAGACCGGCCGGCCGATGGTGCACGCGACCCTGACCGGGGCCTCCGCCGTCTACGACGCGAACGGCACGCGGATCGGCTCGTGGCTCGGCACGGACGCGAGTGCGTCGCGCGTCTACGAGGTGCCGCTCACGCACGGCAGCACGCCGTACGTCCGCCACGGCGACTGGGCGCCGCACGCGGCACTGCTGGTCCTCGGGGCCTGGGCCGCCGCCGAGGGCGTACGGGCGGTGCGGTTCAGGCGGAACGCTCCAGTACCGCCCGTACCACCCGCTCGCACAGCTCATGGGTCTCCAGCGCGTCCCGGGCGCTGAGCACCTCGCCGGCGCGCACGGCGTCGAGGAAGGCGAGCACCGCCTGCTCGATCCCGCGCTGGCGGGCCACCGGGACCCAGTCGCCGCGCCGCCGCACGGTCGGCTGGCCCTTGTGGTCGATCACCTCGGCGAGGTTGACCACCTGGCGCTTGGTGTCCTGGCCGGAGACCTCCAGGATCTCCTCCGCCGATCCGCTGAGCCGGTTCATGACGCCGAGCGCGGTGAAGCCGTCCCCGGCGAGCTGGAGGACGACGTGGTGGAGCAGGCCGTTCTCGACGCGGGCCCGTACGGTCACGTCGTCGACCGGGCCGGGCACCAGGAAGCGCAGGGTGTCGACGACGTGGATGAAGTCGTCGAGGATCATCGTGCGCGGGTCCTCGGGCAGGCCGGTGCGGTTCTTCTGCATGAGGATCAGCTCGCGCGGGTGCTCCGCGCACTGGGCGTATCCGGGGGCGTGGCGCCGGTTGAAGCCGACGGCGAGGCCGGTGTTCCGTTCCTCGGCGAGGGTCACCAGCCGTCGGGAGCCGGCGAGTTCGTAGGCGAGCGGCTTGTCGACGTAGGTCGGGACGCCGGCCTCCAGCAGCCGCGTCACGATCTCCGGGTGGACGGCCGTCGGCGCGTGCACGAAGGCGGCGTCGAGATTCTCGGCGAGGAGGGAGCCGAGGTCGGCGTGGCGCTGTCCGGGCGCAAGACGGAGGCCGTCGGCGACGCGGGTGAGCGTCGCGGGGGTGCGCGTCTGCGCGTGCAGCTCGATGCCGGGCAGGGCGGCGAGCACCGGCAGGTAGGCCTTCTGCGCGATGTCGCCGAGTCCGATGCAGCCGACCTTCACGGGGTGTGCTCCTCTTGCGCTCGCCGACCTGGGTGTGCTGGGCAGCATACGGGGGCTGCGGGGGGTGCCAGTCGGCGACGCCGTCGAAGCTCCGCAGGAACAGGGCCGGCCGGACCTCGGGGAGGGCGGTGACCGCGGTGTCGTGCGGGGCGGTCCCCGGCGCGGCCGGTCGTCAGGTTGAGCCGGGCGACCCGGACGGCCCGGACGGCCTGGCGGGCGACGGCCGTGGTGCGGGGCAGGCGCGCGGCGGTGCAGGCGTGGACCCGGCCGACCTTGAGGGGGTGCGTGCCCCGGACGCGGCCCCGGCCCCAGGTCTCGTGGGAGGCGAACGCGACGCCGGGCAGCGGGACCACGAGCCGCCAGGTGGTGCGGCGGGCGCCCGCTTCCGGGACCAACCGGGCGCCCTCGTCACCACCGTGGGCTCGCCCGGCCCGGCGCGGCACGTGCTGTCGGTGGTCGCCTGGGCGGACGGGCCGATGTTCAGCTGCGTGGCCGGGGCCCTCCACGCCGAGGTACCCGGACCGGCGGAGGTGCGGGCGGGGCTGCGCGAGGTGTGGGCGGCATGATCGGGGACTCAAAAATCCCTGGTGGGAGGAGAGGGGGTGGGCGAGGATGCGGGCATGACGACCGAACGCCGCGAACCCGTCCCCGACCTCGACGAGCGCGCCATGCTGGAGGGCTGGCTGGAGTACCACCGGCAGACGCTGGCGTGGAAGTGCGAGGGCCTCACCGACGCCCAGCTCCGGACCGCCGCCGTCGCCCCCTCCACGTTGTCCCTGATGGGGCTGGTGCGGCACATGGCCGAGGTGGAGCGCAGCTGGTACCGCAGGGTGCTGGCGGACGAGGACGCGGAGCCGATCCACTACTCCGACGCGGACCCGGACGGCGAGTTCCGTCTGACCGAGGCGGACACCTTCGCCGAGGCCCACGCCACCTGGCAGGCCGAGATCGAGGCGGCCCGGCGCAACGCGGCCGGCGTCCCCCTCGACGAACCGACCCGGGGCAGGCACCGGCACACCGGTGAGCGCTACACCCTGCGCTGGATCCACACCCACATGATCGAGGAGTACGCGCGACACAACGGGCACGCCGATCTGATCCGCGAACGCCTCGACGGCGCCACGGGAGACTGACGTCACCCTCGGCGGCGCCCGGGGCCGCCGTACGGGGCCGGAGATCACCCGTGCGGGGCAACCTCCGCCGGTCCGGCGCCGCGTCCGGGGTCCGAACCACCAGAGTGGCGCGGGTGCATCGAACGACGACCACCGCAACGCTCCTGCTGACCATGGCCGTCTCGACCCTGGCCGGCTGTACGACGGTCCGCGGTCCGGCCTCGGCCGACCCGCCGGCGGCCGGCGTCCACTCGTCCGCGCCGCGCCCGGACGGACCGGCCCAGCCGCGCGTCGTGCAGGCCCCGGCCCGTGAGGCGCTGGAGATGACCGGCCCCTCCCGCACCCCCGGCCACGCGTCCGGCGAACCGCGGCGCACGGCGCCCCCGGCCGCCCTGCCCCGGCCCACGCCGCCGGCCGCCCGCCGTGAACGGCAGCCGCGGCCCGCCCGCCCCGAGGCGCCGAAGCGGCCGCACCCGCCCTCGCGGCCCGGCGCCGAGATGCCCGCCGGTCCTGAGACGCCGCCCCGCACGGACACCGGCGCGAACGCGGACGTGTGCTCCCTGGGCAAGCAGTACGGCGGCTGGCGCCCCGGCAGCCCGGAAGCCGTCATCTGCGAGCAGGCGTACGGACACTGAGGTCCCGCCCGCCCACGACGACCGGCACGCGCGAGGCGTACCGCGACGACGTACCGCGACGGCGGCCGGGCCGGGCCGGCTAGGACCGGCGGCGCGGCGGTCCCCACCACCCGTCGGGCCGGTCGGGACCCTCCGTGGCGGGGCCGGCGGCGGCCAGCCGGGCCTCCAGCCGGTCGATCGCCGTGCGTACGCCCTCGCCGTAGCGGTCGGGGGCGAGGGACTCGGCGGCGCCGCGGGCCCGCCGCAGGTGCAGGCGGGCGGCCTCGCGGTGGCCGAGCCGGTCGTAGTCGGCGGCCAGGTTCAGGTGCAGCGACGGGTAGAGGGCACGCGCGGCGAGCGCACCCTCCCGCCGGTCGGCGGGCCGGTCCCGCGTGAGTTCCTCGGCGGCCGACAACGCCCGCAGGTCCCAGGCCAGTTCGTCCCCCGGATCGTCCTGGGTGTCGGCCAGGTAATGGGCCAGGGTGCAGCGGTGCAGCGGGTCGCCGTGCTCGCCGATCTCCGCCCACAGACCGAGGAAGCGGTGCCGGGCCTCCTCGCGGTCGCCCGCGTGGTGCAGCATGACGACCTGCCCGATCCGCGTCAGCACGGCGTCCGGCGCCGTCTGCTCCTGTCCCTTGGTCACCGCGTCCTCCGTGCCCGTCGTCGGCTGTCCCCGACGACGCTAACCGCACATACCGGCGATCCCGGTCAGGCGGCCCGTGACGCGCGCGGGCCGCTCCGCGACCGGCCGGGCCCACCTCCGGATCAGCCCAGGTCGGGAATGGTCCAGTCGATCGGCTCGTGGCCCTGCCTCGCGACCGCCTCGTTGATCTGCGTGAAGGGGCGGGAGCCGAAGAACTTCTTCGCCGACAGCGGCGAGGGGTGCGCGCCCTTGACCACCACGTGCCGCGTCTCGTCGATCAGCGGCAGTTTCTTCTGCGCGTAGTTGCCCCACAGCACGAACACCGCCGGGTCGCTCCGGTCGGCCACCGCACGGATCACCGCGTCGGTGAACAGCTCCCAGCCCCGGCCCTTGTGCGAGTTCGCCTCACCGGCCCGGACCGTGAGGACCGCGTTGAGCAGCAGGACGCCCTGCTCAGCCCAGGGCATGAGGTAGCCGTTGTCCGGGATCGGGGTGTCCAGCTCGGCGTGCATCTCCTTGTAGATGTTCCGCAGGGAGGGCGGGATCTTCACGCCCGGCCGGACCGAGAAGCACAACCCGTGGCCCTGGCCCTCGCCGTGATAGGGGTCCTGCCCGAGGACCAGCACCTTCACCTGGTCGTACGGCGTGGCCTCCAGGGCGGCGAAGACCTCCTCGCGCGGAGGATAGACGGAGCCGTTCGCCCGCTCGTCCTCGACGAACTCCGCCAGTTCCTTGAAGTAGGGCTGCTGCAGCTCGCCGCCCAGCACCTCGCGCCAGGACTCGGGCAGCATGGCGATGTCGGTCACGTCGACTTCCTTAAGGTGTGCGGTCGTTTCCAGTCCCCAGAACCTACCTGCGACCACTGACATCCCGAACCGCCGCCGGCGCCTACCAGCTGGTCTTCCGGTACAGCTGCCACATCATCATGATCGTCGAGGGGTCCATGGCCCCCTCCGCGCCCGAGATGTCCGCGTGCGCCGCCACGTACTGCTTGCCCTGCCACAGCGGCAGCAGCCGGGCGTCGTCCACGAGGATCTCCTGCGCCCGCTCGAAGTCCCGCTCCACGTTGGCGCGGTCACTCTCCCGGCGTGAGCGCGGCAGCAGTTCGCCGGTGATCTCCGGTGCGGGGTAGGGCGTGCCCAGGGCGTTCTGGTCGCCGACGAAGGGCGCGATGAAGTTCTCCGCGTCCGGGAAGTCCGGGGACCAGCCGCGTCCGAACACCGGGTACTCGCCCTTCTGGTAACCCGCGACGTACGTCTTCCACGGGCGGTTCTCGAGCGTGACCCGGAACAGCCCGGAGGACTCGAGCTGGCGCTCGATCTCCTCGAACTCCCGGCCCGTCTCCGAGCCGTAGCGGTCGGTGGTGTACCAGAGCGTGAGCGGGACGGGCTCGGTGATGCCGGCTTCGGAGAGGATCTTGCGGGCCTTGGAGACGCTCGGGTCGCCGTAGTCGTCGAAGAAGCCCGTGGTGTGCCCGGTGAGGCCCTTGGGGACCATGGAGTACAGGGGGTCGACGGTGTCCCGGTAGATCGTGTGGGCGATCGCGGCGCGGTCGACGACCTGGGCGATGGCCCGGCGCACTTCCTTCCGGCCCGCCCACGGGTCCTCGGGGTTGAAGACGAGGTAGCGGATCTCCGTGCCGCTGCCCTCGACCAGCTGGAGGTTCTCGTCCTCGCCGGTCTGCTGCTGCAGCGTGATGATGTCGTCCGCCGCGAGACCGCGGTAGGTGACCTGGATCTCCCCGTCGCGCAGCGCCTTCACCATGCCGGCGGAGTCCTTGAAGTAGCGCACGGTCACCGCGTCGTTGCGGCGTTCGGCGAAGCCCTTGTAGCGGTCGTTGCGGACCAGCTCGGCCCGCTCGCCGTCCGCGTACGACCGGAGCGCGTAGGGGCCGGAACCGACGACCTCGCCGTCCTCGCGCAGGGCGTCGGCCGGGTAGCCGCCTGGTTCGACGATCGACATGGCGGGTGTGGCGAGCACGAACGGGAAGGTGGCGTCCGGCTTGTTGAGGTGGAAGACCACTTCGCGCTCGCTCGGCGCCTGGACCCGTTCGAGGGTGCCCAGCAGGCCGGCCGGGCCACCGTTGACGTTGATCTGCTTGACCCGGTCGATCGAGTGCTTGACGGCCTGCGCGTCCAGCCGGTCCCCGTTGGAGAAGGCCAGCCCCTCGCGCAGCTCGCAACGGTAGGTCTGGTGGGAGGCGTCGGTGAAGGAGCACTGCTCGGCGGCGTCCGGCTGGGGCGCGGTCGCACCGCTGGGGTAGCTGAGCAGCGTCTGGTAGATGTTGCGGAACAGCTCCCAGGAACCGTCCCAGGAGGCGGCCGGATCGAGGGTGCTGGGGGCGCTGGTCGTCCCGACGACGATGGGCCCCTCGTCGTCCGAGCCATCGGGCGACAGGATGCCGCATCCGGTGGCCAGCGACGATATGGACACGATGGCCGCGACCCGCCGCAGGCCTCGGTTCCGGTTGAACACGCGCACGCTCCTCGATCCGCCGTACCAAGGGTCGGCAGACCATACCGCAGCACCACACCCCCTGAACCCCCTTCTGAGCAGGGGTTTTGATCATCCGGCGATGACTACGTTGTCATCTCCCCGTGGTCTCGAAACGCGGACACGGGCGCCGTTCGGTGTCGACGGCGCCCGTGCTCGTGCGCGTCCCGGCGGGACGGCGACAGTCGATATCAGGCCACACCGGCGTTCAGGAAGATGCCGCCGTCGACCACGAGGGTCTGACCGGTGACCCAGGCGGACTGCTCCGAGGTGAGGAAGGCGGCGGCGCCGCCGATGTCGGAGGGCACGCCGAGCCGGCCCAGTGGGTAGCCCGCGGCGGCCTCCTTCTCGCGGCCCTCGTAGAGGGCGGCGGCGAACTTGGTCTTCACGACGGCCGGGGCGATCGCGTTGACCCGCACGCCCGGCGCGAACTCGTGCGCGAGCTGGGCGGTGAGGTTGATCAGCGCGGCCTTGCTGACGCCGTAGGCGGCGATGAAGGGCGAGGGCGACAGGCCCGCGACGGAGGCGATGTTGACGATCGCGCCGCCGTTGTCCTTCTGCCAGGCGTGCCAGGTGCGCTGGGCGAAGCCGAGCGCCGAGATCACGTTGGTCTCGAAGACCTTGCGCGCGACGTCCAGGTCGAGGTCGGCGATCGGCCCGAACACCGGGTTGGTGCCGGCGTTGTTGACCAGGAAGTCGACGCGGCCGAAGGCGTCCATCGTGCGCTCGACGGCGACGGCCTGGTGGGCCTCGTCGTGCGCCTTGCCCGCGACGCCGATGACCCGGTCGGAGCCGAGCCTGTCGACGGCCTCCTTCAGGGCGTCCTCGTTACGGCCGGTGATGCAGACGCGGTCGCCACGCGCGACGAGCGCCTCGGCGACGCCGTAGCCGATGCCGCGGCTGGCGCCCGTGACGAGCGCGACCTTGCCGGAGAGTCCGGGAAGTTCAGTCATGTCGGTGTTCCCCAGTCTCCTGTGGTCCCTAGTCGAGCGGTCCGCCGGCCACGTACAGCACCTGGCCGGAGACGAAGCCGGCGGCCTCGCCGGTGAAGAAGGCGATGGCGTTGGCGATGTCGTCGGGCTCACCGACGCGGGCCACCGGGATCTGGGTGGCGGCGGCGGCCTTGAAGTCGTCGAAGCCCATGCCCACGCGGTCGGCGGTGGCCTTGGTCATCTCGGTGGCGATGAAGCCGGGGGCGACGGAGTTGGCGGTCACGCCGAACTTGCCGAGCTCCTTGGCGAGGGTCTTGGTGAAGCCCTGCAGACCGGCCTTGGCGGCGGAGTAGTTGACCTGGCCGCGGTTGCCCAGCGCCGAGGACGAGGACAGGTTGACGATGCGGCCGAAGCCGGCGTCCACCATGTGCTTCTGGCAGGCCTTGGACATCAGGAAGGCGCCGCGCAGGTGCACGTTCATAACGGTGTCCCAGTCCGAGACGCTCATCTTGAACAGCAGGTTGTCGCGCAGCACGCCCGCGTTGTTGACGAGGATCGTCGGCGCGCCCAGTTCCTCGGCGATCCGCGCGACGGCCGCCTCGACCTGCGCCTCGTCGGAGACGTCGCAGCCGACCGCGACGGCCTTGCCGCCGGCCGCGGTGATCTTCTCCACGGTGTCCTTGCAGGCGGCCTCGTCGAGGTCGATGACGGCGACGGCGCGGCCCTCGGCGGCCAGTCGTACGGCGGTGGCGGCACCGATGCCGCGTGCGGCTCCGGTGACGACGGCGACCCGCTGCTCAGTGGTGGACATTGCTGCTCTCCTCGTCCTGGGGATGCGGCCCATGCGGAGCGTCGCGGGGCGCCCGGTGGTGAGCGACCGCTTAGTACCTTCCGCAGACGTGACGCTAGAAGCCCTGGCACCCGGTGTCAACGGGACACCGGGCCGGTGTGATCCATTACCCGGGCCGCCGGAGGGACCACCGCGCCCGCCCCACCCGATCGGCCCAGCGCTGCGGGCCCCCGGGGCACCGGCCCCCTAGCGTCGGAGTTCGAGCCACTCGTGGCCGGAAAGGAGGCGTCCATGCGCCGTTGTACCGGTGCCGCAGGCATAGCCGTCGCGATCGCCGCGATCGTGCCGCTGGCCGACCCCGCACACGCCCAGGGAACGGGCCTTCGGCAGCCCGCCCATCCGCAGGCGTCCCAGCAGCTCGCGTCCGGCCGCGCCGCGGGCGCGCCGGACTCGTTCGTCCCCGGCTCCTTCGCCGCAGGCTTCTTGACTGCCGATTCCTTCGCCACCGACTCCTTCACCGCCGACCCGTTCGCCCCCGACTCCTTCGGCCCGGACGCCCCGGCCCCGGACGACTTCGGCGCCTACCTGCACGACGGGGGCCGGCTCGACGGGAGCGGAACCGGCGAAGGCCCGGTCGACCACGGCGGACTCGACGAGCACCGCCCCGGCCAGGGTGGCGCCGGCGGGATGCGGCCCGGCCAAGACGGCTTCGGGCAGGGCGACTTCGGAGAGGGCGACCTCGGAGAGGCCGGCTTCGGGCAGGGCGACCTCGGGCAAGGCGACTTCGGACAGGGCGACCTCGGAGAGGCCGGCTTCGGGCAAGGCGACTTCGGACAGGGCGACCTCGGAGAGGCCGGCTTCGGGCAAGGCGACTTCGGACAGGGCGACCTCGGAGAGGCCGGCTTCGGGCAGGGCGACTTCGGACAGGGCGGGATCGGAGAGGCCGGCTTCGGGCAGGGCGACTTCGGACAGGGCGGGATCGGCCTGGGCCCGTTCGACGAGGGCCGGCTCGACCTGGGCCCGTACGACCTGGGCCCGTACGACCAGGTCACAGTCGGGGCCGTCCGGGAGGCGGACGGCGGCTCGGCCGGCGGGGCACCGCCGCGGCGGGACTCGCCCCCGACGATCTCCGCGACCTCCAAACCGCGCCCCACGCCCACCGCACCGGCCCCGGTCACCACGCCCACGGCCGTACCGGGCCCCGTGTCCTCCCCGGCCGTCACGCCGACCCGCGGCACCCGGGGCGGACTGGGCGGCGCCTCGGACACGGGGCCCAGCGGCCGGGACATCGGCATCGGCGTGAGCTGCGTGGCGGGCGCCGCTCTCACCGCCGCCTTCGTGTTCAGGCGCCGTCGGCGCGCCTGACCCCGAACACGCGGGCCGCCTACCGCACCAGCAGGCCGAGGAGCCGTTCCGTCTCGGCCGCCGGGTCGGACGTGAGGCCGGTGTGGACGGGACCCGGCTGGACGATCGTCGAACGGGGGGCGATCAGCCAGCGGAACCGGCGGCCGGGGTCGTCGTGGGCCGCCTGGCCCGCCGCGTCCCCGCCGGCGCACAGGCACTCGACGGCGCCCAGCGCCGCGCGCACGCCGGGCAGGTCCACGTGCGGGTCGAGGGCCAGCAGCCTGCCCTCGTCGAGGTGGGTGCGGGCGCCGACGTAGGCCGCGGCCCGGCAGTACACGAGCACCCCGGCGTTGACGCACTCGCCGCGCTCGATGCGGGGCACGACGCGCAGCAGCGCGTACTCGAAGACGTGGCGGTCGCTCATCGGTGCCCCTCTCCCCCGACGCGTGCATGGATGGTGGCGGCCCGGGCGAGGAGGGGCCGGGCGTAGGCGCGCCGTAGCTCGTCGGGGGTGGCGAAGCCGGGCTCGTCCAGCAGCCAGGCGTCCGGGATCTCCGCGGTGACTTCGGCGAGGAGATCCTCCGTGACCAGCGGGGCGAGCACGGCGGCGGCCGAGCGGACGTCCGGCGCGAAGCGCGCGAGGGCATGGTCGGAGGCGTCGTACGGGCGGGCGGCCGAGGTCTCGGCGCCGGGCCAGTTGTGGTGCCAGATCATCGTCGCCCCGTGGTCGACGAGCCACACCTCGCCCTGCCACCGCAGCAGGTTGGGATTGCGCCAGGACCGGTCGACGTTGTTCACCAGGGCGTCGAACCACACGATCCGTCCGGCCTCCTCGGAACTCACCTCGAAGGCGAGCGGATCGAAGCCGAGGGCGCCGGAGAGGAACTCCATGCCGAGGTTGGTGCCACCGCTCGACTTGAGCAGTTCCTGCACCTGCTGGTCGGGTTCGCCGAGCCCCAGCACCGGGTCGAGGCCGACCGTCACCAGGCGCGGCATCCGGAAGCCCAGCCGACGGGCGAGTTCGCCGCAGACCACCTCGGCGACGAGCGTCTTGCGGCCCTGACCGGCGCCGGTGAACTTCAGGACGTACGTTGCGCAGTCGTCCGCCTCGACGAGACCCGGGAGCGAGCCGCCCTCACGCAGGGGGGTGATATAGCGGGTGGCGGTCACGTTTTTCAGCATTCTCGAAGCCAACCTGCTTGTCTGAGCTTGCTTTCCATGACCGTCCGCCCCTTACTTCCGGCCCCTCTGGCATGAAGTGTGCATAGTAACCGAGGGTGATCACCGGTGGGGAATGCGTCCGGTCCCTGCGTCACGGCGCCGTCGTCATCTCGCCGGCGGTGAACTTCCTGCGCCAGGCGAGCGCGACGTAAACCAGGCCGATCAGGACCGGGACTTCGATGAGCGGCCCGACGACGCCGGAGAGGGCCTGGCCGGAGGTGACGCCGAAGGTGGCGATGGCGACCGCGATGGCCAGCTCGAAGTTGTTGCCCGCCGCGGTGAAGGCCAGGGTGGTGGTGCGGTCGTACGCGAGCCCCAGGCCCTTGCCGAGAAGGAAGGTGCCGAAGAACATGACCGCGAAGTACACCAGCAGCGGAAGCGCGATCCGGGCCACGTCCAGCGGCTGGGAGGTGATGGTCCTGCCTTGCAGGGCGAAGAGGATGACGATCGTGAACAGCAGCCCGTACAGCGCCCACGGCCCGATCTTCGGCAGGAGGCGCTGCTCGTAGCCCTCGCGGCCCATCCTCCGCTCACCGATCCGGCGGGTCAGGAAGCCGGCGAGCAGCGGGACGCCGAGGAAGACGACCACGTTCAGGGCGATCTCCCCCGTCGAGATGTCCAGGTTCTCGCCGGCACCGAGGCCGAGCCAGCCGGGCAGCAGGTCGAGGTAGAACCAGCCCAGCAGACCGAACGCCAGGACCTGGAAGACCGAGTTCAGCGCGACGAGCACGGCCGCGGCCTCGCGGTCGCCGCAGGCGAGGTCGTTCCAGATGATGACCATGGCGATGCAGCGGGCCAGGCCGACGATGATTAGGCCGGTGCGGTACTCGGGGAGGTCCGGCAGGAAGATCCATGCCAGGGCGAACATCACCGCGGGCCCGAGGATCCAGTTGATGACCAGGGAGGAGATCATCAGCTTGCGGTCGCCGGTGACGGCGTCCAGCTTGTCGTAGCGGACCTTGGCCAGGACCGGGTACATCATGATCAGCAGGCCGAGCGCGATCGGCAGGGAGATCCCGCCGATCTCCACCTTCGCCAGCGCGTCGTTCAGTCCGGGGATCGCGCGCCCCAGCCCGAGGCCGACGGCCATGGCGAGGAGGATCCACACGGCGAGGTAGCGGTCGAGGGTGGAGAGCTTCTTGACGATCGAGTCGTCCCCGCCCCCGGTCGGAGCGGGGGCGGTGGTGGGCTCGGTGGAGGTCACGGGCAGGCCCTCTTGTTCTCGGCGGCGGTACGGGCGGAGGCGGCCAGGCCGGCGAACTGCTCGGACAGGCCGGCGAGGACCTCGGGCTTGAGCTTGTAGTAGGTGTAGCGGCCGCACGGCTCGGTCTCCACGATCCCGGCCTCGCGCAGCACCTTCATGTGGTTGGAGAGGTTGGTCTGCCTGGCTCCGGTCTCCTCGACCAGATGCGTCGTGCAGAGCGTCTCGCGCGCCAGCAGGGTCACGATCCGAAGGCGGAGCGGATCGCCGAGCACCCGCATCACATCAGGATCGACTGAAGTCAGCATGCGCTGATATTGTCACATCATCGCCCGCTGACACCAGTGGGCGCCGAAGCCATGGGCGGCCTATCGCGCCATGCGACGAGAGGGAACGATCACCATGGCCGACAAGCCGTCCGTCCTGTTCGTCTGCGTCCACAACGCCGGCCGCTCCCAGATGGCCGCCGCGTGGCTGACCCACCTGGCCGGAGACCGCGTCGAGGTCCGTTCCGCCGGCTCCGCCCCCGGTGACCGGGTCAACCCGGCCGCCGTCGAGGCCATGGCCGAGGTCGGCATCGACATCTCCCGCGAGTCGCCGAAGATCCTCACCGTCGACGCGGTCCGCGAGTCGGACGTCTGCATCACCATGGGCTGCGGCGACACCTGCCCCGTCTTCCCCGGCAAGCGCTACCTCGACTGGAAGCTGGAGGACCCGGCCGGCCAGGGCGTCGAGGCCGTCCGCCCCATCCGCGACGAGATCAAGAACCTGGTCGAGGGCCTCCTTGCCGAGATCGCCCCCGGGGAGGCCGGGGACGCCGGGGACGCCAGGACACCGGGGACACCGGGGACGCCGGGGACGCCGGGGACGCCGGCCTGAGCTGGACACGCGAGGTCGTCCTCATCGGCTCCGGCCCAGCCGGATGGACCGTCGCCCTCCGCACCGCCCCCGCCCGGCTCACCGGCGAACCCGGAGGCGAAGCGTCGGTGTGCGGTGCCGGTGAGGGTGAGGGTGCAGCAGGCCTCGCCTCACCGGCGAGTGCCGCACCTGCTCTCCTGTTCCCCGCTTCCCTGCTCTCCTGCTCCCCCGCTTCCCGGTGGTACGGCACTGCGCGGACTGCGGAGGTCCGGCGTGGTGGCCCCCGGGGACCGTCCCCTCATCCCCGGGTTTCGTTGTTCTCTCCCACCGTGCCGTCGTCCTCGGAGAGGATGGCGTGGACACGTCGCAGCACGTCGAGGTGGGCGCGGTTGTGGAACTCGACCAGCGCGTGCACGACGACCGACTCCGCGACTGCCGTTTCCCGGTGCGAGGACGACCCGAGATCGGCCAGACACGGGTGGTCCTCCTGCTGTCGGCGGACCTCGGGCACCATCCGTTCCGCCAGCCGCTGCCGCACGTCGTCGGGAGCGTCCTCCCCGAGCGCCGCGAATTCCGCGTCGAGGTCACCGCGGGGTCCCGAGAGCTGCTCTTGGAGGGCGGCCATCGCCACGGGTGTGAGGATGCTGGAGTAGGCCAGCAGCAGGGACCGCTGGGCCTCGGGCAGGTCGTCGGCGAGCGTCCTGAAGTCCGGGGGCATGTCGAGCGCGGCCCGGTTCTCCATGACGGCCGCCAGTTCCCGCCGCATCCGCTGCCGGCGTTCGATGTCCGCCGCGAGTTCGGCGTCCAGATCCCTGAGGATCCGCCGCGCCCTCTCGTCGCCGTTCTCGACCGAGGGGACGTCCGCGAGGGCCACACCGAGGTCGGTCAGTCTGCGGATGCGCAGCAGGCGGACCAGATGGCCGACGCCGTACCGCTTGTAGCCGTTGGACGCCCGTTCCGGCTCCTCCAGCAGGCCGATCTCGTGGTAATGCCGGACGGTCTTGGTCGTCGTGCCCGCGAGTTCGGCGAGCTGACGCGTACTCCACCCCACCAGGAGCCCCTTCTCCGGGAACGTGCCCTGCGGCCATTCAAGACCCTGCCCCCGGGGCACGGTCAACCGCGGCCCGTTCCGCGCCGGTCGCGGTTGACCGTGCCCCTAGGGCAGGGGGTGTGGTGGTGGCGACCACGACCGTGAACCACCATCCGGAGACTGGACATGAAACGACAGCGCAGTGCCGGCCAGAGCCTGGCCGTCTTGGTGGTCCTCGGCCTGGGCGGCTCGCTGGCCACCGTGCCCGCCGCCGCCGAGGAGCCGAGGACGCCGCAGGTGGAGTGGGGCCGGTGCCCCGACGACGTCGTGGCCGAAGCCGCTCCGACCGAACTGCGGTGCGCCACCGTGCCCGTGCCGCTGGACTACGCCGACCCGGAGGGCGAGCAGATCGACCTCACCGTCTCCCGGTTGGCCGCCGCCGACCCGGACAAGAGGCGCGGTGTCCTCATGCTCAACCCGGGCGGCCCCGGCGGATCCGGGCTGACGCTGTCCGCGCTGCTGGTGGCGCAGGGCCTGCCCGGCAGCGTCACCGACCGCTACGACCTGATCGGCATGGACACGCGCGGGGTCGGTCATTCCACACCGGTCAGCTGCGGCTTCACCCAGGACAGTCCCTACTACGCCAACATCCCGCCCTACGCGGTCGACGACGCCGCGGTCACCGCGCAGGCGCAGGTCGCCGAGCAGGCGGCCGGGCAGTGCGCGGGCAACGACCCCGACGGCCGGCTGCGCCACCTCACCACCGCGAACACCGCGCGCGACCTGGACCGGATCCGGGCCGCGCTCGGCGAGGAGAGGACCAGCTACCTGGGCTACTCCTACGGCACGGCACTCGGCGCCGCCTACGCGTCGATGTTCCCCGAGCGCGCCGACCGGATCGTGCTCGACAGCAACATCGGAGACACCCACCTCGACCGCGACGGCATGCGCCGCTACGCCCTCGGCATGGAACAGACCCTGCCGGACTTCGCGGAATGGGCCGCCCGCCGGCACGACAGCTACGGCCTGGGCCGCACACCCCGACAGGTCCGGGCGTCCTACCTCACGATCGCCGGCCGGCTCGACGACGCTCCGGTCGCGGGGATCGACGGCAGCCTCTTCCGGCTCCTGACGTTCGGCCACCTGTTCAAGCAGGCGCAGTACCCCACGCTGGCACAGACCTGGCAGGCGCTGCACGACGGCGACACGGCGGCGGCCCGCGGCCTGGCGACCGCCCGGGAGGAAACGGCGGACGGGGCGCTGTCGCCGAACGACAACGCGCTGACCGTGTTCCTCTCCGTCACCTGCAACGACGTCGAGTGGCCCGAGGACGTCACCACCTACCGGCGGGGCGTCGCCGAGGACCGCGAGCGCTACCCGCTGTTCGGAGCCGCCACCGCCAACATCACACCGTGTGCCTTCTGGCCGTACGCCCCCGCCGAGGCACCGGTGGAGGTCGACGCCGAAGGCCCGCGCAACGTTCTGCTCCTGCAGAACCGGCGAGACGCGTCGACCCCGCACCGGGGCGGGAAGATGCTGCGCGAGAAGTTCGGCGACCGGGCCCGGCTGGTCAGCGTCGACGACAGCGGGCACGGCGTCTACGTCCTGGGCGACAACTCCTGCGCGCTGAACACCGCGACGCGCTACCTCGTCGAGGGCGAGATGCCCGCGGAGGACGTGTTCTGCCGCGCGGACTGACTGCCCGCCCCGCAGGCGACGGGCCCCGGCCCGGCGACCCTGTCCGACCTGTCGCGCCGCCGCCTCGCGGGGCTACCGCCTCTCGTACGGATTCTCGGGCTGTTCGACGTGTACGACGTCGGTGGCGGCCAGCACGGGCGGCCACGCCTCCTCGGAGCCGAGTGCGCCTTCCGGTACCCAGGTGCCGGTGACGTCCACCCAGCTGTCGACGGCCGGCGCGTCGGCGCCACGGATCTCGACCTTGTCCGCCTGCGCGTCGGCGGCGCAGCAGGCGATGAGAAGCCTGGTCAGGTACCAGGTGCCGTCCTCGTCCTGCGTGACGAACCCGGTCATCCGGATCGTGCGGCCCCGCATCGAACGTCCGCTGTCGTAGACGGCACGGGAGGTGAACTGGTGGAGAGAGAGCTCGACCGGGTCGTTCTCGGGCAGGGCGGGGAACGTGCCGATGCCCTGAGCGGCGTCCGTGACCGCCTCCCGGCCGGCGCTGTACGAGCCCAGGGCCGGGGGCGGGAAGAGCAGCAGGGCCAGCGCGGGGACGACGAGCAGCCAGGCGACACGGGGACCGTGGGCATGGGGGTGGGGGTGGGGGTGGGGGTGGGAGCGATCGTGCGCGTGCTCGGGCTCCCTCTCGTCAGGGCGCGTCCTGCCCGCGGCGACCGCGCTCACGACTCCCAGCACCAGCAGCAGCGCACCCGACGCGACCAGGTAGGGCCGCAGCGCTTGCTGCACGTACCTCAGGTACAGCTCGCTGAACAGCGAGATGCGCAGCACCGCACCGCCGCACAGCACCAGTACCAGCGCCGGACCGTACCGCCTCACAGCAACCACCACCCCACGAGCACGCTGCTCGTCACCGCGACCACCCACGTGGCCGCCGAGAACCGCACCGCGAAGGCCCGCCCGAAGGTCCCAGCCTGCAACGCGATGAGTTTCAGGTCCACCATCGGCCCGACGACCATGAACGCCAGCAGTGCCGTCGGCGGGAAGCCGGTCAGCGAAGCGGCCACGAACGCGTCGGCCTCGCTGCACACGCACAGGACCACCGCCAGGACCGCCAGCAGCAGCACCGCGAGCCACGCCGACCCGGTGAACGCGTCCAGTACCGACCGGGGCACGGCGATGTTGAAGGTCGCCGCGGCCGCGGCCCCGACGACCAGGAAACCGCCCGCGTGCAGGAAGTCGTGCTGCAGCCCGGCCCGGAAGGTCTGCCCGCGCGATTCGGGCGACGTGGACGCCGCGCGCGCCTTGGGCAGTCGCAGCCACTCCTCGCGCCCGAACCGCGCCCACAGCCAGCCCATGACGACGGCGGTGGCGAGCGAGGCGACGAGGCGGGCCAGCACCAGGTCCGGGTTGCCGGGGAAGGCGATGGAGGTGGCCACCAGCACCACCGGGTTGATGGCGGGGGCCGAGAGGAGGAAGGCGAGCGCGGCGGCCGGGGCCACCCCGCGCTTCATCAGGCTCCCGGCCACCGGCACGGACGCGCACTCGCACCCCGGCAGTACGACACCGGCGGCCCCCGCGAGGGGAACGGCCAGCGCCGGACTGCGCGGCAGCAGCCGGCCGAAGACGCGCTCGGGCACCAGGGCTCCGATGGCCGCCGACACCAGCGTGCCGAGCACCAGGAAGGGAATCCCCTGCACGACCACGGCCGTGAACACCGTCCACCAGGCGGCCACCGGCGGGGTGTAGAGATCGAGGGCGAGCAGCGGCGCGAGAACCGAGGCGACCGTGACGATCACGAGGAGCGCACTGCCACCCACCACCACGTACATGAGGGTGCGCACGACCAGCCGCACCGTGTCAGCGGCCGAACCTCGTCGGTCCTCCGCGCGTTCCTGGATCTCCACGCCCCTCGTTCTCCACCCTCGTCGTCCGGGCCACCTTACGGCCGGCCCCGCGGCCGGCGTGCACCCGCACCCGGCCGAGCGGACGATCAGGCACCGCGGGTCTCGCACGGGGAGGAAGAGCGCGCGGACCAGCGCGTTTCCGGGAGGGCGGGCGGTGGGCGCGCCCGGTCGACAGCGAATCGACAGCCGTAACTTACGCCCTTCCGACCGCCGACCCGAGAGCATCTCGGCACGGTCTGAACAGCATGTGCCCCGGGGCCGTACCTCTCGGCAGATCATCACGCATCCACCCCGGAAGGGAACCCCAGCATGACCAGCGCATCGTTTCACCCCGCAGCGGGACCGGCACGTCGTACCGTCATGGCGGCGGCCGGAGCGGCCGGGCTCGCCGTCGCGCTGACCGCGTGCGGAGGATCCGACGACGACGCGTCGGGTGACACCGGCGCCGCTCCGTCGGCGCCCTCTGCGGAGTCGGCGGACGGCGGCGCCTCGGGCGGCGGCGACCAGGCCGGTACCGCGCTCGCGGCGACCGCGGACATCCCCGAGGGCGGCGGAAAGGTCTTCGCCGACCAGAAGGTGGTGGTCACCCAGCCCGCGGCGGGCGAGTTCAAGGCGTTCTCCGCCACCTGCACCCACCAGGGGTGTGCCGTGAAGAGCGTGGCCGACGGTGTCATCAACTGCCCCTGCCACGACAGCAACTTCTCGATCACCGACGGCAGTGTGCAGAGCGGTCCCGCTCGCAAGCCGCTGCCCGCGGTGCAGATCACGGTCAGCGGGGACTCGATCCAGTTGGCCGGATGACCGTGGCTCAGCGCCGGGGCCGGAAGATCATGATGACGCCCGGTGAGCTGGACGTGTTCCTCACCACCCAGCGCACCTGCCGGGTCGCCACGGTCTCGGCCGACGGCTCCCCGCACGTGAGCACGCTCTGGTTCGCCTGGGACGGTTCCGCGATCTGGCTGTACTCGGTCGTGCGCAGCCGGCGCTGGGCGGATCTCCGGCGCGACCCCCGGCTGGCCGTCGTGGTCGACACCGGCGAGGAGTACGACGAGTTGCGGGGTGCGGAGCTGTCCGGCCGGGTGGAGTTCGTGGGCGAGGCACCACGCACGGGTGAGCTGTGCGCCGAACTCGACCTTCCGGAGACCCTCTTCGCCCGCAAGAACTTCGGGCTCGACGAGATACCGCACGACGGCCGCCACGCCTGGCTGCGGCTGACGCCCGAGAAGACCGTCTCCTGGGACTTCCGCAAGCTGGCGTCGCGATAGGGCGGGGAGACTTCCCGCACGGGGCCCGCCGGGGAGAGCCCGGGCCCCACCCGACGGGCAGGCACCACCCACGCCCCGGCGAACGGGCAGCATGCGAGGCCCGGCGGACGCGCAGCACAAGGCCCCGAACGGACCGCACGCGGCGCCCGGCCGACAGACCGCACGCGAGGCCCCCCGAAGGGACCGCACGCGGCGTCCGGCGGGCGGGCGGCGCGGAGCGGCGAGCGGTCCGCCCCGGCCCGCGGCCCTCGGGACGAGTCCCTCACACGTAGCCCCGCAACCGGCCCATCCCGGCGACCGCCGCCCCCGCGACCGCGTCCGCCAGCGGTCCGACGTCGCCCTCGGCCAGCGTCGAGACGGTGATCCGGACGCCGGGCGGGGCGGTGATCCGGAAGCGGGCGCCGGGCGCCACGGCCCAGCCGGCGTGCAGCAGCCGGGCGACGGCGCCGGTCTCGTCCGGTACCGGGACCCACACGTTCATACCGCTGCGCCCGTACGCGGTGATCCCGCGTTCCGCGAGCGCGCCGAGCAGAGCGTCCCGGCGCCGCCCGTACGCCGCCGCCACCGCGTGCGGGTCCACCGCGCCGTCCGCCCACAGCCGGGCCACGGCCCGCTGGGTGACGCGGCTGACCCAGCCCGGGCCCAGCAGCTGCCGGCCGCGCACCCGGTCGAGCGTGACGGCGTCCCCGGTGAACACGGCGAGGCGCAGGTCGGGGCCGTAGGCCTTGGCGGCGGAGCGGACGAAGGCCCAGTGGTCCGTCGTACCGGCGAGGGGGTGCAGGGGCAGGTCGACGATGCGGTGGCCGTGATCGTCCTCGATCAGCAGCGTCCGGGGGTGCGCGCGCAGCACGGCCCGGAGGGCACGCGCGCGCGGGGCGCTCACCGCGGCGCCCGTCGGGTTCTGCGCGCGGTCCGTGACGACCAGGGCGCGGGCGCCGGCCGCGAGCACCCGGCGCACGTCGTCGGGCAGCGGACCCTCGTCGTCGACACCGACGGCGACCGTGCGCAGACCGAGCGCGGGGACGAGGTCGAGGAGGCTGCCCCAGCCCGGATCCTCGACGGCGACGGCGTCGCCCGGCCTGAGGTGGGTCGCGAGCACCCGTTCCATGGCGTCCAGCGAGCCGGACGTGACGGCCAGGGGCCCGTCCGGCACCCCGTCGGCGTCCAGTTCGGCCCGAGCCAGGCGCAGCAGCTCCGGCTCCACCGGCGCGTGCCCGTACAGCACCGGCTCCCGGTCCCCCTGCTCGGCCGCGGCGGCGAACACCGGGCCGAGGGCGGGCAGCAGCGCCGGGTCAGGGTTGCCGTCGGACACGTCGCGCACCCCCTCCGGCACCTCGACCCGGATGAACTCGCGCCCGGTGGTGGCGGGTTGCGCGCGCACCCGGCTGCCCCGGCGCCCGGCCGTCTCGATGACCCCGCGCTCGCGCAGGGTGCGGTAGGCGGCGGCGACGGTGTTCGGGTTCACCCCGAGCCGCTCCGCCAACTCCCGCATCGGCGGAAGCGGTTGCCCCGGCTCCAGCTCGCCCGCACCCACCGCACGCTCGATGCTCGCGGAAATCTCCGCTGCGCCCCGCCCGGTGAACCGATACTCTCCTAGCACAAATCAGATTATGCACTAGTACAATGGAGAACGCCATGCAGGGGACCAGGCAGACGCCGTCGCAGCCCGCCACCGCCTACCGGCCCACCGACCGCACCGTCCCCACCCGCTCCGCCGACCGGGCGTCCTACGACAAGGAGCTGGTGCACTCGATACTCGACGAGGGCTACGTCTGCCATCTCGGCTTCGTCCGGGACGGCGCCCCGGTGGTGCTGCCGACGCTCTACGGCAGGGTCGGTGAGCGCCTCTACGTGCACGGCTCGACGGGCTCCCGCCCGCTGCGGATGACCGGCGCGGCCGGCCCGGGCCTGGCCGTGTGCCTGACGGTGACCCATGTGGACGCGCTGGTGCTGGCCCGCTCGGCCTTCCACCACTCGGTCAACTACCGGTCGGTGGTCGTGCACGGCACCGCGTACGACGTGACGGACCCCCAGGAGAAGCGCACGGCCCTGGACTCCCTGGTCGACCACGTCGTCCCCGGCCGCTCCCGCGACTCCCGGCCGGCCAACCGGAAGGAGCTGGCCGCCACCGCCGTGATCCGCCTCGACCTGGACGAGGTCTCCGCCAAGCTCCGCACCGGCGGCGTGAACGACGAACCCGAGGACCTCGCCCTCCCCCACTGGGCCGGTCTCCTCCCGCTGCGCAAGGGATACGACACCCCGGTCGCCGACCCGGACCTGGCCTCCGGCACCGGGCTGCCCGGCTACCTGCCGGCCCCGTGACGCCGGCCCGCCCCTGAAACACGCCGCAGGAGGTCGCCGGGGCGGCGGTGGGTCACCTGCGCCCGGGGACGGTGGTGGCTTTCTCACGCCCCGGGGCAGGAGTGGCTCCCAGCGCCGGGGGGCGGTGGGTCTCCGGGTACGGCCTCGGCCTCGGCTACGGCTACGGCTACGGCTACGGCTACGGCTACGGCTACGGCTGGACGGAATCGGTCCGCCGCGGGAGAAGGGGCCTCTCCCGACGAGGCCCCGGCGGTCACGCCGGCCGCTCCCTCCCGGAGACCTCCGCGATCACGCCGGCGCCGGTCGTGTCCGCGTCCGCCTCGCCTCCTTCGCCGCCCTCGCCTCCGCCACCGCGAGCCCGGCGACCGAGCCGAGCATCAACAGGGTGCCGGCCAGGGTCGCCGCGGTGAGGCGCTCGCCCAGGAGAAGCACGGCGAGTGCCGCCGCGCCGACCGGTTCGAGGAGCATGATCACGGAGACGGTGGCAGACCGGACGACGGCCGCCCCGGCGAAGTAGAGCCCGTAGGCGAGCGCGGTCGGGACGGCCGCGACGTACACCAGGAGCCACAGGAGCCGGGCCGGTTCGGCGGTGTACGGCACCAGCCCCTCGGCCAGGGCGAAGGGCAGCAGGCACAGGCTCGTGACGGCGAACGCGCCGACGGACGTGCTCGCGGCGTCCGCCCCGCCGCCCCGTCCCCACCAGCGGGTGAGCAGGGTCATCGCCGAATACCCGGCTGCGGACAGCAGGGCGAGGAGCACGCCCGGCAGGCGGACGGTCGTACCGCCCCCGCCCCCGCCGAGGACGAGCACCGCGAGCCCGGCGAGCGCGCCGGCCACGGCGGCGGCTCCGCCCCGTCCGAGCCGCTCCCCCAGGACGAGGCGCGCGCCGAGCGCGATCAGTACCGGGCCGGCGCCGAGCGTGACGACGGTGGCCACCGCGAGGCCGGTGGACCGGACCGCGGCGAAGTAGGCGGTCTGGAACACCGCGAGGCCGAGGCCGGTGACGAGAGCCCGCAGCGCCGTACGGGCGAACGGCTCGCGCACGGCGGCGCGCCCCCGGCACGGCCGCAGCGGACGGGCGGCGAGCAGCAGGACGAGACCGAGGGCACAGCGCCAGAACGACAGGGCGACGGGCCCCATGTCGCTGGCCAGGTAGACCAGCGAGGCGGCGGCCCCGGCGGTGCCCCAGGCGACACCGGCGACGATCAGATACAGGAGGCCACGCCCGACGGGCAGGCCGATGACGGCATTCGACACGAGTTCTCTCCGCAGACGCGCACGGGGCGCGGGAGTTCGAGGCGGCCCCGGAACGGCCGGGGGCGCGGGGACTGCGTCTGCGGGCAGCACCGTCCGGCCCGGCGGCAGCGCGCCGGGCCGACTCCGGAAGCCCGCCTCAGGCGGCCGGAGGCGGAAGGACGAGTGCGTCGGAATGCATGATCGGCACCCTAGGCCGCCGTCCCCCGGCCGGACAACTCCCTTTCGGGTCCGCCGCTCGTCAGGGGGCCGTCGGAGCCCTTCGCGGGCGTGGACGACTGGGCAACGAAGGCGCCGACCAGGACCACGACGCCGCCGGCGATCTGCGGGGCGGAGAGGTGCTCGCCGAGCAGCACCCAGGCCAGGACGGTCGCGACGACCGCCTCGAGGCACGCCACCACGCCCGCGACCTGCGGCGAGAGACGGCGTACGGCGACGACGCCGGTGACGTAGGCGAGGACCGTGGCGATGAAGACGATCCAGGCCAGCAGCAGGGCGGCGGCGACCGGGGTGCCGTTCATCGGCGCGGCGCCGGCGAGTACGGACCAGTCCATGGTCCAGGGGCGGGCGAGGACGGTGAGCACCGCAGCTCCGACGAGCAGGCCGTAGGCGATGACGCCGAGCGGGTCGGGCGCCTCGTCACCGGCGTCGCCGCCCTGGTCGGACAGGACGAAGTAGCCGACCTGGCAGCAGGCGGCCCCGAGGGCGAGGAGCAGCCCGAGGGCGTCGAAGCCCAGTCCGGACCAGATCTCCACGACGCAGGCGAGTCCGCCGACCGCGAGGACCACGCCGAGCGCCGCAGCCCGCGTCACCGGCCGGCGCTGCACGAACCGCACCCAGCCGAGCACCAGGGCTGGGGCCAGGTACTCGACGAGCAGCGCGACGCCCACGGGAATGCGCGAGATGGAGGCGAAATAGCAGGCCTGGACACCGGCCACGGCGAGCAGCCCGAATCCGGCGAGCAGCCCGGGACGGCGGCGCGGCAGCGCACGGTGGCGCACGGCGAGCGGCAGCATCACCAGGGCCGCGCCGGCCACGCGGAGCCAGACCACGTGGAGCGGGTCGAGTCCCGCCTCGATCAGTGGCTTGGCCGCGACCCCGGATCCGCCGAAGGCGACCGCGGACGCGAGCGCCAGGCCGAGCCCCGCGCCCTTCCCGCCACTGCCGTGAGCGCTGTCAGACGTATGCACCGGCACATGATGACAGCGGACGACATGACCGTCACCCCCAATGACTCCTGTCTCACCGACTGGACGTGCACGCCCGCCGGGCGCGGCCGGGGCCGATGCCTCAGGGCGCGGCCTCGAAGTGGTTCTCGGCGCGGGCGAGCACCGCGCACGGCTCGACGGCGGCGCGGCCGAGCACCTCGACGGCCCGCGTCCGCGGATCGGCGACGAGGGCGGCGAGCAGGTCGACACCGCCGGCCCGGTCCGCGCCGCGTCGGGCGGCGCGTGCGCAGGCGTCCGCCATGACCGCGGACGCCAGTGGTGAGAATCCCGCGACCCCGGTCACGTGGGGCAGGGCGCCGGAGTCCTCCACGGTGCCCTGCCAGCGCAGGCCGTAGCCGATGCTGCGCTGCACGAGGTAACCGAGGAGCCGGGCGAGCTGCGGGCCCTCGCCGAGGAGGGCGCGGGCCTCGGGGTCGTACTCCAGGAGGGAGTGCAGCAGGTGGGCCGTGTCGATCTGCCGGTCCCCGTCCCGCACCGCTCGGCGGCGGGCGCCGGAGACCACCGAGGCCAGTTCCGCGCCGAACCGGGCGCCGGCGTCGGTGCCGTCCGGGCGTCGGCCGCCTTGCTCGCCGGCCGACTGCCGGGGGGTACGGGATTGCACGTCCTCAGCTCATCAGCCCCGGGCGAGCGGGTCATCCCCGAGAGGAAGCATTTCGGCGTCCCACGCGAAGTGGACCCGGCCGGTCGTCATCTCCTCCTTGCGGAGGAGATCAGGTCGTTTCGCCCCGCCCCGCGCCCGCCGCCCTGCCGTGCGCCCCGGTGCCGACAGGCGCAGTGCCGACAGGCGCGATGCCGACAGGCGCGATGCCGACAGGGCGAGAGCGCCCTTCCTCGCGGGCGGGCGGGACACCTTCGACGCGGGGTGACGCGGCGGGCCGGCCGGGTGCGCCCGCACGCGAAGGTGCCCCGCGGAACACTCCGCGAGGCACCTCGTCCTGGTGGCCGTACCCCGTCAGTCCTCGTCGGCGAGGATCAGGTACAGCTTCTTGCGGGCGTCGCCGATGACGGCGAGCGCCTTCTCCCGCTGCTCCTTGCTGCCGGTCTTCCAGACCTGACCGAAGGCCTCCATCAGTCCGAAGCCGGCCTGCCGGATGTCGTTCAGGGCCTCCCAGTCGACGCCCCGCGAGGCCTCCTCCCAGGGGGCTTCGGGGCCTTCCTCGGCTGCGGTGCGGCCCGCCTCGGTGAGCGCGAAGAGCTTCTTGCCGCCCTCGCTCTCGCTGGCGATCAGGCCCTCGTCCTCCAGCAGCTGGAGGGTGGGGTACACCGAACCCGGGCTGGGCTTCCACGCCCCACCGCTGCGCTCGGCGATCTCCTGGATCATCTCGTAGCCGTGCATCGGGCGGTCCTTCAGGAGCGCCAGTATCGACGCCCGGACGTCACCGCGCCGCGCCCTTCCCCTGGGTCCGCCACGTCCTCGGCCACCCCAGGGCCCGCCGTGGCCGAAGCCGGGCCCGAAGGGGCCGCCGGGACCACCGGGGCCGCCCGGCCCGAAGGGGCCGAAGGCCGCACGCCGGCCGTCGAAGCCGCCGCGGCCGGAGGGGCCGCCCTCTCCGCGGCCGCGCCCACCATGTCCACGCTCGTATCCGTGGGTACGCATCTCCATCACTCCATTCGATCTTGCTCTCTCGAACATGCATCACGCACGATCACGTATCGCTCGCGATGCCTCAACGATATATCGGAACCTATCGAACGGCAAGTGCCGACCTGGGGACGCGTGTGACCTGTGCCGGTGGCCCCTGATCGATTGCCACTGAAGGGTGATCGATGGCTGTCTGCGTCAGTGGAGGGTGACGACTTACGGATCCGCGCCCCCCAAGGACAACCGTTGGCGGCTGCGTCGTCTCGCGCCGGCAGGTCTCGTTAGGATCGCCTCAGCATGGACGTGATGACGGGGAGCGAGATGATCGCCATCCCACCGGGGCAGGTGACGCTGTCGGACCGGCGGACTCACCGCAGTTGGTCGGTCGACCTCGCGCCCTACCAACTCGCGGCATCCCCGGTCACCCAGGCGTTGTACACACGGATCACGGGCCGGCAGCCGAGTACCACCCCTGGGAACCGGTTGCCCGTCGAGTGCGTCTCCTGGTGGGACGCGGTGCGGTTCTGCAACGCCCTGTCCCAGTGCACCGGCCTCACGCCCGCGTACCACTTCCGCGCCGAGGCCGAAGACATCGAGTGGGACGCGTCCGCCGACGGGTACCGCCTGCCGACCGAAGCCGAGTGGGAGCACGCCTGCCGCGCCGGGACGACCGGGCCGCGCTACGGGGATCTCGACCAGATCGGCTGGTACCGCGGCAACTCGCACGAGCGCCTCCACGAGGTGGGCGGCAAACTCCCCAACGCGTGGGGGCTTCACGACATCTCACCAAAGCATCGCCTCAGCAAAGCATCGCCTCAGCACCGCCTCGCGTTGGCGGTCTGCCGTCCGACGGCGACGCTGGGAGCATGATCAACCTACGGCGACACAAACGGCATGAATGGCATAACCGGCATGAACCAGCGTCGGTCATCCCCCAGTAGCCATCGGTCAGCGATCACTGGCGCAGGTCAGCGCGACGGTCGTCACCTCCCTGGCGCAGGAGCCCGTACGCTCCCCGGCATCGCGGCCCGGCCGTGCGGAACCCGGTCCACCCGTCGTGGATTGGCCTTGGCCGGGTTCACCGTGGAGCGTCTAGCGTCGCGGCATGCGCATCCGAATCGTCGACGCCTTCACCGACCGGCCCTTCGCCGGCAACCCCGCCGGAGTCGTGCTCCTCGACGCCTTCCCGGACGACGACCGGCTCCAGAAGGTGGCCATGGAGGTCAATCACGCCGAGACGGCGTTCGCCCACCGCCTGCCCGCGGGCGGCGGTGCCGACTGGGCGCTGCGATGGTTCACGCCGGTCACCGAGGTCGCCCTGTGCGGCCACGCGACGCTGGCCACGGCCCACGTCCTGCACACCACCGGCGCCCACCAGGGACCGGTGCGCTTCGCCACCCGCAGCGGCGTCCTGGTCGCGACGCCCCGCGAGGACGGCTCGGTCACCCTGGACTTCCCGACCGCGCCGCTCACCCCCGTCGAGGCGCCGGCGGGCGTCGCCGAGGCCCTGGGCGCCGAGCCCCGCGCGGTCCTGGACACGGGGCCGAACCTCGGGGACCTGCTGGTCGAGGTCGCCGACGAAAGGACCGTCCACGGTCTGGCCCCGGACCACAAGGCGCTGGCCGCCCACTCCGAGCGCGGCATCATCGCCACCGCCCGGGCGGACGACCCGGCGGGCGGCTACGACTACGTCTCGCGCTGCTTCTTCCCGAACGTGGGCATCGACGAGGACCCGGTCACCGGCAGCGCGCACACGGCCCTCGCGCCCTTCTGGTCCGAGCGCCTCGGACGCCCCGGCCTCACCGGACTCCAGGCCTCGCCCCGCTCCGGTCGCGTCCGCACGGAGCTGCGCGGTGAGCGCACGCTGCTGAGCGGGCGCGCGGTGACGGTGATCGAGGGCGAGCTGCTGGTCTAGCAGCCTGGAGGGAAGGCGCGGCGAGAACCTCGCGCGGCCCTCCCCCGTCAGGCCGTCGGCAGCCAGTCCACCTTCCCGGCCAGCAGCGCGTAGCCCACGAAGGCACCGATGTCGAGCAGGGCGTGCGCCACCACCAGCGGGCCCACCCGCCCCCACCGGCGGTACAGGTACACGAAGACGACGCCCATCACCATGTTGCCGATGAAGCCGCCGATGCCCTGGTAGAGGTGGTACGAGCCGCGCAGCACCGAACCGGCCGCCAGGGACGCGCCCGGGCTCCAGCCGAGCTGGTCGAGCCGGCGCAGCAGGTAGCCGACGACGATGACCTCCTCCAGGACGGAGTTCTGGATCGCCGAGAGGATCAGTACGGGGTACTTCCACCACACGTCCGGCAGCGCCTCGGGCACCACGGTGAGATTGAAGCCGAGGCCCCGGGCGGCCAGGTAGAAGGCGATGCCCGTGCTGCCGATCACCGCCGCGACGACCGCCCCGCGGGCCAGGTCAGGCCACGGACGGGTGCGGTCGAAGCCGAGCGTGCGCAGGCCGCGCCCCTCACGCAGCAGGAAGTGCGCGACGAGGGCGACCGGTACGAGCGCCGTGGTGATCCCGAAGAGCTGCCAGGCCAGATCCAGCCAGGGACGGCCGGGCGCGGCGGAGGCGTTGAGCGTGGCCGCCTGGTCCTTGAGCCCGCCGGGGCGGGTGACCGAGCCGGTGAAGCTGATGAGGGCCGACACGCCGCTGGCGCCGAGCGACAGGGCCAGGACGAGCAGTGTCTCGTCACGGAGCGTCCGCCGGGAGAGCCGGTCCCGGGGAACCGGCTCTCCGTGAAGTGGCTTGTGAGGGAACGAATCGTCCACCGGGCCCGCCTCCGCCATGCGCACCTGCCTCCAGCTGGGACGTCACAGCTTGCCCGACCAGTATGAGGCGACGTGCGGCGGGGGCCGGACCGACGGTGCCGCCCGGGGCCGACGGCCCTCGCCCCGGCGCCGTCCGGCGTGGTCTCAGCCCAGTGGCGCCGGCTCCGGCACGCCGACCGGCCAGAGGTGGACGGGATCGCCCTCGCGCATGAGTTCGCAGTAGCGGCGGGTGGTGGCGGCCAGTGCGGCCTCCCGGGACAGACCCGCCTCCCGTGCGCGGTGGAACGTGGCCGCCTGCCACGACGCCCCGTTGACCCGGCGGCGGCACCGTTCCTCGATCACGCCGAGGTACAGGTCCCGGTCGGCGGGCTCCACGCCCCACGCGTCCAGCCCGGCCTCGGCGAGCGGCAGCAGTTCCTCGCGTACCAGGACCGCGGCGTCGACCTCGGCGGTGCCGCCCAGCCGACCGCGCCGGGGCCACTCGAAACGGGCGTCGATGCCGTGGCGGCACGCGGCCTCGAAGTTGGCGGCGGCGGCCTCGAACGGGAGCCGCGTCCACACCGGCCGGGGCTCGTCGGCGAGCGCGCGCACGACACCGTAGTAGAAGGCCGCGTTGGCGATGACGTCGGTGACGGTGGGGCCGGCGGGCAGGACCCGGTTCTCCACGCGCAGGTGCGGGACGCCGTCGGCGACGTCGTAGACGGGGCGGTTCCAGCGGTAGACGGTGCCGTTGTGCAGGACCAGTTCGGACAGCGAGGGCACACCGCCCGCGTCGAGAACCTCCAGCGGGTCCTCGTCGTCGCAGATCGGCAGCAGCGCCGGGTAGTAGCGCCGGTTCTCCTCGAACAGGTCGTAGGCGGAGGTCACCCACCGCTCGCCGAACCAGGTGCGCGGCCGGACGCCCTGGGCCTGGAGCTCGGGCGGGCGGGTGTCGGTGGACTGCTGGAACAGCGGGGGCCGCGACTCACGCCACAACTCGCGGCCGAACAGGAACGGCGCGTTGGCACCGACGGCGATCTGCGCCGCGGTGACCGCCTGGGCGGCGTTCCACACGTCCGCGAAGCGGTCCGGGGTGACCTGAAGGTGCAGCTGCACCGAGGTGCAGGCGGCCTCGGGCGCGATGGACTTGGACGTGCAGGTCAGGCGTTCGACACCCTCGATGTCGAGGGTGAAGTCCTCACCGCGGGCGGCGACGATCTGCTCGTTGAGCAGGGCGTAGCGGTCGACGGCGGAGAGATTCGACGAGACCAGGTCGTCCCGGTCCAGGGTCGGCAGGATGCCGATCATCGCGATCGCCGCGTCGACCTCGCCGGCCTTGCGGTCCGCGTACGCCAGTGAGGTGCGGATCTCCTCCGCCAGACGGTCGAACACCCGGCCGCCCAGCCGATGCGGAGCGATGTTGACTTCCAGGTTGAACATGGCGAGTTCTGTCTGGAAGTCACGGCTCGCGATACGTTCGAGGACTTGCGCATTCAACATTTTCGGCGTTCCGTCGGCACCGACGAGATTCAATTCGATCTCCAGCCCCATCAGATTCTTGGGACGGTCGAACCGCTTCTCCGCCAGGAGTCGCTCCAGCCCCGTCAGGCACCGCTGGAGCTTCTCGCGGTAGCGCTGGCGATCGGACAGGTCGAACTGACCTGCCACGACCTTCTCCCCCATGGAAGCGTCCCTTCTCGGAGCGGTGATGCGAAGATCCGGCCGCCGGTGACCGGTCAGGTTGGATGATGCCCAGCGGAAGCGATCGATAACGTCTCCGCGCGGGCCCGACACCCGCTAGGCTGTGCCGATGTGACCGATGGCACATTCACGAGGCATGGCACGCGGAGCAGTTTCCAGGCCCTCGAACTCGTGAAAAAAGTCGATGACAATGGGCCGACCGCTCGGTGAGCATATCCCGAGGTCAGGGTCGCACACCCGGTTCGAAATCCGGAGGATTACCGCATAGCGAAGGCCGAATGCAACCTTGTACGTGTTGCCTCGATCGGCTAGTCGAAACACAGTCTGAACGCATGTCGTATAAACTCCGCGGACAAGGCAGAAGACCGGCGTCAACGGTCGATGGATCCTGCCGTCGAGTCTGACGCGCGGCAGGCCTCACCCACTTCTCGGTTTCCCGGATTCCGGCCCCTGCCTCCCACCCTCGTGAGCCGACAGCGTCGTCCGCCCCGCTCCGCCCTCGCGCCATCGTGCCTTCGAATGAGAGGCGACCCATCATGCCCCTGCATGTCTCCACGGCCCCCGCGCCCGCCCTGCGCTCCGTTCTCACCGCCCTCTCCTCCCCCACCGCGGTCCGCGAGGCCCGGACTCCCTCCCTGCTCGTCGCCCAGGGACCCCTCACGCCCGAACAGCCGTTGCCGGTGCACGTCCTGGAACGGATCACACCGGAGGGCGTGGCGGTGACCCGGCTGACCGGATGGCGGTTCCTCATCCGCTGCGGCGACCGGGCGGTGGCGGCGGCGGAGACCATGCTGACCCCCGACGGCTGGGCGTTCTCGCACTTCTTCGAGGGCCCCTACGTCGCCTCGACCGAGCGCGCGCTGCGCCAGGCCGAGTCGGTGCCCCAGTCCCACCAGCCGCGCCTGCTGTCGGTTCCCGGGCTGTACATGCTCACACTGTGGCTGCACGGGGACCGCACCGCGGACGCCGCGGCGGGGCACCCCGCGGCCACCGACCTGCTGGTGCCGCTGGCACCGGCGCCGCCCGGCATCGCGGCCCACCGCCCGCACCGGGTCGCCGAGCTGCTGCCGGTCCTCACCCATCGGGTGACGCCGGCCAGGCTGCAGCGCTCCCCGGCCTGACCCGCCCCTCACCCACCCGCGCGGACTAGCCCCATCCGGCCATGCCGAACCACCCGAAGTGACAGTGAGTCGAGGTGAACCGTCCGCGCGGGTGACGCGTCATCAACCTGTGAGAAGCGGTGCCGCGAAATCCCTGCGGATCGAGGCACGTAGGGCAACACTGGGTTCGACCGAGTTCACACACACGGGGGGCGGCCATGAACGATGCTTCACGCCGCGGGACAGACAAGACAGCGCAATCACGCGACACCACAGACCGAGAGACCCCACTCATGTGTCAGCACCAGCCACCGTGCCCCTCAGCCGACTCCGCCGACCGGGAATCCGCCCGTCTTGTGGCGCACCACCCGGAGCAGGGTTGGAGCCTGCTGTGCAACGGTGTCGTCCTCTTCGAGGACACCGGTGAGCTTTTGCCGGACGGCCAGGTCATCGCCCCGCACCGCCCGGTCGGCGCGGGCCTGACGACCGCCGCCTGAGCGAGAGCCGGGCGGTGTGGAAGAACACCGCCGGGAGCAGTCCGGGGCCGGCCCGCGGACACGTCCGCGAACCGGCCCCCACGCATGTCCGGGCCCGGTCACTGTTCGTAGCACCCCGCGCCGTCGCGGTCATGTCACCCGTACGGTGCTCCGGCCGGCCCGGGGCGAGCCGCCGGGCCCGTCCCGCCCGGGGCCGGGCGCGGAGCCCGCGATCCGCTCCGGCACTGCACCGACGACGGACCGACCGGGCCGCCGCCCGGCCCCGGGTCCTGCACCTTTCGTCCGAACCCCGGCACGGCGAACGCACCACGACCTGCCCGGCGTCCGAGACGAACGCCGGTCATCGCCCGTGACAGCCTTCCGTTATATCGCGTTACACCCAGCGGCCGACCCCGTGTCCACCGCGCCCCGCCCGCGGCCTATCGTGACCGGCATGCAGTCCTACACGATCGGCCAGGCGGCGCGGCTGCTCGGCGTCAGCCCGGACACCGCCCGACGCTGGGCCGACGCGGGCCGGATCACGACCCACCGCGACGCAGCGGGCCGCCGGCTCGTCGACGGACGGGACCTGGCCGCCTTCTCGGTCGACCTCGCCCGTTCGGACGGCGCCGACGAGGAGGCCCCGCACACCTCGGTCCGCAACGCGTTCCCCGGCATCGTGACCGCGATCAAGCTCGGGGACGTGGCCGCCCAGGTCGAGATCCAGGCCGGACCGCACCGGCTCGTCTCCCTGCTCACCCGGGAGGCGGTGGAGGAACTCGGCCTGGAGGTCGGGATGGAGGCCACCGCCCGCGTGAAGTCGACGAACGTCCATGTCGACAGAGCCTGACCCGGCACCCCCTCCCGTACGAACGCACATGCTAGGGGTTTTCGTGGACTGCCTCGCTCATGCGATGCGACAGCAGACTTACGGCTGGCAGATGCGGAAGTATGATCGACGCAACGAGGAGCCCGACGCAGCCCGGCACCCGGACCCGTCGTCCTCCTGCCTCAGACGACAGAGGGAGTGACCCTGTGACGCCCCGTTCCGCACCCGGAAACCGTCGTAGCCACCGGAACCTCCGGGTGAGCGGTGCGGGGGCCGCCGTGCTGCTGGCGCTCAGCGCGTGTTCGTCGTCCTCCGGCTCGGAGGCGGCCTCGGACTCGGCCGGTTCCTCCTCGTCGGCCTCCGCGAAGGTCTCCGGCCAGGTCACCGTCTTCGCCGCCGCCTCGCTCAAGGAGAGCTTCACCGCGCTCGGCGAGGAGTTCGAGAAGCAGCACCCCGGGACCGAGGTCACCTTCAACTTCGCCGGCAGCGACACCCTCGCCGCCAGCATCACCGGCGGCGCCCCGGCGGACGTGTTCGCCTCCGCCAGCCCGACGACCATGGCCATGGTCACCGAGGCCGGCGCCACGGCCGGTCCCCCGTCCACCTTCGCGCGCAACGAGCTGGAGATCGCGACCCTGCCGGGCAACCCCGACCGGATCGCCTCCCTGAAGGACCTCACCGCCTCCGGCCTCAAGGTCGTGCTGTGCGACGAGACCGTCCCGTGCGGCGCCGCGGCGCGGAAGGCGCTGCAGGCCGGCGGGCTCGACCTCACACCGGTCTCGTACGAGCAGGACGTCAAGTCCGCGCTGACCAAGGTCGAGCTGAAGGAGGCCGACGCCGCCCTCGTGTACAAGACCGACGTGAAGGCCGCCGGCGGCAAGGTGACGGGCGTGGACTTCCCCGAAGCGGCCGAGGCCGTCAACGACTATCCGATCGCCCTGCTCGAGGACGCTCCCCACGCCGACGCGGCGCAGGTCTTCATCGAGCTGGTGAAGTCCGCCGAGGGGCAGCGGGTCCTGACCGACGCGGGGTTCCGCACGCCGTGAGGAAGCGCGCCGTGACCGGGTCCGCCCCGGCCGGGCCCGCCGGGAGCGGCGGCACGACGGTCGACGGCGTCGGGGGTGAGCCCGGGCGCGTCCGCCGTCGCGGTCGCGGTCGGACGGGCACCGTGCCGCTCCCCCTGTTGCTGCCGGCCCTCGTCGGCCTGGCGTTCCTGCTGCTGCCCCTGGTCGCCCTGCTGGTGCGGGCGCCGTGGCGCGGCCTGCCCGACCAGCTGACCAGCCCCGAGGTGTGGCGGGCCCTGCGGCTGTCGCTCCTGTGCGCCACGTCGGCGACCGCGCTGAGCCTGGTCGTCGGCGTGCCGCTGGCCTGGCTGCTGGCCCGCACCGCGTTCCCCGGCCGCGGCTTCGTCCGTGCCCTGGTGACGCTCCCGCTCGTGCTGCCCCCGGTGGTGGGCGGCGTGGCGCTCCTGCTGGCGTTCGGGCGCAACGGTGTCATCGGGCAGTGGCTGGACGCGTGGTTCGGGATCACGCTGCCGTTCACGACGACGGGCGTCGTCCTCGCGGAGACCTTCGTGGCCATGCCGTTCCTGGTCATCAGCGTCGAGGGCACCCTGCGTGCCGCCGACCCTCGCTACGAGGAGGCCGCCATAACGCTGGGCGCCTCCCGTTTCACCGCGTTCCGACGGGTCACGCTGCCGCTGATCGCCCCGGGCGTCGCGGCGGGCGCGGTCCTGGCGTGGGCCCGCGCACTGGGCGAGTTCGGGGCGACGATCACGTTCGCCGGCAACTTCCCGGGCCGGACCCAGACCATGCCGCTGGCGGTCTACCTCGCCCTGCAGAACGACCCGGCGGCGGCGATCGCCCTCAGCCTCGTGCTGCTGGCCGTCTCCATCGCCGTACTGGCCGGTCTCCGGGACCGCTGGATGAGCGCGTCATGACCGGGCGACGCCGTCACGACCGACCGGACGAAGACCTCGCGTCCGACCGGACAAGGGCATCACGACCGGCCCTCCGGCCGAACGAGGACCTCGCGTCCCACCGGACGAAGGCACCACGACCGACCGGACGAGAACCTCACCTCCGGCCGGACGAGGGCGACATGACCGACACCGACGAACCAACCACCGGCGCCGAAGCCCCGGGCGGCCCCACCTCCGGCAGTGGCCTCGACGCGCGGCTCGTCGTGGACCGCGGCACCTTCCGTCTGGACGTCGCGCTCACCGCCGCGCCCGGCGACGTCGTCGCCCTGCTCGGCCCCAACGGCGCCGGCAAGACCACCGCCCTGCGCGCGCTCGCCGGCCTGGAACCGCTCACGGACGGCCGCCTGCGCCTCGACGGCATCGCGCTCGACCGTACGCCGACCGAGTCACGCCCGGTCGGCGTGGTCTTCCAGGACTACCTGCTCTTCCCGCACCTCACCGCGCTCGACAACGTCGCCTTCGGACCCCGCTGCCGGGGCGTGAACAGGGCCCGGGCGCGGGAGCGGGCCGCCGCGTGGCTGGCGCGCATGGGGCTGTCCGACCACGCGGGCGCCAAGCCGCGCCACCTCTCCGGAGGCCAGGCCCAGCGCGTCGCCCTCGCCCGCGCCCTGGCCACCAACCCCCGGCTGCTGCTGCTGGACGAGCCGCTGGCGGCCCTGGACGCCCGGACACGCCTGGAGGTGCGTGCCCAGCTCCGCCGTCACCTGGCCGAGTTCGAGGCCGTCGCCGTGCTGGTCACGCACGACCCGCTGGACGCCATGGTGCTGGCCGACCGGCTGGTCGTCGTCGAGGACGGCAAGGTCGTCCAGGAAGGCGGCCCCGCCGACATCGCCCGCCGCCCCCGCACGGACTACATCGCTCAGCTCGTCGGCCTGAACCTCTACCGCGGGGAGGCCGACGGCCACACCGTGCGGCTCGGCTCCGGGCCCGCCATCACCACCACCGAGGACCTCTCCGGTCCGGTCTTCGTGGCGTTCCCCCCGGGAGCGGTGACCCTGTACGGGGAACACCCCGCCGGCTCCAGCGCACGCAACCTGTGGCGCTGCGAGGTCGCGGGCCTGGAGACGCACGGCGACCAGATCCGCGTGGCCCTCACCGGCGAGCTCGCGCTCACCGCCGACCTCACCGCGGTCGCCGCGGCCGAACTCGGCCTCCACCCGGGCGCACCGGTGTGGGCGACGGTCAAGGCGACGCAGACGCACGCGTACCCGGCATGAACCCGCGGCCGGGCTACGTTGCCCCCATGAGCCCGAGCATCCGCAACCAACTCCCCGGCACCGTCACGGCCCTCACCCCGGGCGAGGCCATGGCGACGGTCAGGGTCCGCCTCTCCGGCGGCCAGGACCTCACCGCGGCGATCACCCGCGACGCCGCCGATGACCTCCGTCTCGCCGCCGGGACCGCCGTCCGCGCCCTGGTGAAGTCGACGGAGGTCTCCCTGGCCACCGGGCGCGTCGACGGCCTGTCCATCCGCAACCGGCTGCCCGGGACGGTCACCGCCCTCACCGCGGGCGAGGCGATGGCCTCGGTCCGGGTCGCCGTCGAGGGCGCCGAACTGACCGCCGCGATCACCAGGGAGGCCGCCGACGACCTGGGCCTGGCCGTCGGCGCTCCCGTCGTCGCGCTGGTGAAGTCGACGGAGGTGTCGCTGGCGACCGCCTGACACGGCGAGAGGTCCCGTCCAGCCCCCTGCGGTTGGGGCTGGACGGGACCTCTCGCCCCTGCTCAGTCCTCGTAGGCGTCCAGCGGCGGGCAGGAGCAGACGAGGTTGCGGTCGCCGAAGGCCTGGTCGATGCGGCGCACCGGCGGCCAGTACTTGTCGGCGGCGGACACCCCGGCCGGGAAGACGGCCTCCTCGCGCGTGTACGCGTGGTCCCAGTCGCCACCCAGCGCACCGGCGGTGTGCGGGGCTCCCCGCAGCGGGTTGTCGTCGGCGGACCAGGCGCCGGAACCGACCTTCTCGATCTCCGCGCGGATGGCGATCATCGCCTCGCAGAAACGGTCCAGCTCGGCCAGGTCCTCGGACTCGGTCGGCTCGATCATCAGCGTGCCGGCCACCGGGAACGACATCGTCGGCGCGTGGAAGCCGTAGTCGATCAGCCGCTTGGCGACGTCGTCGACGCTGACGCCGGTCGCCTTGGTCAGCGGACGCAGGTCGATGATGCACTCGTGGGCGACCAGCCCGGCCGGACCGGTGTAGAGCACCGGGTAGTGCGGCTCCAGGCGCTTGGCGATGTAGTTGGCGGACAGCACGGCCACCTGCGTGGCGCGCTTGAGGCCCTCGCCCCCCATCAGCCGGACGTACGACCACGAGATCGGCAGGATGCCCGCCGACCCCCAGGGCGCGGCGGAGATCGGGCCGACACCCGTCCGCGGACCGGCCGCGGGCTGCAGCGGGTGGTTGGGCAGGTACGGCGCCAGGTGCGACCGTACGGCCACGGGGCCGACGCCGGGACCGCCGCCGCCGTGCGGGATGCAGAAGGTCTTGTGCAGGTTCAGGTGCGAGACGTCGCCGCCGAAGTGACCGGGCTTGGCGAGGCCGACCAGGGCGTTGAGGTTGGCGCCGTCCACGTAGACCTGGCCGCCGGCGTCGTGCACCTGGGCGCAGATGTCGGCCACGTGCTCCTCGAACACGCCGTGCGTGGACGGGTACGTGATCATGAGCACGGCCAGCTGGTCGCGGTGCTGCTCGATCTTGGCGCGCAGGTCCTCGACGTCGATCTCGCCGTCCCCGGCGGTCTTGACGACGACGACCTTCATGCCGGCCATCACCGCGCTGGCGGCGTTGGTGCCGTGCGCGGAGGAGGGGATGAGGCAGACCGTGCGCTGGTCGTCGCCGTTGGCCCGGTGGTAGCCGCGTACGGCGAGCAGACCGGCGAACTCGCCCTGCGATCCGGCGTTCGGCTGGAGCGAGACCTTGTCGTACCCGGTGACCTCGGCGAGCCGCTCCTCCAGCTCACGGATGAGGGTGAGGTAGCCCTGCGCCTGCTCGGCGGGCGCGAAGGGGTGCAGCCCACCGAACTCGGACCAGGTGACCGGCTCCATCTCGGTGGTGGCGTTGAGCTTCATGGTGCAGGAGCCCAGTGGGATCATGCCGCGGTCCAGCGCGTAGTCCCGGTCGGCCAGGCGGCGCAGGTAGCGCAGCATCGCGGTCTCGGAGCGGTACTGGTGGAAGACGGGGTGGGTGAGGAAGTCGTCCGTGCGCAGCAGCGCCTCGGGCAGCGTCTCCCCGGTCGCCGCGTCCAGCGCCTCGATGTCGCCCTCGACGCCGAAAGCGTTCCACACGCCGCCGACCTGGGCGCGCGTGGTGGTCTCGTCGCAGGCGAACGACACGTGGTCGGCGTCGACGAGCCGCAGGTTGATGCCGTTCTCGCGCGCGGCGTGCACGATCGCGTCGGCCCGGCCGGGCACCCGCGCGGTGACCGTGTCGAAGTAGGCGCCGTGCACGGTCTCGACGCCGCCGGCCGCGAGACCCGCGGCGGTGACCGTGGCGTACCGGTGGGTGCGCCGCGCGATGGCCCGCAGCCCCTCGGGCCCGTGGTATACGGCGTACATGCCGGCCATGACGGCGAGCAGCACCTGCGCGGTGCAGATGTTGCTGGTGGCCTTCTCCCGGCGGATGTGCTGCTCGCGGGTCTGCAGCGCGAGGCGGTAGGCCCTGTTGCCGTCGGCGTCCACGGAGACGCCGACCAGGCGGCCGGGCAGGCTGCGCGCGAACTTCTCGTGCACCGCCATGTAGCCGGCGTGCGGCCCGCCGAAGCCCATCGGCACACCGAAGCGCTGCGTCGTGCCGATGGCGATGTCCGCGCCCAGCTCGCCGGGCGAGGTGAGCAGGGTGAGGGCGAGCAGGTCGGCGGCGACGGTGACGAGCGCGCCGAGCTCGTGCGCCCGGTCGATGACCGGCTTGAGGTCGCGGACGGCACCGGAGGCGCCCGGGTACTGGAGGAGGACGCCGTTGATCTCCCGCTCGGCGACCTCGGCCGGAATGCCCTCGCTCAGGTCGGCGACGACGACCTCGACACCGGTCGGTTCGGCACGGGTCCGGATCACGGCGATGGTCTGCGGCAGCGCGTCCGCGTCGACGAGGAACAGGCCCTTCTTGTTCCTGCCCATGCGCCGGGACAGGGCCATCGCCTCGGCGGCGGCGGTGCCCTCGTCCAGCAGCGAGGCGCCGGAGGTGGGCAGGCCGGTGAGTTCGGCGACCATGGTCTGGAAGTTCAGCAGGGCCTCCAGACGGCCCTGGCTGATCTCCGGCTGGTACGGGGTGTACGCGGTGTACCAGGCAGGGTTCTCCATGACGTTGCGCAGGATCACCGGCGGGGTGAAGGTGCCGTAGTAACCGAGGCCGATCATGGAGTCGAGGACCTGGTTGCGGTCGGCGAGCGAGCGCAGCTCGGCCAGCACCTCGGCCTCGGAGCGCGCGCCGGGCAGGTCCAGCGCCTCGGCGTTCTTGATCACATCCGGCACCGCGGCGGCCGTCAGCTCGTCGAGCGAACCGTAACCGACCTGCGCGAGCATCTTGGCTTGGGCCTCGTGGTCGGGGCCGATGTGGCGCTGCTCGAAGGGCGCTGCCTGTTCGAGCTCGGAGAGCGGAATGCGGTGGGCGGTCATTGCGGAGGCCTCCTGGTCTGACGACCTGCGAGGGGCACCACGGCGCGGGTGCCCGGACGGCCTCCCCCTCTGTCATCTCGACCTGAGAGCTTCACCGGGGCGGCCCGAGGCCCCACCGGCTTTCACCGTCGGTGAGAGCGGAAGCCGTCGACACCCGCTCTGCTTTCCAGAGTGACCTCGTCCGTGCGGTACGTGAGCCTGAGAGATTCCGGGGAGGATTTGCTCCTTCGGCGCCTCCGGTGATGTCCGGAGGACTCTCCCGCACGGGGTCAGCAGCCGTTTGCCAGCGTACCAGCGCCCTCACCGCACGGGTCTTCGAGTGGCCGACCCGCTCCATGTGCTCTTTTGTAGTACTTACGGATGATTCGGCGGCTGGTGTGCGACCCAGTGCGACCAAGTGGAGGGCCCCGTGCGTACTGACATCGACCCGCGGAACCTGATCGGCCGCAAGGCGTTCGACCGCCACGGCACCCGGATCGGCACCATCGACGAGGTCTACCTCGACGACGCCACCGGCGTCCCCGAGTGGGCGGCCATACGCACCGGCCTGTTCAGCAGGGACGCCTTCGTGCCGCTGGAGCCGAGCGAACTGGTCGACGGCAGCCTGCGCGTGCCCTTCGACCGGACGCTGATCAAGGAGGCCCCCGACTTCGGTGTCGGCCGCCACCTCTCGCCGGAGCAGGAACTCCAGCTCTACCACCACTACGGACTGGACGTCGCCGCCACTCCCCCGCCCCCCGACCACGACTTCGGCAAGCTGGCCGGCCACGGCAAGGAAGAGAGCTGACGGACCGGCCCCGCGGCGCCCACCGCTAACCGGGGACCGGGCGCCCCGGCCCCGGCGGGCCGGTGTCCGCTGCGGCGTCCACCGCCGGGCCCGGCTCCGCGGCCGCCGCCCCCGCGTCCCCGGGTCCTCGCGGCACGGGAGGCACGAGCGGCAGCGGATCCGCCGGTGTCAGCTCCGGGTCGTCCACCGCGAAGGTCCGCACCCGCCCCCTCGTCGAGTACGGCGTCTCGAACCGCACGGTGACCCGCCCCAGCCCGCTTCCCTGCACCCACCCGTGCCCGTACTCGGCGTGCCGCACATCGTGCCCCGACGGCCACCGGCGCTCGGTGGGCGCCGGCAGGTGCTCGTCGGCGGGCTCGGCCTCGGGTTCCTCGGCGAGTTCCTCGGCACGGTCCCCCGCCGCCTGCGCGAACAGGTCCTCCTGCGTGTAGTCGGCCAGCCCGCTGACGCCGACTCCCAGCAGCCGCACGCCGCCCGTGGTGTCCACCGAGTCCAGCAGCCGGGCCGCCGCCTCGCGCACCACCGCCGGGTCGTCCGTCGGCCCGCGCAGGGTCTCCGAGCGCGTCAGCGTGGAGAAGTCGTACCTGCGCACCTTGAGCACGATGGTCCGCCCGGACAGCCCGGACGCACGGAGCCGCCGTACACACCGGTCGGCCAGCCGTCCCACCTCCACACCGACCCGCACCCGGTCGTGGATGTCCACGTCGTAGGTGTCCTCGACCGACACCGACTTCGTCTCCCGCTCCGAGACCACGGGACGGTCGTCACGGGCCAGGGCCATGGCGTACAGGGCGTGCCCGTGCGCCCTGCCCAGCAGCCGGACGAGCTCGTCCTCGCCCGCCTCCGCCAGCTCGCCGACCGTGGTGATCCCGGCCCGCCGCAGATGGTCTCCCGTCGCCGGCCCCACCCCGGGCAGCGTCCGCACGGACATCGGCTCCAGCATGGCCCGCTCCGTCCCCGGCGGGATCACGACCAGGCCGTCGGGTTTGGCCTCCTCCGAGGCGATCTTGGCGAGCATCTTGGAAGCGGCGAGCCCCACCGATCCGGTGAGTCCGGTGACGGCGCGGATGTCCGTGCGCAGCCGCTGGCCGGCCAGCCGCGCCGACGCCGCGTCCCGGGCCGCCCCGCCGGCCTCCAGGTCCACGAACGCCTCGTCCAGGCTCAGCGGCTCCACCAGGGGCGACAGGGCCCGCAGCAAGCGCATCACCTGCTCGCTGATCGACCGGTAGAGCGCGAAGCGCGGCACGAGGTACGCGGCGTGGGGCGCCAGCCGCCGGGCCTGGCCCATGGGCATCGCCGAGTGCACGCCGAAGACCCGTGCCTCGTACGAGCACGTGGCGACCACTCCCCGTGGCCCGAGACCGCCCACGATCACGGCTTTCCCGCGCAGACTCGGCTTGGACGCCTGCTCCACCGAGGCGAAGAAGGCATCCATGTCGAGATGCAGGATCGTGGGCGCGGTTCTCACCTCTCCGATGCTGCCCTACGCCACTGACAACGTCCCGTCCGCGTCCGGCGGTGTTCAGACCGCCCGGTTGCGACGTCGCGCCAGCTCGTCCGCCGGATTGTGCCCGACCAGGGTCTCCCCCGTGTCGATCCGCTCCCCGTGCAACTGCGACAGCGCCCCCTCGACGTCCCGCCACACGACGCCGACGGCGATGCCGAAGACGCCCTGACCGCCTTGGAGCAGGGCGTGCACCTCGTCGGGTGACGTGCACTCGTGGACCGTGGCTCCGTCACTCATCAGCGTCATCCGCTCCAGGTCCCTGAAGCCACGCTCGCTGAGGTGCCGGACCGCGGTGCGGATGTTCTGCAGGGACACCCCGGTGTCCAGGAAGCGCTTGACGATCTTCAGCACCACGACGTCGCGGAAGCTGTACAAGCGCTGCGTCCCCGAGCCGTGCGCGGGCCGCACACTGGGCTCGACGAGGCCCGTGCGGGCCCAGTAGTCCAGCTGCCGGTAGGTGATACCGGCGGCCGCACAGGCCGTCGGCCCGCGGTAGCCGATCTGCTCGGACGTCGTGGACGCCGTCCCTCCGCCGTCCGGCACGACGGCCGGTCGCTGCGGGGTGGGGTCGACCGCGCCACCCTGCTGGGGATACCCCCCGCCCGCGCGGAGCCGAGAGCTCGGGGGAGGGTACGGTCCACTCGCTCCGAGGCCGTGCCCGGAGCCACCCCCAGCCGTACCGTCGCCGCTCATTCTCACGCCGACCTCCGTCCTTGACCTGCCTCCTCGAAGGTAGGCAGTCACCAAGGGTGCGTCAACGATCGCCACACTCGGCACGCCGAGTGATAATCACCCCAAGAGTGGTTTCGCGTGCCCCATCACGGGGAAAGGCTAGCCGAATGTGCCTGAACGAAGGCCGCCCGAGGCCGTGCACCGCGGCGGCCCGCCCGGCTCACTGGTTACTGGTCCCGAAGTCCTCGGGCGAGATCTGGTCGAGGAACTCGCGGAACTTCTCGACCTCGTCCTCCTGCTCGTCCGGGATGGCGATGCCGGCGTCGTCGAGCACCGCGTCGCTGCCGTAGATCGGTGTTCCGGTACGCAGGGCCAGCGCTATGGCGTCGGACGGCCTGGCACTCACCTCGACGCCGCTCGCGAAGACCAGCTCGGCGTAGAAGACGCCGTCCCGCAGGTCCGTGATGCGCACTTCCGTGAGCTCCTGGCCGACGGCTTCCAGCACGTCCTTGAACAGGTCGTGGGTCAGCGGCCGCGCGGGGGTCATACCCTGCTGGGCGAAGGCGATCGCCGTCGCCTCCCCCGGCCCGATCCAGATGGGGAGGTAACGGTCGCCTCCCACCTCGCGCAGCAGCACGATCGGTTGGTTGGAGGGCATCTCGACCCGGACACCTACGACATCGAGCTCGTTCACACAGCAACCCTAGGCCGTGCCCGGGACCTTTGGGTAGTCGGGCCGGGAACGGGTGGGTGATCCAGACCTTGGAGAAGGCCCGTTTCAGGGCAGCCGCACGCCGAGGGCGGTCTGCACCAGTGCCGCGTGCAGCTTCACCGCCAGCCCCGCCAGCTCCTTGGTGCGGGCTTCCGCGTGCGCCCTGGTCTGAGGGTTGCGGTGACGCTTCAGCGGCGCCACCACCTGGTCCACGAGCCCGGCCTCCCGGTCTGCGGCGGCCTTCATCACCCGCAGGTGGCGCGGCTCGATCCCGAACCGCCCCAGTTCGACCACCAGTGAAGCCACGGTGACCGTCTCGGCGTCGTACGCCCCGTCGGACAGGGGAGCGACGAGCCCGTACGACTCCCACTCCTTCAGCTCCTGATCGCCTATCCCGGCCGCGGCGAGCAGCTCGTCCCGGCCGATCCTGACCGCCGTGGGCTGCTCGGCCCGCTCCGGCGCGGACTCTCCGTCCCGCTGCCGGCCCAGTACCGGCAGCGGCACCGCCTCGCCGCGCTCCATGGCGTCCAGATGCTCGCGGATCACCTTCAGCGGCAGATAGTGGTCACGTTGCATGCGCAGCACCTGGCCGAGACGCTCGACGTCGTGCGCGCTGAACTTGCGGTACCCGGCGGGGGTCCGTCGCGGCTCGACGAGGCCCTCCGACTCCAGGAAACGGATCTTGGAGATGGTGACGTCGGGGAACTCGTCACGCAGTGCGTTCAGCACCGTGCCGATGCTCATCAGCCCACTGTCCGTGGCGGCGGCGCCGTGCCCGGCACCGCCGCTCGGTGTTTGAAGCATGGACCTTCCCTGGGGGTTCCCCGGGTGAAGGCCCGGGGGCGGGTCAGTAACCCCGCTGGCTCGCGTAGAAGACCAGCCGGTACTTGCCGATCTGCACCTCGTCACCGTTCGACAGGGCGACCTGGTCGATGCGCTCGCGGTTGACGTACGTGCCGTTCAGGCTGCCGACGTCGGCGACCGTGAACGAGCCGTCCGGACCGCGGCGGAACTCCACGTGCCGGCGGGAGACCGTCACGTCGTCCAGGAAGATGTCGCTCTGCGGATGACGCCCGGCGGTGGTCAGCTCGCCGTCCAGCAGGAAGCGGCTGCCCGAGTTGGGACCACGGCGCACCACCAGGAGCGCGGAGCCCAGCGGCAGCGCGTCGACGGCGGCCTGCGCCTCGGGGGAGAGCGCCGGCACCGCGGTCTGGCCGGTGACCTCGGCGTCGTACGCCTCCAGGCCGGAGATGGAGATCGTGGAGGTCGTCTCGGACGCACGCTCCGGAACCGCCCCGGCACGCAGCGGCGCGCCGCAGTGGGAGCAGAAACGGCTGTTCTCCGCGTTGCGGTTGCCGCACCTCGTGCACACCAGGGCCGACATGGACGGATCCTCCTGCCGCGGCTGCCCCGCCGGGGCGTTCGACGCGTACGGGCCGGGGGGGAACCCTTCACCCGTACCCGAGGTCGGCGGTTGCCCGAAACCTATGCCGCCGGACTGCGCAGGGTCAACAGACGGCGCGCCCTGACCACCGGAAACGTCGCCACCGGGACCACCCACCTGGTCCCGGAACATCGGGCGGCGGCCCTCCGCGTCGGGCTGTGCGCGATGGCGGGCGGTCGCGTTGTCGCTGCCCTCTCGCGCGCTCTTGCCGAACCATTTCGCAAACAACTTCACGGGCGATTCCCCTTGACCGAAACAGACCCGCCCGTGGGGCAGGACGAACCCTGACTGAACCTACTGGCCGACCCGGACACCTTCACAACGTCCGTCATCACCAGACAGTTTCCACCACGCACCACCCAATCGGTGCGCCGACCCCCCGCAACCTCATGCCCTGGCCGGTCGCCCCCCATGCACCGCTGGTTCACTGGGAGGACGACCGAGCGTAGTCAGGCTGCTTCGCCGCTCGCAAGGCGTCCACGACGATCTTGCTCGACCGCTCCACAGTAACGGTGGCCTGTTCCTTCTCCAGTGTCTGCACCACTCCTCCAGGAATGTTGAGAGCCGGCTCGAGGTCCTGCGGCTTGCCGATGACCTGGAAACGATACGGTGCGTTGATCTTGTTCCCGTCGACGTTCACGGACTTGTCGGCGTCCGTCAAGTACGTGCCGGCGACGACCCGCACGCCGTTCACCTGGATCGCCTCCGCACCCGCCGCCCGCAGTTCCTGGATGGCGTCGAGCAGCATGTCCGCCTCGACCGTCTCCTTCGTGTCCTCGATCGTCACCGTGATACCGGGTCCCTGGGCGGCCACGGTGCCCGCGAGGACGCCGAGTTGCCGTTCCTTCTCGAGAGTCTGCCTGCGGGCCTCCTCGGCCTGGTCGGAGCTGTTCTCCAGCTCGTCGCGCTGCTTCTCCAGGACCTGCTTCTCGTCTTCAAGACGCTGAGTGCGGTCGTCCAGTTCATCGAGGATGCGGACCAGATCCTCCTGCCGTGCGCCGCGCAGCGCGCTGTCGCCCTCGCTGTTGGACGCCACCTGGACGGCCAGGCCGAAACCGAGGCCGAACAGCAGCAGCGCGACGATGAGTTGAGCCCGGGTGAGGCGCGGCGGCCACAGCCCCTTGACGAGCCTCTGCCTGCCGGTCAGCCCGGTGCCCGGCGCCCGCCGCCCCTCACCCGGCGTCCCGTCCGACGCGTCGCCGGCCGGGGCCACCTCCGCCGGGGGTGGCGGCGGTACCTCGTCGGGCAATTCCTTGCGCAGCCTGTGCGCATTCTGCTCGCCGTGGTCTCTCATCGGCCTCACGCCCGGAAGACGTGGCGGCGGATCGCCGCCGCGTTGGAGAAGATGCGGATGCCCAGGACGACCACGACCCCGGTGGACAGCTGGGCCCCCACGCCCAGCTTGTCGCCGAGAAACACGATCAGCGCGGCCACCACCACGTTCGACAGGAACGACACCACGAAGACCTTGTCGTCGAAGATGCCGTCGAGCATGGCCCGCAGACCGCCGAAGACGGCGTCGAGCGCCGCCACGACGGCGATCGGCAGGTACGGCTCGACGGCCGCCGGCACCTCGGGCCGGACCAACAGGCCGGCCACGACTCCCACGACGAGGCCCAGTACGGCGATCACGATGTGCCCTTCCCGGTTATCGGTTGTGCTGTACGTACGGTCATGCTCGGTGCGGCGGGCAGCTCGAGGTCCTCCGCGGCGGAGATGGCCGTGCGGATGCCGTAGTTCTCCTGCAGGACATGCAGGTAGATCCCGTCGGCGCTGTCCTGGAACCGGGTGCTGAGCCGCTCGCCGTCCCCCACCGCGAGCACCGTGTACGGCGGCACGAGCGGTTTGTTGTCGACCAGTATCGCGTCACCGGCGGCCCTGATCGCCGACAGTGCCGTCAGACGCTGACCGTTGATGGAGATCGCCTCGGCCCCCGACTCCCACAACCCGTTGACGACCCGCTGCATGTCCCGGTCCCGCACCCGGCCCGTGTCGGAGAACCCGGAGGTGCCGCGCGCCTGCCCGTCGCCGCCCGTGCCCGCGTCCTTGGCGTCGTTCACCACGAGCTTCACGCCGGGGCCGTGCACTTCGACCGCGCCCGACAGGACGCCCATCAGGTCGGACCGACCGCTGTCGCCGTTCTTCTCCAGCGCCTCGCGCTGGCGCGCGCTCACGTCCTGGCGCAGTTCGTCGACGGTCTTCTCGAGCTTGTCGGCCGCCGAGGTCTCCCCCTCGATACGGTCGATGAGTTCTTCGCGCTCCTTGGCGACCGCGGGAGCCGCGACCCGCGCCTGGGCGGCACCGACCGTCACGACCAGGGCAGCCAGGACCAGCCCGGCGGCCAGTCCGAGCTTGGCCCGGAGAGTCCTCGGCACACCGCCGCCGCCGTCGGCCTTCTTCCGTGCGGCGGTTTCGGCGTAGCCGTCATCCAGGCTGTGGTCCATGACGTTGGTGAGCAACGACATGGAGGCGTCCGGGCGAGCGGGCCGCGTGAATGTGCTCCGAACGGGGGGTTGCTGCGGCATGCCGCACATCGTCGCACGCCACCACCACTACCTCCGAATGGCCCCACCGGCGTGCCGGACAGGCCCCCTTGGGGACACTTGTCCGGCACGCACGCGTGCGGTGTGTTCTACCGGCCCGCGCTGTCCACCACCGCGGACCACTCGTCGAGCAGCGCCTGTGCGGAGGCGTCGTCGGGGCCCTCGGCCCACAGGTGGGTGACCGCCTCGGCGGGGTCGGGCAGCACCATCACCCAGCGCCCGTCGGTCTCCACCACGCGCACACCGTCCGTGGTGTCCACGAAGCGGTCTCCGGCGGCCTCGACGACCCGCCGCATGACGAGGCCCTTGACGGCCCAGGGAGTCGCCAGATCGCGCTTGAGGACGTGGGCCTTCGGGATGCGCGCATCGATCTGGCTCAGCGTGAGCTGCGTCCGGGCCACCAGCCCGATCAGCCGCACGAAGGCCGCCGTACCGTCGTAGACGCTGCTGAACTCCGGGACGATGAAGCCGCCCTTGCCGTCGCCGCCGAAGATCGCGCCTTCCTCACCGCCGACACGCGTCAGGTCGTCGGGAGAGGTGGTCGTCCACTCGACCTGGGTCCCGTGGTACGCCGCCACCTGCTCGGCGATCCTCGTGGTGGTGACCGGCAGCGCGACCCGGCCGCTGCGCCGTTCGGCCGCGATCAGGTCGAGCATCACCAGCAGTGCCCGGTCGTCCTCGATGATCCGGCCCTTCTCGTCGACGAGCGACAGCCGCTCACCGACCGGGTCGAACCGCACGCCGAACGCCGCCCGGGAGGACGCCACGATCTCGCCCAGACGCACCAGCCCCGACCGCCGCATGTCGGCCGACTCCGTCGGCCTGGACTCGTCGAGACCCGGGTTGATGGTCAGCGAGTCAACGCCCAGCTTGCCGAGCAGACTCGGCAGGACCAGCCCCGCGCTGCCGTTGGAGGCGTCGACGACGACCTTGAGCCCGGACTCCGCGATCCCCGTGATGTCGACGTTGCGCAGCAGCGACCCGGTGTACGAGTCGAAGACGCTGGACGGGAAGTGCAGGTCACCGATTTCCCCGGGGAATGCCCGACGGTACTCCTGCCGCGCGAAGACCCGGTCCAGCTTCCGCTGGCTGCCCTGCGAGAGGTCCGCGCCCTGTCCGTCGAAGAACATGATGTCCACGGAGTCCGGCACCCCGGGCGTGGTCCGGATCATGATGCCGCCGGCACTGCCCCGCGCGGTCTGCTGCCGCGCCACGGGCAGCGGTACGTTCTCCAGGTCCCGTACGTCGATGGCACTGGCCTGCAGGGCGGAGATCACCGCCCGCTTCAGCGCACGGGCACCGCGGGAGTGGTCGCGGGCCGTGGTGACGGTGGACCCCTTCTTCAACGTGGTCGCGTAGGCGCCGGCCAGCCGTACGGCCAGCTCCGGCGTGATCTCCACGTTGAGGATGCCGGACACCCCGCGGGCCCCGAAGAGATGCGCCTGTCCGCGGGACTCCCAGATGACCGAGGTGTTGACGAAGGCACCGGCCTCGATGGTCTTGAACGGGTAGACCCGGACGTTGCCCTGGATGATCGATTCTTCACCGACCAGGCACTCGTCTCCGATGACCGCGCCGTCCTCGATCCGCGCGGCGCGCATGATGTCGGTGTTCTTGCCGACGACGCAGCCCCGCAGGTTGCTGTGGGGGCCGACGTACACGTTGTCGTGGACGACTGCCTTGTGCATGAAGGCGCCGCTCTTGACGACGACGTTGGAGCCGACCACCGAGTGTTCCCGGATTTCGGCGCCGGCCTCGACCTTTGCGTAGTCGCCGATGTACAGGGGTCCCCGGAGCACGGCGTCGGGGTGCACCTCGGCGCCCTCGGCGACCCATACGCCGGGCGAGATCTCGAAACCGTCGATGTCGACGTCGACCTTGCGCTCCAGGACGTCGGCCTGGGCCTTCACGTAGCTTTCGTGCGTGCCGACGTCCTCCCAGTAGCCCTCGGCGACGTAGCCGTAGACGGGCTTGCCTTCCTTCATCAGCTGCGGGAAGACGTCACCGGACCAGTCCACGGGCACGTCGGGGTCGACGTAGTCGAAGACCTCGGGCTCCATGACGTAGATACCGGTGTTCACGGTGTCCGAGAAGACCTGGCCCCAGGTCGGCTTCTCCAGGAAGCGCTCGACCTTGCCCTCTTCGTCGACGATGGTGATACCGAATTCCAGGGGGTTGGGCACGCGTGTCAGACACACGGTGACGAGCGCGCCCTTTTCCTTGTGGAAATTGATCAGGTCGGTGAGGTCGAAGTCGGTCAGGGCATCGCCGGAAATCACGAGGAAGGCGTCGTCCTTCAACGCCTCTTCGGCGTTCTTGACGCTTCCGGCGGTACCGAGTGGCTTCTCCTCGTTGGCATAGGTGAGCTCCATTCCGAGCTCTTCGCCGTCACCGAAGTAGTTCCTGACCAGCGAAGCCAGGAACTGGACGGTGACCACGGTCTCGTTGAGCCCATGCCTTTTGAGCAGCCGCAGAACGTGCTCCATGATCGGCCGGTTGGCCACCGGCAGGAGCGGCTTGGGCATGCTCGAGGTCATCGGACGAAGGCGTGTGCCTTCGCCTCCGGCCATCACGACGGCCTTCATGTCGGAAGCGTCCTCCTCTAAGAGATGACGGGTTGACCGACTTCCCTCGTCCAGAGTCCCGCACTTTTGCAGAGCGGGCCATCCGGCCGCCGGGGCCGCTCAATCAGCGAACGAGTTCAATCGGCCATGGTGTCCGCACGGACCAAGCGGCGGACCTGAACCACGTAGAGAACACCTGCCCACCAGTACAGGGTTGTACCCCATCCGGCGAACGCCCATCCGAAAACTGCAGCGAGTGACGCGATCCATCCACTTCCGTCACTGAGCAGTAGTAGAGGGAAGGCGTACATGAGGTTGAAGGTGGCGGCCTTGCCCAGGAAGTTCACCTGGGGCGGCGGATAGCCGTGCCGTCGGAGGATGCCCACCATCACGAGCAGGACCGCTTCGCGGGCGAGCAGGACGAGGGTCAGCCAGAGCGGGAGGATCTCCCGCCAGGTGAGGCCCACCAGGGTGGACAGGATGTAGAGCCGGTCGGCCGCGGGGTCCAGGAGTCGGCCGAGGCTGCTGATCTGGTTCCAGCGCCGCGCGAGCTTCCCGTCCAGGTAGTCGCTGATCCCGCTGAGGGCCAGCACCAGCAGGGCCCAGCCATCGCTCTTGGGGCCCCCGAACTCGGGCCTGAGGATAAGCCACAGGAAGAGCGGCACGCCGGCGAGGCGGGCCATGCTCAGGATGTTGGGGATGGTGAGGACCCGGTCGGTCTGCACGCGGGTCTCCTGGACCTCCACGCGGGGGCCTCCTGGGGTGGAACGAGCCAATGATGCCCCCTGACCTTACCTCAACACAAAAAAGCTCTGGCTCTCGGGCGGCATGCCCAAGAGCCAGAGCTCTAAGAGGAGTTCGGCGGCGTCCTACTCTCCCACAGGGTCCCCCCTGCAGTACCATCGGCGCTGTAAGGCTTAGCTTCCGGGATCGAAATGTAACCGGGCGTTTCCCCTACGCTATGACCACCGAAACACTATGAAACAGACAACCAACCGGTGACCAACACAGTCTGATTGTTCGTGGTTTCAGAACCAACACAGTGGACGCGAGCAAC